>NZ_NCVH01000033.1:0-352952 GCF_002096855.1 Streptococcus mitis | reverse complement strand
GATTTTTATCGCTCTGAATATCAAAAAAGAAAGGACGAAATTTGTCCTTTCTAGATATTAGCTTTTCTTCAACCCACTACAGTTGACAAAGAGCCTTGATTTAAAGCTTTTTGCTTATTCCAAATCTTCTGTAAAACCTCACCAAAACCAGCCTTCATTATCGTCAATGGCTTGAGCTTCTTTGCGTTTACGTGGGCCTGTTCCGTACATTTCTGCTTCGATTTCTTCCTTGGTTGGCATGATAGAAGCTAGGATGATATAGATAATCACGCCAAGTCCAAAGTTTGCGACTGTAAAAATGGCAAACAAGAAACGAACAAGAGTAACATCAAAGTTCCACTTGTCTGACAGACCTGCCAGAACTCCTGAAATCATGCGATTTCGTCTCATTTTATAAAATTTACTGTTCATGATATTTCCTCTTTCTGCTAGGTTAGACATAGTATAACACGGGTAGGCTTGGCTTTCATCAGTCCTCAGGCTGATTTATTAGTAGCAATTTACCTCGACAAAGTCCACAGCGATAGCGTTTAGTATCAATCCTTCGCTTGCGATGATAACTTTGCTGGCAGGATTGACAACGATAAAGTTTGAGTGGTTTAGAGTGGCTATTTGGCAAGGTTGGCACAAAGCGTAATCCATCCACTGCTTTCAACAGTTCCTTAAAATCCCGATCCTTGTGTTGATAGCCCTTCCCTTGAAAATAGAGGTGATAATGACAGAGTTCATGTCGGACAATTTTCCTAAAAACATCCAGACCTAGTTCCTGATAAACCTTGGGATTAAAATCCAAATGCCCATCTTTGGGGAAAAATCGCCCACCTGTCGAACGTAGACGCCTATTCCACTGAACATGATGGATAAAAGGTCTACCGAAGTCTTCTAGCGAAACCTGCTTAACGTAATCAGTCAGTTTCATTTGGAGCTAGGAGCGACAGATTGACTTTTTCACGTTCAGTATCAATTTTCTTGACCCAAACGGTCACCAAATCTCCAACTGCCACCACTTGGCTAGGATGTCTGATAAATTTGCGACTCATATGGGAAATATGAATCAAGCCGTCCTCGTGAATCCCGATATCAACGAAGGCACCGAAGTCAACGACATTACGCACCACACCCTCTAGCTTCTGACCAACCACTAAGTCTTTGATATCTAGGACATCTTGGCGAAGCACAGGTGCATCAAAGGAGTCACGGAAATCTCGACCTGGTTTGAGAAGGTCAGCAATGATATCTTTAAGGGTTTCAGGACCAAGGTCTAGCTCTTGCGCCATTTCCTTGACAGAAAGAGACTTAAGCTTATTTTGTGCTTCTTCGTTTAGGTCTTTAATATCTAAGCGTTTGAAGAGTTCCTTAACGGCAGCGTAATTTTCTGGGTGAACTCCAGTATTATCGAGGATATTGCTACTTTCAGGAATACGAAGGAAACCAGCAGCCTGTTCAAATGCTTTGGCTCCCAGACGAGGAACTTTCTTGATTTGGGCGCGTGAAGTGATTTTTCCTTCTTCCTCACGGTATTTGACGATATTTTCAGAGATGGTTTTATTGAGTCCAGCTACGTGTGAAAGAAGAGCTGGGCTGGCTGTATTGATGTTGACACCGACTTGGTTAACAACCGTATCCACGACAAAATCCAGACTTTCAGACAACTTCTTCTGGCTGACATCGTGCTGGTACTGACCAACGCCGATTGACTTAGGATCAATTTTGACCAATTCGGCAAGGGGATCTTGTAAACGACGGGCGATAGAAATAGCTGAGCGTTTTTCAACAGTCAAGTCTGGAAACTCCTGACGAGCTAGTTCGCTGGCAGAATAGACAGAAGCACCACTTTCATTTACGATAACATAGCTGACTTCAGGGAAATCTTTCAGAACTTCCGCCACAAAGGCTTCACTTTCACGACTGGCCGTTCCATTTCCGATAGCAATAATTTCTACACCGTATTGACCAATCAAGTCTGCCAGATTTTTCTTGGCTTCTTCGATTTGACGAGCAGAGGCTGGTTTGACAGGATAAATGACCTGAGTTGTCAGCATTTTTCCTGTTGCATCCACGACAGCTAGCTTGGAACCTGTACGAAAGGCAGGGTCAAATCCTAGAACCACGCGCCCTTTCAGTGGAGCAACCAAGAGGAGATTGCGTAGGTTGTCAGAAAAGAGTTGGATAGCTCCCTCTTCTGCCTTTTCAGTTAATTCTGTCCGAATACGGCGCTCGATAGCAGGCAAAACTTTTTTCTTAACGGATTGCTGAACCACTTCATCAATATAAGCATTTTTCACCTTGAAACGAGTAGCAAAGAAGGCAAGAATACGGTCCGTCGCATGTTCAAAACCGACCTTCAAGACACCTAGCTTCTCCCCACGATTGAGGGCCAAGGTACGATAACCCTGCATATTTCCAACTGTCTCTGAAAAATCATAATAAATCTGAAAAACCTGCTTTTCATCGAGACTTTCATCCTTGACTTGAGAAGTGAGTTTAGAGTGTCTCAGCACTTCCTGATAAGTCATAGCACGTAAATTGACATCCTCCGATAAGGCTTCGACCAAGATATCAACTGCACCAGCTAAGGCTTCCTTGCCAGTCGCAAATCCTTCACAGACGAACTTTTCAGCTTCCTTCTCTAAGTCAGTTACATTCTGCAAAATCAAGCGAGCAAGAGGAAAGAGTCCAGCTTCACGGGCAATGGTTGCCTTAGTCCGACGCTTTTCCTTGTAAGGAAGATAGAGTTCTTCAACGTCTGCTAATTTTTCGGCAGCTAAGATAGCTTCTTCCAATTCCTTGGTCAACTTGCCTTGTTCTTGAATCTTAGCTAAGACAGCTTCCTTACGGTCGTTGAGATTTGTCAGGCTTTTATCCAAGTCGATAATGGCCTTAATTGTCACCTCATCCAAACTACCAGTCATATCCTTGCGATAACGCGCAATAAAGGGAATAGTCGCCCCTTCAGCTGTCAAACTTAGAACAGTATCAATTTGCTTTAACGTCACTCCCAAATCCTGGGAGATTTTTTCATATTTTTTATCCATGAATCTATTATACCATAAGCTAAACGTTTCAAATTAGCTCTTACAGTATTTAAAAACAATATGTGGGGAATAGATTTATATTCTATAGTGCAATAACTTGTACTTAGAGAGCATTGCCACCTTTTTTTACCACTCCATGACATCAAAAGTATTTAATGGATCAGACATAATAGCCAGTTCTGGAAGATGTTCCTGACCTGGAATAACACATTGACTTTTTAAACTTTTATAATTAATTCCTTTCGTTTCACTCAAGGCACAACACAGAATGAAAAAGTGTTGTGCTCTTTATTTTGTTTTATAATAATAGCGAGAAAGCCTATCACTACTACAAATCACGGGGTGGTGAATAAGTGAGTGGTATAGTCACTACCTCGCATTTTTATAGGTGTCATTCTTTCCATCAAGCACAACTGACTGTGACTAGGAGCACGTAAACTTATAATTGAATAAGCGACTCGTTTGTGAAAGGAAAGGATAGCCAAGGGATCGGCAGACTCAAATTTGGTGAAAGGAGAGCCCTCGTGTTAAAAATTATTTATCCTAATTGTTGTGGTGAAGAATAGCATTTAGATTTCTATTTCTAATCGTCCAAAATGCGTGTTTTTGAAAAATAAAAAACCGCAAGACAGAGTCTGCGGTGGGGATAATCTATTTTGAAATTTTAAATAAAAAAGGAGCATTTAAGCCCCTCCTTTGAAATAACGGACATTTGGCTGGTCGGTGTACCCAGCATCTCAGATACCTTCTTCAAGGTGCGGCAGGAACCTTTCTGCCCTCAAATGTCTTTCGTTAATGTTATTCTAGCACTATCTATTTTTTTGTCAAGCTTTCTCAATCTACCCAGACTTAATACGACTTTGTAACTTGAAATCTTGTAAGCGATACATGGTCAGAACATAAAAGAAATCTCCACTTTTATGTAACTTGATGGAAACAAGAACATTATCATCAAATCTTTTTACATATTCGAAACTGGCGTCTTTCTCTCGTGGATTGACCCCGACGAAATCTGGGTTCCTTAGTATGAGTTCCAGGTCTTCAATATGATGAATCACATCATTGTGATGGCGTTTTATCATATGGCTTCTCAAACCGTCTTTGTTGACCTTTATGTCGCTCGCTTCAAGAACAATATCAAAAATTTCTTTTACTTCATCGGTAACCTGACCGATTGTTTCATGATCCATCATTTCCTCCGTTATTCCACAACTATTATATCACAATCATAGTGTATATCAGGATATATCAAGCTCTATTATTCGTTAGATACTCAATTTTAACTTTTCCCTTTTCCTTAAAATAATAGTATAATAGAGATAGAATTTAGAATCGAGGTGCACCTATGGCTGTAAAATTTACAAAAACTGATGACTTGGACAAGATGTTTGAGGAGTTTGCTAAACTCCCTGATTTGAAACAAGTCACTTTCCCTGATGACAAAGAGAAAAAAGCCAAAGCAGAAAAGAAAAACTAGATGACTGCTTTCCAACAACTCCCTTCTAGTGTGCTTCAGACTGGGGCTATTTTTCTCTCTATAATCATTGAAGCCCTACCCTTCGTTCTGATAGGAAGTATTGTTTCAGGGCTGATTGAGGTTTATATCACACCTGAAAAGGTTTATCATTTTCTCCCTCGAAATCGTTGGGGGAGAATCTTTTTTGGGACCTTTGTCGGGATGCTTTTCCCTTCTTGTGAATGTGGAATCGTCCCCATTATCAATCGTTTTCTGGAAAAAAAGGTTCCCAGTTACACAGCCGTTCCCTTTCTTGTGACAGCACCTGTTATCAATCCTATTGTTCTCTTTGCGACCTATTCTGCCTTTGGCAACTCCTTCCATATCGCCCTATTGCGAGCTCTGGGTTCCATCGTTGTGGCTGTGATACTTGGGATTTTTCTAGGATTTTTCTGGCAAGAACCGATTCAAAAAGAAGATCGGTTGGCTTGTCATGAGCATGATTTTTCTCACTTGAGCTCTGCAAAAAAAGTTTTTCAGGTCTTTGTGCAGGCCATTGATGAATTTTTTGATACGGGGCGTTATTTGGTATTTGGCTGTCTCTTTGCCTCTGTTATACAGGTCTATGTTCCGACACGGATTCTGACCTCTATCAGTGCAACCCCTCTTTTTGCCATCCTGCTCTTGATGATTTTAGCCTTTCTTCTTTCTCTCTGTAGTGAGGCTGATGCTTTTATCGGATCTTCTCTTCTCTCGAGTTTCGGCTTAGCACCAGTTTTGGCCTTTCTCGTAATTGGCCCAATGCTGGATATCAAAAATATTCTCATGATGAAAAATTACTTGAAAGCACGATTTATCAGTCAGTTCATTACGATTGTGACACTCGTTGTCTTAGTATATTCTCTCTTGATTGGAGTCGTCCTATGATTCGATTTTTAGTTTTAGCTGGCTATTTTGAATTGACTATTTATCTCCATCTGTCCGGCAAATTAAACCAGTACATCAACATGCACTATTCCTATCTGGCCTATATTTCCATGGTGCTTTCCTTTATCTTGGCAATCGTCCAGCTGTATATCTGGATGAAGCAAGTCAAAACCCACAGTCATCTGAATAGCCGATTATCTAAAGGAACTAGTATTGCTCTTCTTGCCATTCCAATTGTCGTCGGTTTAACTTTTCCAACTGTTAGCTTGGATTCTCAGACCGTTTCTGCCAAAGGCTATCAATTCCCCTTATCAGAAGGCACGGATCAAGCCATTCAGACAAGTGAAGGGACGACAAGCCAATATTTGAAACCAGATACCAGTTCTTATTTTTCAAAAACAGCCTATGAAAAGGAGATGCGAACTGCGGCGGATAAATACTTGTCCCAAGATAGTATTCAGATCACCAACGAAAACTATATGGAAGTCATGGAGGCTATCTACGACTATCCAGATGAGTTTGAGGGCAAGACAGTCCAGTTCACAGGATTTGTCTATAACGACCCCAGTCATGCCAATAGCCAATTTCTATTCCGCTTCGGCATTATCCATTGTATCGCAGATTCTGGTGTCTATGGATTGCTGACCAAGGGAAATACCCGTCAGTATGAGAATAATACCTGGATAACAGCCAAAGGAAAACTGGTCAATCACTATCATAAAGAACTCAAACAAAACCTCCCAACCTTGGAAATCGATAGTTTTACCAAAGTCGATAAACCAGAGAATCCCTATGTGTATCGCGTGTTTTAAAAAAGCAAGATAAAAACGAACAAGTTCTCTTCTGAATGACAGAAAAAGAGCCTGTTCGTTTTTTGTTATATGAGTAATAATGATTTGTAGATTTAAATTTTAAAACATTTTAAGTAATACAAGTAGCTCAATGAGTATAAGAAAACCACTCATTAATTAGACTAGCGATTTCTTTGGGTGCTTCAGTATAAAGCTCATGGCTAACGTTTTCTAGAAAAATAGTATCAAAATAGTCTGGCAATTCTTTTAGGGCGTCCTCTCTCCATGTAGCTTCATTAGGATAGCGAGGACTAATAAACAAGGTATCTCCCACTTCTCTCTTAAAAGCTTGGATTTTTCTTCGTAGACGGAGTATCGCTTCTATATTTTCATAATTTATAGCCAACTCATATCTATTATACTCTGCATTCCAGTGATAGGACTGTCTTACAGCTTCCTCCATATTTTCTGACCAATGCTTTGCTTCAGATTTTTCTTTAGAAATAAGAACATCTAAGTCCGAAACAACTTGAGATTCAATATAGTTTTTTGTTTCCTCTAATTCCACATCTAAAGGTAAAATCTTATCTAAATCTAGATAGCCACCATCCAAAAGAATCAGTTTTGTCACTTCATAAAATTCCGATGCAAGATAACGCGCCAAATCTCCTCCAAGAGAATGACCTATCAGACAGATAGAGTCTCCTTCTACAATCTCATTTTTAAACCATAATTTCAATTCTGTTTCATCTCGAAGATGCTTTTCATATGGACTTAGAAAATAAACCTGCGAATCTAGTTCTTGAAGAAAATCCTTGCTATGATAGATATTGCTTCCCAGACCGCCAATAAAATATTTTTTCATTCTCTACTTAATACTATGCTTATTCATCTTTTGTTCAAAGATAGTCGTGATAATCTGACGTAATTCTTCGCGTTCTTTTTCTGGAATTTCACCACTTGTTTGAGCTGCAGCGTAGAGTTCAGGGTGTTCAATTGAAATGCGTTTAATCGTACGTGTCGTAGCATGTTTTCTGACGAAAAATGGGATTCGCTTAATCAAGTCTTGTGGTACTAGCGCAAGAATCTTTTCAGCAGTTTCCTTGTCACTAATCTTAGACGTCGTAAGCCCCTTCTTAATCATTTCCTGTTCTTTTTCTGTAAAATCTTTTAATTCCATTCGGTCAGTCCTCCTATTTTCTTTAAGTTAAATTATATACCAATTGCAGCAAGACGACAAATAGTCTGCTTGTAAAATCTTCTCTATACTACAATTTTCCTGTCGCTCTTTAATGAAAAATCACAAATCCATTTGGAGAGATCACAAGCTGATTTTCCAATTCTTGGCAATTGCTTGCTAATGCTACGGTTTCCTTCTCTAAAAGATAATCATCTTTTGATTGGTTAAAGATTGCTTTGAAGATTTGGCCATTGTATTTCCATTCCAGAGCTACTAAATCTGGTTTGATTTCTTTTAGGCTATACTTGCCATGCTGAATGGTTGATGACGCATGTTTACGAATCTTGATTAGCTTCTTCATAAAGTTCAGCATATTATTGTCACTTGATACGCGTTCCCAAGGCATACAACGTCGACAATCTGGGTCTGGACCTCCGGTTAAAGATAACTCTGTTCCGTAATAGATGCAGGGTGTTCCTTTTTGTAAAAAGAGAAAGACTAGGGCTGATTTAACCAGTTGAACATCCTCATTTGCCGTCCACAGGATTCGCTCTGTATCATGCGAATCCAAGAGATTAAACATAACCTCTGAAATCTGTTGCTTGTAGTACATAGACTGGCCATTGATTTCATCGATGAACTGGTCTGTCTTCTTAAAACCTCGTAAGAAATACTCTTTGATACTATCAGATAAAGGATAATTCATGACCGCATGGAACTCATCGCCATTTAGCCAAGGCTGAGACGTATGCCAGACTTCTCCTAGGATATAAAGATCAGGCTTTTTAGCTAAAACTGCCTTACGAAAATCCTTCCAAAATTGATGGTCAATCTCATTAGCCACATCCAGACGCCAAGCATCGATATTAAACTCTTCAATCCAATAAGTCGCAACCTTTAAAAGATAGTCCTTGACCTCTGGATTAGCTGTATTTAGCTTAGGCATATAGTCCTCGAAACCAAAAGCGTGATAAGGTAGTTCCCTCTTATTAGCTATCTTTTCAGTAGTCACTGGGAATTGTTGAATATGGAACCAATCCTTATAAGCAGACTGTTCACCATTTTTGACAACATCTTGCCATTGAGGCGATTGCGAACCAATATGGTTAAATACAGCATCCAGCATGACTTTCATGCCACGCTGATGCGATTGCTCGACCAGCTCCCGAAATGTCTCCTTATCTCCAAAATGACGGTCAATTTCAAAATAATCTGTCGTATTGTACTTATGATTGCTCGTAGATTCAAAAATCGGACAAAGATAAAGTCCAGTAATGCCCAAGTCTTGCAAGTAATCCAGATGATCAATAATCCCCTGTAAATCACCACCAAAGAAATCATCACTCTGAGGTGTGATAGATGAATCCCAGTCTAATGTTCCTTCTGGGTTTAATCGAGCATTTCCATTGGCAAATCTCTCAGGAAATATCTGATACCATACCGTATTTGAAACCCAATCAGGAACCTTGCAGGCATCAATCTCATGAAGATAGGGCAACTTAAATCCATTTCCAATAGCATGAAGATTTTCTAGAGAATTGTCCACACACCCTTTATCACCATACAAAATACTTTGACCTTCTGTATCCGTGACTTCAAAGAGATACTGGATACGTGCAAAGTCAACGGACACTTCAACCTGCCAATAATCAAATAAGCCATCAGAAGTTATCTTGGACATTTCTTTTGTATCCTGATAAAACTCCTCCATAAAGATAAAAGTATCCCCATAATGCAAGTTGATGCTTTCAATATCCCCTTTCTTAGTTCGAATCCGAATATGAATCTTCTTATCCTTATAAAGATAGGCATACTCCGACTCAGTCCTATGGTAAATAGCACTTAATTCCATCAATTTGTCTCCTAAAGTTTTAATTCCAATTTTACGCAAACGTTTTCATAATTGTGATTCTAGTATACTACTTTCGTATTTTATTTTCAAGGCTTATCCGTAGATTCTAGTGGTTTGGTTCTATAAATAAAAAAGCAGCCAGTCTTACAACTTGCTACTTTTCAAATGATGATTAAAAAATATCTTTGCAACCACTCTATTTTTTTAAAATCCTTATTGTTATTGTGATCATTTCGATAGGAATCTTGGGAAGAAGCCTTGTAAATACTTAAAAACTGTTCCAAACTTGGAACGCGAAAAGTGATGTTTTCGAGATGAATCAGCTCTATATCCGATTCCGAAACTCCTGCAAAATCAGGTAAAGAATCGATACTTCCGAATTCAACACTCAGTCCATCTTTTTTGAATTCATGCTCATGAATATCTATTAAGTCATAGCCTAAGTGTTTCATCACTTTCATTATCTTGTCCCACTCATAAATTCTGAGATGATCAGGCGCTTCCCAACCTCTAGGATCACCAGGCACATGAATGTCAATGTCAGACGGCCTCCATTCTTCATTTGAACGGTATTCAAAACCCAAGGACCCCATGAGCGTCGGTGTGATTCCGATTTGGTTTAAATGAGAACAAATTGTTCGAAATTCATCAAATAGAGAATTCATTCCTCCTCCAATCGTTGATATAGAACTTAATTTCATTGTGAATAATAAACTAATTTTTACCTTTTACTCTTTCGGTTTTGAAAATACTTCTACTCGCTGAGCTAGGACCTTGATTTCTACAGGTAGGTTATCCGATTTATCGCCGTCAACGTCTGACTCCAATTCACTATCTGAAGAGATTTTAATATTGCGTGCTTTGATATATTCGATATTATCATTTGCGACAACATCGCCTTTCAATAAATCTGGAATGACGGATAATTTAGAGAATATTGAAGCATCTTTTAAAATCAAAATGTTGGCATAGCCGTCCTTGTTTTCTTCAAAGATTTTTTTGTCAGCGAAGTAATTTGTCAAGAGAACCAAAACATGACTCGCTTCACCAACATAATTTCCATTTTCTGTTTCAACCTTAATGTTAAAGACTTTATCCGTCATGACAGACTTCATGGTATTTACAGCATAGGCTAAAATACCGAATTTTGTCTTGTCCTCTATTTCAACATTGTGAATCGCCTCTGGAAGAGAGCCGATACTAAAGATATAACCAAAATAGTTATCATTTGCTTTACCGATATCAATCTTATTGGTTAAGTTAAAATCAAGTTCATCAATAGCGCCATCTATGTCTTGATTGATTTCCAACAGTTTTGTAATGAGATTACCCGTCCCACCAGGAATAATACCTAACTTAGGAACGTAGGTTCTCTCAGCAATACCCGAAATAACTTCATTGACAGTACCGTCTCCACCAAAAACAACTACTGCATCGTACTGTTCACGCGACGCTTCTTCAGCAAAATTTGTTGCATCCAACGCTTTTTCAGTAATTTTGGTTTCAACATATTCAAAGTATTTTTTTGCTTTATTCTCCAGCTTTTCTTTATAATCTAAAGCCTTCTCACCACCAGAGGTAGGGTTGATAATTAACATTGCTTTTTTCATTGATTTTCTCCTTAATATTCATAAAAAATGTTTATATTTCATCGTACGCAAGTAAATGTACTACCATTATACAATGAAAATACGGAAAAGAGAAATATGACGTACTGGAGATTGAAACGCTTTTATTTTATATCAACCTCATTATCCCATCGCCTGAGTACATCATTTATGGGTTCATCCAAATAAGAGTAGGCCTTTTCCTTTATCCAATCAGGAATACCATAAGCTGCCTCTGCTATGCTGCCAGTGATTGCAGCAAGTGTATCACTGTCGCCACCAAGTGAGATGGCATTTCTTATCGCATCTTCGAAGTCTCTACTTTCTAGAAATGCAATAATGGCCTGTGGTACGGTATCCTGGCACGTTTCATTGAAACGGTATGTAGGGCGGATTTCATCTAAAGTTTGAGATAGATTGTAGCCGTATTCCTGCTCAATATAATCCTTAATCCGTCTTTTACACTCTGTAGGATTGTCATTGATTGGTTGCTCATAATCTCCGCAATAACCTCCAAAGTAATAACGACACAGAAAGATAGCATCAGCTGTAGCCATTGCACCTTTGATACCTTCTGGATGATTATGAGTTACCTCTGCAGAAAGACTCGCAAATTCCCTAGATGATGGCCACATTCCGGTTCTCGCACAAAAACCACAGTCCATTGTCCAAGCACATGGAGAAACACGCATAGCCGAACCATTCCCAAAGCTATTATAAGGCTCACGGTTATCGCTGTTTAGCCATGCATTAAACCGAGCACCATAATCAGCATCAGGATACATTCTACCATATTTCTTCATAGCATCAATGAAGTCGTCTTTTTGTCCCCCATTCATAATCGCCTCTGCAACAGCACAGGTCATAACCGTGTCATCTGTAAAAAAGCAATCCTTCCGAAATAAAGGAAAGTCCTTCGTTTTGATATTGTTCCATTCGTAAACAGAACCGATAATATCTCCGATAATTGCTCCTAGCATAAGATTCCTCCTCGTGAACTATTGGTTTAGACTGATTTTTCTACTTCCCATACTCTTTTATTTTATCAGCATATTCAGTCAAAAGATTCTTTGAATAAATTTTTTCAGCTTTTGAATTTCTAACTTCTTTCCAAAGAATAGAAGCTACTTTTAACTTGTTTGAGTAGTTACGACTATTTTCGTCTACACAGAAATCCTTTAAAAATTGATTCCATTGACAAACCGAATGATCATACTTGGCATAATCTGAATTTCCATAATAGACTTTTAGCATATCTTGGATTGTAAAACTCAAATCATTTTCTCTTTTTACTTTTCTCCAAGCTGTAGCCATATCAGCAGTAAATTTAAATGGCGAAACATCTGTTAAAGTTGAGAAATATTCTCTAAAGTGTGCATTAAAGGAGAATCCACATTCAAGCAAGGGTGTGTCCAAGGTAACGACTTCTACTCGTTTCTTTTTATTTTTTATTGATGATTTTTTAATAAAATTCCCCTGAAAGTACTGCTCAATAATATGATTGAGTTCTTGTTTAGTACCTCTATATTCTAATCCTAATGACTTACATAGTTGTGAAAGTTCATCACGATACCAATAATATTTATTAAACTCATCAAATGATACGATTTTATCAAACTCAGGTCTGCTCTCTATCAATATAACACCTCCTTAAAACCAATTTAGGTTGTCATCTCAAAATAATGGAGTTTTAGTTTCTTTATTTTGAGGATTAGCTACGTTTCACTAACAAACTCACACACTCAACATGTGGTGCTAGCAAACTTCTATATTATAGAACTAAAGGGATAGAGTTGTTGTTTAAAATTAAACTTTAGAATGAAAGTATATACTGTCTTGTACCAAATGCCTATTTCAAATAAATGTGTAAAATGATTTATTACTACAATAGTTAATCATTTATTCCAATAACACTACATTCTGTAAAAACTAAAAACACAAAGTTACCAGTAGTACCTTTTCTCACTTAGATATTGTTCTTTTTGTTCTCTAGAATTTTCATGATTTCTATTTCCTAATAATTCATCTGTTGAAGAAACTATTGGGTCTATCCAGTCAGCTTTGGATCTAATCCAATCAATTTCTTCTTTGCTAAGCTTCCCCGCTATCTCCAGTTTATCAGCCATCAGTCTTAAATCATTTGCTGTTTGAAAATCTTCTAGTGTATTAAGAAGAGACATTGTCCGCTTCTTCTCTTCTTCGATTCTATTTTGTAATTTTCTTTTTCGCTCTTGTTCCTCTTCGTATAGTCTTGCTTTCTCTTCACGTTCAAGGCGTAAGTTCTTAACTTTATAATACTCTTGGTAAATTAAAACAATTATTTCTGGGATTGATTGTTCAATCGAGAATTCATTAGTATCTTTAATGTATTTACTATCTATTATCTTAAATCGAAATTTTCCATTTGGTATATAGTCATACTTCTTTATTCTTGGTTTATAAGCATATCCATTAAACTTAACGCTATCATTGTACTCTGCTAGTTCTTTAGCTTCTTCTTTTGTTAATTCATGACTTACTTTGTCTGTTGATTCTATAACTTCAACACTAACAATATCCTTTTCAATTTGAATATCCCAATTTGAAGTTACATTATCACCGATTCTTTCAATAACAGTAACTAGTGTATCTAAAAAGCGATATAAACGTGGAAGAGAATTTAGTGAAATATTTTTTACAAATTTAGGTTCTTTTAAATCATTATATCTGTGTCTAGAATCAAAGTAAGGATAGGAAGCAGCTTTTTCCCTCTTATTCCACTCTGCGATTTTATCTCTTAGATTAGCTACAGATTTATGTAATCTCTTATTTGGAGACTGGTTTAGGTTTGAAACTGCTTCAATAATACGCTCTATTTTATCGTCGTCTATAAATGATAATGAACTTCTTATACTAGTTGTATCAAGTTTAACAGTATCTTCGTTTTTATTCTCCGTACTATCTTCTTTATGTTTAGCAGCTTTAATTCTAATGTTCTTTAAACTTTTTCTATCAATATGAACCTCATTTATGTCATTTTGTGGTAATGGAACGATAAGTTCACTTAAGTCTTGTCCAGTATTCTTACGATACCAATAACTACCCTTTGGAATTGGGATTTCAAATTCTTTACATTTCTTGAGTAAGTCAGAATAACTTAAATCATATTTCAATGAGACTTGTTTCGCACTTATCTCCCAGATTTCTTCATAGAGTTCTTCTCTAGAAAAGGTCTTTATCATCTTCATTTGAAACACCTTTACCCTTATATTTTACATCACCATTTTTATATTTACCAAGCGAAAACGCAAATTCAAAAACTTCTAATTCTTCACTTCTGCATTTTCGCTTAATATAAAAAGTAAATCTTGTTTTAAACCGTTAAATTCCTCTATAATTTTATCTAAACTAGCTTCAATATTTTCAACACGGATCTCTGATAGCTTACCGTGATTGTATGAAATCATTCTTTCGGCAATAATATGATATGACCAACTCTCAGTGAAACGTCTGTCTCTTTCTTCGTTATGAATAGCAAAACCAATTGGAAGAAGATTATTTCTAAGACCTATCGCAACTGCTTGTGAACTTATACCTAAATAATCACCAGCAATTTTTAATGTGATTTTATTTAACTTTCTAATATCTTCGTCGGTATATTTCGGCATGTTAGTACTCCTTTGTTATAATTCAAAATGCAATAGTTTTCGAGCTGTCATAAAATGTGAATATCAATGCTCCTATGAACGATATCTATTATGTTCATCAGCTTTTAAATCATTATAAAATTCAGTTGATGATTTAATAATCATATCGATTGTTTCCATACTTCCTACTTTCCTAATCAAATTTCAAATATATAACGCTTTCATTATCTCCTTATTCTATTATATCATTATTCAAAGTAAAAAACTGTAACCTAGTAGTTACAGTTTTTTACAGATCTACTTCTGTTCCTTTTAGAAACTTATATTTTCATTTTCAGGCATAGTAAAGACATCGTTTTTTTCAAAATAAGGTTTTACCATTTCTTTCCATATAGCTTTATGAAAATTGATTGAGTTTAAAGGAGATAGGCCATAATTTTCCAATGCATAACCATCATTTACTTCAACAACAAATGTTCTTCCATCACGAGTAACACCTATTTCTAGCCCATAAGCTATAGGCGCATCTTTCCAACATGATATCACTTCATCAACTACACTAGGATCAAATTGTGCATGATATTCACCTGTATAGGGTCTAACATCTAATACTTGACCATCTAACACAAAACAACGCCATTCTGCTATGAATTCTACAACTTCACTAATATTATATCTATAACAGAAAATTTTTTCCTTATTACTTTTTGTTCAAAGATTCCAGTATTTCTCTATAACCTTCGTAGAAACGGTCTCTTGTAACTACCTCACCAGGATATTTTTTTTCAAGAAGTAAGAATATATCATTTGGATTAATTCCTTCATCTAAAAAATCTTGGTACAGTGGGCTACATAACCTCATTTCACCTTTACTTGAAAATTTTAAAAATGTTCCATATATTGGAATCATTGACAATAGATTGTATAGACTTTTTTTCATTGTTTTCCTTTTATCTAAGTTTATTAATTTAATCAAATATAACTAACCTATCATTACTGAAGTTATTAAAGGTAAGATTTACTTTTTCATAAACTTCCTGAGTTTCCTTATAAATCTTATCCGAAACATATGAAGCTCTCAATTCGGATTTCTCAATAAGCACCCACTTTAACTGAGAGTATGAATATTTTGCAAAAGTAATCCATTGTGCGTAATTTATTGTCATAGGATTTTTTGTAAAGTAGATTTTCCCTGCATTAGCAGATGCGGCTATAGAATGTCCAATAAATAGCATCGTATGTAATTTGGGGTGTTTCTCTCTATCCAACGAAAAAGGAATAGAATTTTTTATTGAATGTCCTTCGTTGATTTTCTTAAGGGCGTATCCAATTCTGATTATAACTTCAATAATCATTGTAGAAATAGCCATACTGCTAAAATGAATGAAATCATAGCCTTCGTAATACATTCCTTGTACTATTTCTGCTATTGTTTGATCCTCGTCACCAATTTTTCCAAACTGAAGCAAATTAAATAATCCCATCAATGGTGCAGGTAATCCCATTGATGTCGTAATATCAGATTTAAAATGAATTATCTGCTTCGCTATTGCTGCAAAAATATCACTTTCTTTTCTATCTGTGTAGTTCTCCATAAATTGAGAAACTATTTTCCCAGTTTTATCAATAGTAGTCATCTTACCATTTAGAATATCAGATACACCAATTACTAAACCAAGAAAGGGATCATGCCCAAGAGATAACAATCTATGATAATATGTAGATAGTCCATTAACATTTACTTTAGTATGACGATTATCTTGAGCATCAAAAGGGACTTTACTAACCTTTGAATTTGCCAACTTTTCCATTTCTTCTTCAGGAAATCGTTTATTAAACCAGTCTCTTACATAATTAGATAAAGGGCCACTTTTTAAACCATTCGGAGTTTTCTCAGGTATTCCAATTAAAAGAATATCAACAATCGCAGCTAATATACCAGCCCCTGCACAAATCGATATATCAATTTTATCAAGTTTATGAATGTTGTTAAAATCATCCTGCAATGATTGAATAACTGTCTTATTAAGTTCCAATTCTTCACTTGTGAAGAGTGCATCTAGTTCATTCATTGAACCAACTTCGCACTCCGCTTTTATTACTAAGTCTTCCCATTTAGGTACAACGATAGTTTGTTTTTTAGTTTCGGTATATATTATTGGTAAATCAGTCAGAGTATAGCCTAGCTCTCTCAATAATTTTTCACTTTCCTCTATACGTTCTTCTGCAATAGACATATCGGGTCTGTTTATTAAATCTAACTCTTTGATTTGATAAGTTAAAATATTATTGAATTTTTGTTCTTCATCAGAATAAATGAATTTACTCATTGTTAGTCCCCTAAATCGTTTTTCAAATCTTTAATTGCTTGAGTTAGGAGGATATTTAAACTCTGTAAATAATCTAGGCGTTCCTTATCAGCATCTGCCTCAGTTTTCAGAGCTTGTATAATAGCTTCATGTTTTTGCAATGCTTCTTTATATAACCGTTCTTTTTCCTGTTTAAGTTGTTTATTTTTTAGATTAGAAGCTAATAATATACCGCCTCCGGCTAATACAACTACTGGAGTAGCCATTACAAACACTCCAGCTACCATACCACCTCCAACGACACCACCAATAGCTGCAAGACCTGAAGTAATACCAGCCGCTGATAACCCTACAGTACCTAAACCATAAAGAGCTGCGAATGAACCTATCCCACCAATACCTGCCCCCAAGGCACCAGCTAACACTTCTGGAATTGGACTCTCTCTTATTGTACGTGTTTTATCATTAAGAGCTGCCGCTGCTTCATTAATTATGTTTACAACTTGTTGTAGTGATTCTACACTTTGAAATACTAGTTCTTTACTCATAAAAAATCCTCTTTATTTTATTATTTTAATTATACCATGTATAAATTGAAAAGCTGCAACATAAAAGTTACAGTCTAACAATATTTATCCCAAAACAGTGTAATGAATTATACCCTATCCTTTATCATTCACGAGAAATACTCACATATCAACATGATGCATCTACGGACCTCAAAAGGTTCAGTGAACTTTTTGAGGATTAACTGCGTTTCACTAACAAACTCACACACTCCACGTGATGTGTTTGCGGAAATAGATCCACCGGCTGTACTTTCTTCAATTCATATCCCAATTCTTGGTAGAGTTTGATATCACGCGCCATAGTAGCGACATTACATGAAATATAAGCGATACGGTCAACTCCTGTTTGGCTACTTGCCTTGATAAAGCTTTCGGTTAAGCCCTTGCGTGGAGGATCAACCAAGATAACGGTTGGTTGAATACCTTCCTTGAGCCAATTCTTCATTGCATTTTCAGCTGTGTCACAAACATAGTGGGCGTTTGAAATATTGTTCAGTTGAGCATTCTTCTTACTATTCTCTACTGCTTCTGGAATCACTTCAACACCATAGACTTCCTTGACGAGTTTCGAAACAGAGAGGCCAATCGTTCCGATACCAGAATAGGCATCAATAACCACATCATCTTCTTTTAATTCAGCAAAGTCAATGGCTGTTTGATAAAGTTTTTCAGCCATTTCAGTATTGACTTGATAAAAAGCAGGTCCAGCGATTTGGTAGTCATTTCCCAACATTTGGTCGGTAATATAGTCTTGACCATAAAGCGTACGCCATTCCTTACCAAAAATAGCATTAGTGTTCTGGTCATTAATATTTTGCATAACAGACACAATCTCTGGGAACTGCTTGATTAGTTGTTCAATCAATTGCTCCACTCGGAAAACTTTGGGACGAGTTGTTACCAAAATAACCATAATTTGACCTGAATAATGTCCGCGACGCACCACAAGATTACGAATCAAGCCAGATTGTTCCTTTTCATCATAAGGTTTCAGGTCATAACGGCGGAGCAAATCACGTAGGGCTACTACTACCTCATCAATCACAGGATCTTGGATAAAGAAATCTTCTAGAGGCATGAGGTCATGGGAATTCTTACGGAAAAATCCTGTTTCCAAGACACCATTAACACGACGAACAGGCACCTGCGCCTTGTTGCGGTACTTGACTGGATTTTCCATACCTAAAGTTTCAGCAACTTCTACATTTGCAATTCCAGCAATCTTGTAGAGGCTGTCCTTGACTTGCTTGGTTTTAAACTTAAGCTGTTCTGGATAGGCAAGATGACCTAAATCCGCGATTCCTGAACGCAGGTAAGCCAAATCTAGATCTTGATTACGGTGTGGCGACTGGACAAGGTATTCTTCCACTTTTCCAAAACCAATCTTTTTATTGACCTTGAGAACTCGCATGAGAATTTTTTCACTCGGTAAAGCATTCTCAACAAAAAAGACCAAACCATCTACCTTGGCAACTCCTGCACCTTCATGAGTCAAGTCAACAATTTCAACTTCTACAATATCATTTTTCTTTAACATTCTCTTCTCTTTCTATTGGCCGACAAAAAAGACGGCAACGTTACGGTTACCATCTATTATACCATGAAATTTCTTAAGAACCAAAACTCTTGAAGAAGTTGACAATGGCTTGCCAGAGGGAGCTTAGGAAATTACCGCCGTCCTCTAGCGCCTTATCAGCATCAAAGTTAAGGTTAATATTTTTAAAACTGTCGCCAGCTTGTGAAACAATACTTTGTTTAAGGTCATTCAGGGTTTTAGTGAAGTCTGCATTGCTGAGGATATCACTCTTTGATAGATTCAAAGCAAAATTGATGATGATATTGATCTGGTTTCCTGTTATAACCTGATCAAGTTTGTAATTTTTTAAAGTATCTTCAACGATCTTGCGGACATCTTCCTCTGTCAGATTTCCCTTGCTTTCTTTAGCTTTGGCGAGTCCTGACTTGATATCGGCTAGGGCAACGTTTAATTTATTAGCATCATAGCCTGATTTGTCCTTGTTTTCAGCATTGATATCGGACAAAGCCTTTAGCTCTTCTTGAGCTAAGTCCTTATTGGCTTGTGGAACCTTGGCTCCATTAGCTTCCAGCGAATAGTAAATCCCTGCTAAGGCACTCTCACCTGTAACTGGAATGGGTGCTGCTACAGTGATTTTGGCGTGCTCGACACCCAAAGTTACGGCCGCATTGCGGTACATATCCTGCGTCACCTTAGTAATGTTTTCTGGTGTTTCAATCTTGACCTCAAGTGGTGATTTGTCACCTAGTTTTTGAATCTTGGCTGATGAATACAATTGTAAGCTAGAGTCATTGGCAACATTCATGATTTTAGAATAGATGTCAGGTGTCATAGTCTTGAGTTCTTTGGTGTCTGATGAGACATTGTAGCCTAGTTTTTTTAGAGTTTGATTTTTTTGATCTTCAGACAATGATGAACCTAGGACATATTCAGGTTGAACATAGGTTTCATCGATGACTTTTTGAACATCTGTTGCTGCATGGACGCTATTCATAGCTGTTACTGCCCACAAGACCGCAGCACTGGTTAGAAAGAGTTTCTTTCTCATAGGGAATTTCCTCCTTTACCTTTCTAGAGTAATATATCTATCTTAAAGAAAACTTATAACAAAAACACCTGGGCTAGCCAGATGTCGAAAGGAGAGTGAAACATTTGATGATGTAAAGGTTGAGTTGTACCTGTCTAGAATAGTAATAGTTTCCTCCATTTACATAGAGTTCGGCTCCATGGAAAATGGAAATGGGGTGAATATAACTATAAGTCTTTCCAGTGGTATTACCAAGCAAGGGAGCAACAGTATCACGAGAGTACTGTTTGGCCAGAGCTAAGGTGTTTTCCTTGCCATTTTGGGCGATAAAATCTATATAGGCAGGTCCAAAATTGTAGGCTTGAACAGCCGTCCAGACATCTACCCCCTTCTTCTGGGCCAGATAGAGATTGTCTGTCAGAGTTTGAACGCCTTGCCGAATGCTAGAGGCATTATCATTGATGGTATTGGTAGCGCCACTAGCAGACTCACTAGACTGCATAACATCGCCTTCTTTTCCTTTTGTTTCGGTATAAATCATAGCGAGCACAAGCTCTTCGTTTGCTGGGGTGTCTCTTTCACTCAAGATTTCTCGCACCATGGGTTGATAGGTCATGACTTGCTTGACATCTTGGTGAACGCGGTAAGCTTTATATCCAGCAAAAAGGAAGACTGCTAGTACAAGCACTCTTCGAATTCGTTTAAACATTATTTACTTTGGATATCCTCGATATTTTTGATTAAGATAGAGTAGGTTCCATTGTCGTTTTGGATAAACTCAACAGACTCGGCGTCTTGATAGACGTTATTGGGAACGATAAGCTCAATTCCATTTGACAAGGAAAGTTTTTGGTTTTCAAATTTTTTAAGCTGACGACTGGCATCAATTTCATCAAATTGAACAGGCTCTGGTACGGCTTCCTTGACTTGATCAATAAAGCTCAAACGAGCCGTCAGATTATTGTCAAAAAGGTCGTTGGCCAATTTCTCTGGCGACAGTTCATTGCTTTCTTCTAAGTTGTTGAAAATCGCTGATTTTACTTTAGATTGAAATTGAAAATCATCTGTATTAAAAGATTCGGCAATTCTCTGGGCTGTCTTTTCCAGTTCTTTGATAGATTTCTTAGGAGAAATCTTAGGAGCGACAGCAAGAAGATTGTCTGAAAAGTAGTTCAAAAAAGTTCCATTGTACTTAATTCGTTTCTCGATCAGGTGGTACTTGCGACTCTGAAGATTAACCACCAAGGCTTCGTCGGCACTCGTTCCAAATCCAGGCAAGTTATTCTGAGTTAGCTTGATTGGATTATCAACTTCTCCACCAAGGTGGGTCAAGGTCTCCCTCAGGGCAATTCTCAAGAAAGCGAAATGTTCTACACCTTCTTTAGAAAATTGCACAAAAATCAAGTCATTGGTCTTGAGATTTTCGGAAATGCTGAACTCCTCTTTCCAGAGATTAGCCAGCGTTACTGATGTCTCCAACAAATCGTCTGTGATATGATTGAAGAAGGGATTTTCTTCCTCGAAAATCCCAGTCTTGGCTTCATCTGAATACACACGTTCAATTTTTTTCCGCAGGTATTCTTCGATTTTTGGAGTAATATTGAGAAACTTATCCGCTAGGAACAGCTCGGTATCATCCGGACTGAACTGATGAATAATAGCTTTCTTAATATAAATGTCCATAAAAGTTTTAGTCCTCGTATAATGGGAAAGCATCTGTTAATTCTTTAACTAAACTTCTCACTTCTTCTAAGACAGCTTCATTTTCTGCATTCTTAAGGGTTTTAATGATGAGCTCAGCCACTTTGCGACTTTCTTCTTCACCAAATCCACGTGCAGTAATGGCTGCTGCTCCGATACGAATACCACTTGTCTTGAATGGTGACAATCTTTCGTAAGGGATTGAGTTTTTATTTAGGGTAATATTGACTTCATCTAGCAAGTTTTGAGCAACTTTACCGTTTTCTACAACTTTAGTCACATCCACTAGGAAGAGGTGGTTTTCAGTTCCTCCAGAAATGATACGAAAATCAGGGTCTTGCAAGAAGACATCTGCCATAGTCTTGCTGTTCTTGATAACATTGGCAGCATATTCCTTGAAGGCTGGATCCAAAACTTCTTTGAAAGAAACAGCCTTAGCTGCCACAACATGCTCCAAAGGACCACCCTGAATACCTGGGAAAATAGCTGAATTAATTTTCTTAGCTAAGTCTTCATCATTGGTCAAAATCAAACCACCACGTGGGCCACGAAGAGTTTTGTGGGTCGTTGTTGTAGTGATATGAGCGTATGGCACTGGGCTTGGGTGAAAACCAGCTGCAACCAAACCAGCGATATGGGCCATATCCACCATAAGCTTAGCCCCAACAGCATCTGCGATTTCACGGAATTTTGAGAAGTCGATAATTTGAGAATAGGCTGAAGCACCTGCTACAATCAGTTTTGGTTTTACTTCTTGGGCTTGTTTCAAGATAGCATCAAAATCCAAGAGTTCCGTTTCAGGATCAACACTATAAGAAACAAAGTTGTAGGTTTGACCTGAGAAGCTAACAGGAGCCCCATGAGTCAAGTGACCACCTGCAGCCAAATCCATTCCCATAACCGTATCGCCAGGCTCAATCAAGGCCATGTAAGCTGCACAGTTGGCTTGGCTTCCTGAGTGTGGTTGGACATTGGCAAATTTTGCACCGAAAATTTCTTTTGCGCGTTCAATGGCTAGAGATTCCACCACGTCTACTACATCTGTTCCACCATAATAACGGCGTCCTGGGTAACCTTCAGCGTATTTATTCGTCAAGATAGACCCTTGAGCTGCCATAACTGCCTTGGAAACTACGTTTTCCGAAGCAATCAACTCAATGTTGTTTTGTTGGCGTTCCTCTTCTTTGGCAATAGCATTCCAGAGATCAGCATCATATGCTTTAAAATCGTCTTTGTCAAAAATCATAGGTCTTCTCCTTTATAGTGTGACTGGTCCTTTAGTTTGTTTTGCAACAAGAAAATAAACTAAAAGATGCGAATAAATCGTTTCTGCACTTTATCACAAGTATAACCAACTTTTTCATAAAATGCATGAGCACCCAGACGATGATCGGCAGAGTTTAAGCGGATAAACCCATAACCACGTCTTTTTGCTTCTTGATCCAACCCTTGTAATAAGCTTTTACCAATACCTTGCCCTTGTGCTTGAGGTGAAACTGCTAAAGCTAAAATATTAAATCCTGCTTTAGAATAAAGTGATTCATAGACCTCAGCGTGGACATATCCAAGCAAGGCATGAGTAGATTCATCCTCATAAGCAAGTAAGAAATGATGGGAATCCTGAGATAGTCTAGCTAATTGACTAGCCGTTTCCTCTGGACTAAAAGAATAGCCCAAAGCATCTTGGTTGATCTCACATATTGCTTTCACATCAGTTTCTCTTAAGTCTCTTAACATCTCATTCCTCCTCAAAAGAAATCTCTGGCAACCGAGCAAGAATATCTTCTCGCTTAATGGCCCCTTGGCGTAAGATTTTCACCTTGTCTCCAGACAAATCCAAAATAGTTGAATCCTGTCCAGTTAGAAAAGGATCGTCTTCCAAACCCAAAACCTCTTGGTCAAAATCCTCTAGAATTTGATTAAAAGTCACTCCACTTGCCTGACCTGAGATATTAGCTGACGGTCCAATCAGAGGTCCTGTCTCTCGAATCAAATCAAGGGTAATGGGATGACTAGGCATCCGAAATCCAACAGTTGCAAGACCAGAATTGACCCAATAGGGAACGCGGTCATTGGCTTCAAGGATAATGGTCAAGGGACCTGGTAAAAAGGTCTCTACAAGTTTTTGAAGATAAGTTGGCTGATTCTTAGAAAAGTGCAAGATATCCTCTAAAGAGGCGATATTGAGGTTAAGCGCCTTGTCTCTTGGACGACGTTTGAGTTGGTAAACATGGTCAACTGCTTTTTCATCTAAGGCCTTAGCAAAAAGACCGTAAACTGTCTCTGTAGGCAGAACGACAGCTCCACCATTTTCCAAGTCTTGTCTAATCCTGTCCATCATCAACTACAACCATCCTATCTTGACTAAACTGGTCCTTGAGCGTTCGTACTCGTTTTTCAGGAAGCTGTTTCCTAAAGAGTTCGGGAACACTTTGACCTTGCTTGTATCCAATTTCAAGGTAAATCTTACCACCATCTTTGAGATAGTCTTTTACATCTTCCGCAATTCTACGGTAAATAGCTAGACCATCCTCGTCTGCAAAGAGAGCTAGATGAGGTTCTGAATGCAAAACATTCAAGCCGACCTCTGACGCATCTTCACGAGAGATATAGGGTGGATTGGAAACAATTATATCATATTTTTCAGAAATTTCTGTAAAACAGTCAGATTTTTTTAAAAATAGTTGAAGATTTTGATTTTTAGCATTTTTACTAGCTACATCTAAAGCATTTTGGGAAATATCTGCTGCTGTCACCGACCAATCTGGTCTATTTTTTGCTAGAGCAAGAGCAATAGCTCCACTACCTGTTCCAATATCCAGAACTGAAAGATTCGTCTCAGGATTTTCAGCCAGGATAAGCTCCACCAACTCCTCTGTTTCTGGACGAGGAATCAATACACGCTCATCAACTGTTAACTGCATTCCATAAAAATCTGTCTGTCCAATGATGTACTGGACTGGCTTGTGAGCTGCTAACTGTTGGAAAATTCCTTTTACAAATACTTCTTCCTCTTCCGTCACTTCCTGCTGAAGAGCAAAAACAAAGTCAGTAAAAGAAAGATTTTTCAGGCTACGATAGACAAAAGAGAGGCTTTCAGCTTCCTCTCCTTGTCTTATCAATTCTTCTTCAAAATCTGAAAATAATTGAGCTAATTTCATTATTTGTTTAATTCTTCTAATTTTTGTGTTTGGTCATAGAGTACCAAGGCATCCACAACTTCATCCAATTTACCAGACAAAATAGTATCTAGTTTTTGGAGAGTCAAGCCGATACGGTGGTCTGTGACACGGTTTTGTGGGAAATTATAAGTACGGATTCGTTCTGAACGGTCACCAGTACCGATTGTCGACTTACGCTCAGCGTCTTGTTCATCCTGAGCAATTTGTGCAAAGTGGTCAGCAACACGCGCACGAATGATTTTCATGGCCTTCTCACGGTTTTTCTGCTGGGTACGTTCTTCCTGCATCTCAACCTTGATATTGGTTGGCAAGTGAACGATACGAACGGCAGTCGCAACCTTATTGACATTCTGTCCACCAGCACCAGAGGCGTGATAGATGTCGACACGAAGGTCTTTTGGATCAATGTCGTATTCAACCTCTTCAACTTCAGGCATAACAAGAACTGTCGCTGTCGAAGTATGTACGCGACCTTGGCTTTCTGTCACAGGGACACGTTGCACACGGTGGGCACCTGATTCGTACTTGAGTTTAGAGTAAACAGATTGACCCGAAACCATAGCAACTACTTCTTTGAAACCACCGACACCGTTCATAGAAGCTTCCATAACTTCAAAGCGCCATCCTTGAGCTTCAGCATACTTTTGGTACATGGTTAGCAAATCTCCAGCGAAAAGTGCTGCTTCGTCTCCACCAGCGGCACCACGGATTTCAAGGATGATATTCTTGTCATCGTTTGGATCCTTTGGAAGGAGCAAAATTTTGAGTTTTTCTTCGTACTCTTCTTTTTCAGCCTTGGCATCTTTGAGCTCTTGCTTGGCCATTTCTTCCAGGTCCGCATCTCCGCCTGATTCCTTAATCATTTCTTCAGCATCAACGATGTTTTGAAGGACTTGTTTGTACTCACGGTAGGCTGTTACCGTATCACGAGTAGAAGCCTCTTCTTTGGAAAGATCCATGAAACGCTTGGTGTCCGAAACCACATCTGGGTCACTGAGCAACTCTCCTAATTCTTCATAACGGTCTTCTACAGCTTGTAGTTGATCATAGATGTTCATTTTCTTCATTCTCCTTATTGATTTCAGGGGCAAAATAATGTTTACGACAAACCGAGATATAGGTTTCATTGCCACCAATCTGGATCTGTTCTCCATCGTAAACGGGCAGTCCATCCTGTGTTCTCAAAACCATAGTCGCCTTTTTCTTACAATACTGACAAATGGTCTTGATTTCGTCAATCTTGTCTGCTAAGAGCAAGAGATACTTGGAACCTTCGAACAGTTCATTTCGAAAATCATTTTTCAAACCAAAAGCCATGACGGGTATATCTAACTCGTCCACAACACGAGCTAGATCGTAAACATGATGACGCTTAAGAAACTGGGCTTCATCGACCAACACACAGTAAGGCTTTTCTGGTAGGTCTCGGATATAGCCAAAGATATCCGTCGTTTCCTCAATCGCAATGGCAGGGCGTTTCATACCAATCCGACTCGACACATAACCAACACCGTCACGAGTATCCAGAGCTGAAGTCATAATCACAACACCTTTTCCTTGCTCCTCATAGTTATAGGCCACCTTGAGAATCTCAATAGTCTTACCGGAGTTCATGGTCCCATAACGATAATACAACTGTGCCATGTTTCTTGCTTCACGTCCATTTCTAAATTTTTGCTACATTCTAGTATATCATAATTTTCTTAAGCTTTAAACGGCAAAATGTGGTAAAATAGAAGAAATCAAAAACTAGTGGAGGAAGCTATTATGCCATTTGTACGCATCGATTTATTTGAAGGACGCACACTCGAGCAAAAGAAAGCTCTTGCTAAGGAAGTAACGGAAGCTGTTGTCCGTAACACTGGAGCACCTCAATCTGCTGTCCATGTCATCATCAACGACATGCCAGAAGGAACCTACTTCCCACAAGGGGAAATGCGCACCAAATAAGCTAGCTTAAGCAGAATTGCTTAGGCTTTTTCAATCTCCAAGTAGCATTCATTGAAGAAATATTCTAAATTTGTTACAATTTGAAAAGAGACTTGGAAAAATTTCCAAGAAAAGAGCTATTTTTAAAGGAAATATTATGATTACACGTGAATTTGATACCATCGCTGCTATCTCCACTCCACTAGGCGAAGGAGCTATCGGTATTGTCCGCTTGAGCGGAACAGAAAGTTTTGCTATTGCGCAAAAGATTTTTAAAGGGAAAGACTTGAGCAAGGTTGCCAGCCACACTCTCAACTACGGTCACATCGTTGACCCTCAGACAGGAAAAGTCATGGACGAAGTCATGGTTGGGGCTATGAAATCTCCAAAAACCTTCACTCGTGAAGATATTATCGAGATTAACACCCATGGTGGGATTGCGGTCACTAATGAAATATTACAACTAGCGATTCGTGAAGGAGCTCGGTTGGCAGAACCTGGTGAATTTACCAAACGTGCCTTTTTAAACGGTCGCGTAGATTTGACACAGGCCGAGGCGGTGATGGATATCATCCGCGCCAAGACAGACAAGGCCATGAACATTGCGGTCAAACAACTTGATGGTTCCCTTTCTGATCTTATCAATAATACCCGTCAAGAAATCCTCAATACACTTGCCCAAGTTGAAGTCAATATCGACTATCCTGAATACGATGATGTTGAGGAAGCTACTACTGCCGTTGTCCGCGAGAAGACTATGGAGTTTGAGCAATTGCTAACTAATCTCCTTAGGACAGCCCGTCGAGGTAAAATCCTTCGGGAAGGAATTTCAACAGCTATCATCGGCCGCCCCAACGTTGGAAAATCCAGCCTCCTCAACAACCTCTTGCGCGAGGACAAGGCTATCGTTACAGACATTGCTGGTACGACACGTGATGTCATTGAAGAGTATGTCAACATCAACGGTGTTCCCCTAAAATTGATTGACACTGCTGGTATTCGTGAAACAGATGATGTCGTGGAACAGATCGGGGTTGAACGCTCCAAAAAAGCCCTCAAGGAAGCTGACTTAGTTCTACTAGTCCTAAACGCTAGCGAACCTCTAACTGCCCAAGACCGACAACTTCTTGAAATTAGTCAAGATACTAATCGAATCATCCTACTTAACAAAACTGATCTTCCTGAAGTGATTGAAACTTCGGAACTCCCTGAAGATGTCATCCGCATTTCAGTCCTTAAAAACCAAAATATCGATAAGATTGAAGAACGCATTAACAACCTCTTCTTTGAAAATGCTGGTTTGGTTGAACAAGATGCTACTTACTTGTCAAATGCCCGTCACATTTCCTTGATTGAGAAGGCTGTTGAAAGCCTACAAGCTGTTAATGAAGGTCTTGAACTGGGAATGCCAGTTGACTTGCTTCAAGTTGACTTGACCCGTACTTGGGAAATTCTCGGAGAAATCACTGGAGATGCTGCTCCAGATGAACTCATTACCCAGCTCTTTAGCCAATTCTGTTTAGGAAAATAAGAAAAATCCATGATCGTTCTTGCGGTCATGGATTTTATTGTGATTATTAGTAATCTGGTCTTAAGACCCCTGTTACAGTTGCCTTAGTTGCTTCGTAGTCGCCATCTACAACAACCTTGATAATGCGTTTAGCATCTTCTTCTGGTGCTGGAACAAGAGGTAGACGAGTTGGTCCAGCTTCAAATCCCATATAGTTCAAAACTGCCTTAACTGGAGCAGGACTTGGATAAGAGAAGAGGGCATTGACCTTAGGAATGAATTTACGTTGAATAGCTGCGGCTTTCTTCATATCGCTTTCTGCAATGGCAGTAAACATCTCGTGCATTTCATCCCCATTTGTATGGGATGCAACAGAAATAACCCCGTCCGCACCAAGGTTCATGGCATGAAAGGCATCTCCATCCTCACCAGTATAGACCAAGAACTCTTCTGGCTTGTGCTCAATCAAGTAAGCCATATTAGCCAAGCTAGTACATTCTTTGACACCAATAATATTTGGATGGTCAGCCAAACGAAGCATGGTTTCTGGAGTTAATTCGACAACCACACGACCTGGAATGTTATAGATAATAATAGGTAAGTCAGAAGCATCCGCAATCGCCTTAAAGTGCTGATACATTCCTTCTTGAGAAGGTTTGTTGTAGTAAGGAACAATAGCAAGCCCAGCAACAAAACCACCGAATTCTGCTACTTCTTTGACAAACTCGATCGAGTCTCGCGTATCATTGGTACCTACACCCGCAATCAAAGGAACTCGTCCATTGACAACTTTTTGAACTGCCTCAAAGAGTTCCAACTCTTCATCGTGGGTCAAGGTTGGACTTTCAGCAGTCGTCCCTGCGAGAAGAATTCCATCCGTATGATGATCCAATAAATGCTCAATCAAGGCTGGAATGGCATCAAAGTTGATGGAACCATCCTCGTGGAAGGGAGTAATAAAGGCTGTGATGATTTTACACTCTTTTAAATCTTGATAAGACATGAAAACACCTCTCTATTTCAAAGAAGGAGTTCATCTGAACTCCTAAACGATATGGCTATTTTAATTCAAATTTCAATTCCGCTGTTGGACGAACCAATCCACGCTCATGAAGCGTTTCTGCGATTTGAACTGAGTTCCAAGCAGCACCTTTGAGGAGATTATCTGAAACAACCCACATATGAATTCCTTTTTCAGCATCCAAGTCTTTACGGATACGACCGACAAAGGTATCACGTGAGCCAACAGCGTTGATAGCTTGAGGATAGATTTGATGAGCTACGTCATCTTCAAGAACAGCACCTGGGAAGGCTGAAATAGCTGCTTTCACTTCTTCGATTGGAGCCACTTCTTTTGTTTCGATATAAACTGACTCAGAGTGAGCTGACAAGACTGGAATACGCACACATGTTGCAGACACTGCGATGCTATCATCTTCCATGATTTTTTTAGTTTCCTTGGTCATCTTCATCTCTTCATAAGTGTAATCATTGTCAGTAAAGACATCGATTTGTGGAAGAGCGTTAAAAGCGATAGGATAGTGTTTCTTATCACCACCTGAAGGCAAAATTTCCGCTTGCAAATCACATGGATTCACACCGTCATTCAAGACTTCACGAAGTTCACGTTGTGTTTCAAGAATCGCTCCCATACCAGCACCTGAAACTGCTTGGTAAGTTGAAACAATGATACGGTCTAAGCCCCATTTTTGGCGAACTGGCTCAAGAGCTACCATCATTTGAATTGTTGAACAGTTAGGGCAGGCAATGATTCCGTTGTGAGCATCAAGTGCATGAGCATTGACCTCTGGAACAACCAAAGGAACATCTGGATTTTGACGGAAGTAAGATGTATTATCTACTACCACCGCTCCAGCTTTCACTGCGTATGGTGCATATTTAGCTGATGTAGAACCACCTGCTGAAAAGAGAGCAATATCAACTCCTTCAAATGCTGTTTCAGTCGTTTCTTCAATCGTAATATCTTGATCTTTAAATTTCAAAGTCTTGCCTGCTGAACGTGCAGAAGCAAGTAAACGAATTTTATCGATTGGAAGTGTTGATTCTTCCAACATTTTTATCATCTGAGCACCGACAGCACCTGTCGCGCCGACTACAGCAACTGTATATCCCATAAACAACCTCTTTCGGAATTTTCTAAAAATTTCTATAATAGATGTATTATACTACTTTTTCCATGAATTGCAAAGCTTTTTCATCATTTTTTGGAAAATAAAAATCCCCAGTCGCTAGACTAGGGACTAAGAGGCATCTTCATGTGATGAGCAGGTTCACACAACTCATCAAGGTCCGCTCCTGCGTTATGACCTCCTTATGCTCAATAGTAGTCCGAAGACTACCTATCGACTCATCGCATCTACTATTCTACTAAAGAGAATGACTTTTGTCAACAGACGAAACTCTTTATACTTTCAAAATTCGTCAGCGTCGCCTTACCGTATATATGTGACTGACTTCGTCAGTCTTATCTACAACCTCAAAAACATGTTTTGAGCTGATTTCGTCAGTTCTATCTACAACCTCAAAACAGTGTTTTGAGCAACCTGCGTCTAGCTTCCTAGTTTGCTCTTCAAGTTTCATTGAGTATTAGTTTCATTTACACAGCTGAATAGAAATAGCTGTGAAAAATTTGGGGTAAACATAACAAAAAACCTTGTAAACAAAGGTTTTTCTGTCTATTTCATGCTAATTGCCGGGATTGAACCGGCGACCTCATCCTTACCATGGATGCGCTCTGCCAACTGAGCTAAATCAGCTTACTTAAAAAGTATACTATAGTTAGAAAAACTTGTCAAGTTTCCTTAGAAATTTTTCATAAGAAAAAGCCAGGTAATAGCTACCTAGCTTATCTAATTCTATTTGCTTAAATCGATTCGACGACCAATTTTACCGATAATAATCGCTCCAATAATTAATGAGGCAAATTCACCAATTCCTGTTGTGAACCAAGTAAGGAAAAATGGTAATTGCGCTACGATATTCAACTCAGCAGCGATAGTAAACATAGAAATTGAAAAGAGGATTGAGAAGAAGAAATGATCTTTTCGAATCAATCCGTTAAAAAGATAATCCTTGCTGTATTTTGCAAAAAGCCAAACACCTAGACTGAGGAATACTAAGGTTGATCCACCACCAACAAAGACATCTAGCGGTCCGAAACTAAAGAAATTAGCAATCATACAACCGATAGTAACACCGATAATGTACTTTGGATTGTAAAAAGCCATAAAGTTCATCATTTCTGAAATTCGGAACTGATAAGCACCATAGCTAATGGCATTTAGAGGTGGTGTGACAGTCAAAACGACATAGATAGCAGCAACGATTGCAATATCTGCAACATCACGAATAGTTAATTTTTTCATCTTTTCTCCTTTGGCGGTTTCCCGCGTGTAATATGCTTGGTGAAAGAAGCTAAGCACCAAGGGTTGCTTGAATCAACCTTACTAGTATAGCACAATAGACTGCTTTATGCTATACTTAAACCATGAAAATTCCTATTCAAAAATTTTTGAACAATGAAATCTTAGCCTATCTCTTTTTTGGCCTTGCAACAACTTTAGTTTCGATTCTCTCGCGATTGGTCATTTATCAACTAAGTCATCAGGAACTCCTTGCTACGACCTTGGCAAATATAATTGGTATCCTATTTGCATTTATTACAAATGATAGGCTTGTCTTTAAGCAAGATAGAGAGAATTGGTCAATCCGTTTAGTGAAATTTTCGCTTGCCCGCCTTTCTACTTTTCTGTTAGATTTGCTCTTTACTTTTCTGTTTGTGACTAGGTTTCCCCACATCATAGGTCAATTCGTAAATGAAAATCTTGACAAAATCAATGCAATCGAAACAATACTTGCTCAAATATTGATAATTATTCTTAATTATATTTTTAGTAAGGTTTTTATTTTTAAAAAATAAAATTTCTGAGCATATATCTTGCAAGCTTTTCTTAATTAATATATAATGGAGTATAAACTTTTTTTGAAAGGAAATTATGAAAATGTTAAAAGATCTTAAAGCATTTTTGCTTCGTGGTAATGTTGTTGACCTTGCTGTCGGTGTGATCATTGCCTCTGCTTTTGGTGCAATCGTTACATCACTTGTTAACGATATCATCACTCCACTTATTTTGAATCCAGCCTTGGAAGCTGCGAAAGTACAAAACATCGCTGAGCTTGCTTGGAATGGTGTTACATATGGTAAATTCTTGAGCGCTGTTATCAACTTCCTAGTTATCGGTACTGTTCTCTTCTTTGTTATCAAAGGTATCGAAAAAGCTCAAAGCCTTACTAAGAAAGAAGAAGCTGCTGAGGAAGCTCCAGCTGCTCCAACTGAGTTGGAAGTACTTCAAGAAATCAAAGCGCTTCTTGAGAAAAAATAATCGTTTAAAAGGATCTAGCGCAAAGCTAAATCCTTTTTCTTTACTCTTTTGGTAACTTACCTGCTTTTTCAAGCATTTTCTTAATAAGATAAGGCATCTTAACATTTTCCCGACCTTTTTTCTCAATCAGTTTTTTCACAAATTCCGGCATTTGTAAATCTTCAGATTCGGCCAAAATATTTTTAGTCTCATCTGAAGGAACTAACTCATCAAAGGTTTCTTCTTCCGGGAGAAATTCCTTAAATTCTTGATGTTCATTGGCTCTGACTGTATTGACCAAGGCATCAATCAAACGAGAATCTGTATTTGGCATTGGTGGACGATGATAGTTCACCCCAAATTCCTGACACAAGTCATAACATTCCACATCGTTGTCAAACAAGACTTCAATATGCTCGCTGATGAAGCTGATAGGAACAAAAATATAATGGTCTGGATGTTCTTTCTGCTCTCTAAGATACTCCAAGACATCTGGCTTAATCCATGGAATCCCAATATCACTTTCACTTTGCCAAGTGTTAGTATATTGCTCAGAACTCAAACCTAGTTTTTCAGCGACTAGCTTGCTATTTTCAAAAATTTGGTCGATATATGGGTCACCAAAATCCAAGGCAAAAATAGGCACACTGTGGGCTGAAAAGATGACTTTAAAGCTATCCTGCTTTACTTCTTCCTTTAAAATTTCACCAATTTCATCTGCCCAATAGTTTAACAGTGCTTCTTCTTGATACCAGTCCTTAATAACTAAAAATTGAATTTGTTTGCTTTCTAAAAATTTCTCATAACCCATGACAGAGTAAAAAGAATAATGAGGCTCCAAAATCAGACAAATACATTGCTCGATTCCGTCTGCTTCCATCTGACCAATCACATCTGTGATAAAAGGTCTGGAAAACTTATTAGCAAAATAAACACTATACTCATTTCCCAGCCTAGCTTCTACCAAGGCAACCTCTTCACGGGTAATTTTTTGCAGAGGCGTGCCTCCAATAAGTACATAATTATCATAGAGTGTTTGAATCTCGTGGTCTTGAGGTCTCACTCCACGACGAATGTTTGTGAAAAAATCAGCTACACCTTCAAAGGTAATCTCTTCTGGCGAACCAAAAGTCATCATTAAAATTGCTTTTTTCATAATCGCTTCCTTGTGATATTTTTATCAAGTTTATTTTATCATTTATCCATTAATAAGTAAACGCCAACATAGCGAATTTCCCTAACTTCTGTCTTTTGTTTTTCACTCTTTTCTATGATACAATGGAAAAAATGAATTCAAAAGGAGTTTTTTATGACTTATCCCAATCTCTTGGATCGCTTCTTAACCTACGTTAAGGTCAACACGCGCTCTGATGAACACTCTACTACTACTCCAAGTACGCAGAGTCAGGTAGATTTTGCTACAAATGTTCTTATTCCTGAAATGAAACGTGTTGGATTACAAAATGTTTATTATCTACCAAATGGTTTTGCAATTGGAACCTTACCAGCCAATGATCCATCTTTAACACGTAAGATTGGCTTTATATCTCACATGGATACTGCTGACTTTAATTCCGAAGGAATCAATCCACAGGTAATTGAAAACTACGATGGTGGTGTGATTGAACTTGGAAATTCTGGTTTCAAACTCGATCCAGCTGACTTTAAGAGTCTTGAAAAATATCCAGGACAAACACTCATCACAACCGATGGAACAACCTTACTAGGTGCTGATGACAAGTCAGGGATTGCTGAAATTATGACTGCTATTGAATATCTGACTGCCCATCCTGAAATCAAGCACTGTGAGATTCGTGTTGGTTTTGGTCCAGATGAAGAAATCGGTGTTGGTGCCAATAAATTTGATGCAGAAGATTTCGATGTAGATTTTGCCTATACTGTAGATGGCGGACCTCTCGGAGAACTTCAGTACGAGACCTTCTCAGCCGCTGGTGCTGAATTGCATTTCCAAGGACGCAATGTCCACCCTGGTACTGCCAAAGGGCAGATGGTCAATGCCCTTCAGCTAGCAATTGATTTTCATAATCAACTTCCAGAGAATGACCGACCCGAGTTAACAGAAGGTTACCAAGGCTTCTACCACCTAATGGATGTGATAGGTAGTGTCGAAGAGGCGCGTGCAAGCTACATCATTCGTGATTTTGAAAAAGATGCCTTTGAAGCTCGTAAAGCAGCAATGCAGTCTATCGCTGATAAGATGAATCAAGAACTTGGTAGCGACCGTGTCACCCTAAACTTGACAGACCAGTACTACAATATGAAAGAAGTCATTGAAAAAGATATGACTCCAATTACCATTGCCAAAGCAGTTATGGAAGATTTGGGGATTACTCCTATAATCGAACCAATCCGTGGAGGGACAGACGGCTCTAAGATTTCCTTTATGGGAATCCCAACTCCTAATATCTTTGCGGGAGGAGAAAATATGCATGGACGTTTTGAATACGTCAGCCTTCAGACTATGGAACGTGCGGTTGATACCATCATTGGTATCGTAGCTTATAAAGACTAAAAAGACGAGGTAGCTCAGCTACTTCGCCTTTCTTTTTATTCTGCTGGTTTTTCTTGATTTCCAGTACTTGTTGTAGATTCTGTTGTTTCCTTTTCTGACGCTGGTTCAGTAGGTTTAGAATCTGTTGCGTTGCTCGGTTTGTTTTCGTCGCTGGCAGTTTCACTGTTAGATTCTGCAGCTGCTGATGTTTCAGTTTCGGGACTTGTCTTATCACCATTTGCCTCGGCATTTGTTGCTGGAGTTGCTTCTTCACTCGCACTTGATTTTGACTTGATTTCTTGATTCAAGACTAGAATAGCTTTTGTCAATTCAAGTAAAGCAGCTTTATCCTTACTCTTAGCAGAAAGTTGATCTAGTAAAGCATCCACCTTATCAAAGTCCGCATCAGACCCATTATTGTTTTCTAAATATGCGTGAAGCGACATGAGAATATCGTAGAGTTTTTGATAGAGTACAAGTGTCTGAGGATCTTGCTCAGCATTTTCCTTCTCTTGTTGGAGGGCGCTAGCGATACGAGTCAAGACATCTTTTACCTGACTGTTTACTTCATCCAAGTCTGCATCAGCCTTGTTTGTGGCAGCTTTGAGATTTTCTACTTCTTCTGCCAAGGATTGTCTGATTCCTTCTTCTTGGATTTGTTCCAAGAGTTGATTTGCCTTGCTCAAAAGACTTTCTACTTCTTCCTTGCTAACATGATTGACATGTTCTTCAGGCATAAAGTCTCCGTACAATTCTTTCAAGAAGCCATAAATAGCTGTCTTGGCACTTTGATTATCTACTTTTTCAGTATCTAGAACTGTTTGACTTGATTTCGCAGTAGTTGGCTGAGCTTTCAAAGCTTCTTCCACTTCTTGTTTTGCCTGATAGATGCTTGGGAATAGTCTGTTCAATTCTGCTGCCTTAAGGAAAGATTGAGATTGATACAAGGTCCAAGTCAACTGAGCTACTTTGTTCCGAAGTTCATCATTTAAACGACCGTCATTTACGTGTTCGTAGAAATACTTGATGTATTCTACAGTTGTAACACCTGTTCGATCATTAAAGTCTTGAAGAGCTTGAAGTTGTGATTCAACCGCTACTAAAGCAGCTTCATCTTTAGCCAACTTAGCCTCTTGGAGTCGAACGAGAAGGTCTTTCTTTGGAAGTCCATAAGAGTCTGTATCCAGTGTATTGATTTTATCAATCAAGGCCTGATATTTCTTATCTAAAGCACTTGTTTCAGTAGGTTTGACACTTTCATCAATATGGATATATTGCTTATCAAAGAGATCAAGGGTTGCAAGATAACCTGCTGTAGAGTTAGTTGCAAGTTTCTTCATGTTTTCAGTAAACTGACCTAAGGCTAACTCAATCTGTCTTTGTTCGATAGGCTTGTCTTTGTAGATACTTCTGCTATCAGCTAGAAGTTGATCCACTTTTTCCAAGACTGCCTTCTCATCAAAAGCTCCAGGTTGATAATTGGATTGTAGAGCTGGAATCTTGTTTTTCAAAGCCACTTCATACCCCTTAGTTTGAACCTTGATGTAGTGATTATGGTCGCCATGAGGAATCACAAAACTACCATTTTCTACCTGTAAGCTATACGGAGACACGCCATCTCTCAAAGCAGTCGTGTAGAGTTCGTTTAGGAAATCAAGTTCTGGATTGCCAGTTTGGAATGGCAAACGAACATGTTCCTTACGAACAGCATATGGGTGGATATGAGTTGGATCGTAGGCTTGGTCTGGATTTCCAAAGACAAAGAATCCGTTTGAAATTCTAATCGCTTCAAGTGGAACACCATAGGTCTTAGAAATATAAGCAATCTTTTCTTCATCGCTAGCATCTCGTGAGAAAGACTCTACCGTTTTAGCAAGAGGTTTTACAGGCTCTGCATCATGATGTGTTTTCAGATGATCCTGAGCTGCCTTAATTTGCTCTGCTGTCAAATCTTTCTTGAAGAAGTAATGATTGTGATCTCCATGTGACATGACAAAACCTTGTTCATCCTCACTGATGACACGATTGGCATCAAAACCGTGATCATGGTCTTCATCATGATGGTGTCCATGATGATCTTCGTCGTGATCGTCATCATGAGCTGGATTTGATGTTGCTGTATTTGCACCTTTCAAGTGTTCCTGAGCAGCCTTAATTTGCTCTGCTGTCAAGTCCTTCTTGAAGAAGTAATGATTGTGGTCACCGTGACTCATGATAAATCCTGATTCATCTTCAGCAATAATACGATTGGCATCAAAGCCGTGTCCACCTTCTTCATGTTCCTCATGTGAAACACCAGGATTGACTGGAAGAGATGGCGAAGGTGTTGTTAGACCATTGTTTGGAAGAGTCGGTTGCCCAATTACGGTCGATTTTGGAATGTAATGGAAATGATCACCATGTCTTACAATATAAGCTGTAGCAGTTTCTTCGACAATATCTTTAGGATTAAAGATATAACCATCAGATGTTGAAGGAATTTCCTTATTTAACGTTGAAGAAGCTTTATTCAATATAGATGGATTACTTGGAAGACTTCCTAGACTAGACGCTACTTCATGAGGTTTTTCATTTATAGAAACTGTAGAACCAGTTCCACCGATAGGCACCATTCTAGCAATCTTTTCTTCTAAAGGAGAGAGCTTGCTGTAAGGAATAAAGTGATAATGGTCACCATGCGGAATCGCAACTCCATTTGGTGTACGACTGATAATCTTAGCAGGGTCAAAGACCAGACCATCTGATTCACTGTAACGTTTGTCGCTAGGTGAATCGTAGAGTTCTTTCAATAAACTTTGGAGATTTTCAACTTTGCTTTCTGGCTTGCTAGTTAATCCTTGCACTGTAGATTGAGTATTATTCTCACTAGCTGTTGAAGAATAGCTTAGCTGACTCGGTTGCGTATTTTTGCCAGCTAAATGAGCTTTTGCTGCTGCTAACTCACTAGAAGACAAATCACTTTTTGGAATATAGTGATAGTGACCTCCATGAGGAACGATATAAGCATCACCCGTATCTTCGATAATATCAGCTGGATTAAAGACATAACCATCATCTGTCGTATAGCGTCCCTGAGACCTTGCTACAGCAACATCAGAGCTGACCTTCTCATTATCTTTGACATGTTCTTGTTTTTGACGGTTGATTTCATCTTTAGTTCGAATATTATCAGCATGAGCTGCATCTTTCAGGTAGACATAATATTTTCCATCTACCTTGATGATATAACCACCCTTGACTTCATTGACAATATCTCCATCCTTAAGTTGATAGTTTGGATCCTTCATCAAAAGTTCTTCACTAAAGAGGGCATCATAAGGAACTTTCCCGTTATAATAATGATAGTGATCACCGTGTGACGTCACATAGCCCTGATCTGTAATTTTGATGACAATTTGCTCAGCCTGAATTCCTTCTTTCTGGCTAACCTGATCTGGTGTCAAGTTTTCAGTTTTCTGACTTGACTGACTGCCATCCACATAAGAGACACGATTATTGTCCTTATTTTCCTGCGAGCGATGCTGGTTCAGTGCATAGGCGCAAAGACTCAAGGATACGATAACAGCTGATCCGGCTGCAATATACTTTTTACTGAATTTCATAAATCCCTCATTTCAATAAATGATGAAGCTTTTCTTAACTTCTTTTTCTCGGTTAAACAGTTTTTCTAAACTGGTTATTTAACCAATTAATTAACCAGTAAATAGTTTACCTTTTTTAAGTTTATCTGTCAAGATTTTTATGTCATTTTAAAAAAATAAAAGCCAGTATTGCTACTGACTCTTACATCATATTGATTTAATAGGATAAACTTATGCTTCTGGTTTCGTCGTAACTGACTCACTACCTTTTAACAAAGCAAGTAGTTTCTCTGCTTCTGCCATGATGCCATTATTATCCATGGTTTGAAGACTCAGATTATTTCGTAAACCAGATAGGCTCTCTGTCACATTGTCTTTCAAACTAGCATCCGTTACTTTAGCAAGTAGAGCTTCTACTTCTTTGAGTTTGGCTTCTACTTTTTCGGTTTCTACTTGAGGTACTTCAGCTTCGTCTGTTGTATCTTTAGATACTTCTTCTGTCTCGTCTTCATCAGTGCTCGGTTTATAAAGATTATCTACTGAAGGGGTTGAACCTGTATGATTTTCTTTTTCATTGGATTCAGGACGGGTTGACTCGTCTGATTCATGATGATTTTCCTTATCTTCATCAGATTTACTGTCTTTGTCTGCCTTATTTTTACGAACATGGTCGCTGGCATTTCCCCAACCATTATCTGAGTGAGGACGTTCTTCAGGATGTTCAACATAATATTTTACAGTCGCAAAGAGATCCTCAAGGCTATAACCCTTAGGTGCTTCATAGAGTCCTTCGTCAAACCAGCCAAATTTAATGTTATGGTAATGGTCGTAATGAGGTATAATTAAGCTACCATTTTTAACTTCAACAGTATGTTGTAGATTGTAAGGAATATGATCAAGTGGGACCTTCTTAGCTGCTTTCACTTTATTATAGATTGCCTCTACTCCTTTAACCTCAGTATTTCCTGAATCCTGATTCGCTGTTGAAGGAGGTGTCAAACCTTTCTCTTTAGCATAAGCCTGAGCTGCCACTCTTTCAGCTTCAGACAAGCTCTCTTTCTTAATCCAATGACTATGGGTCATATGCGGAGTTACATAAGCATCTCCCTCATCACTGGTAATATCACGAATGTCAAAGATATATCCATCTTCTGTTGTATACTTACCTGCTAATTTCGCTAATTTAATTTCATCGTCTGTATAAGCAATTTGAGCATTTGGTTTTCCAAGTCGCTCTGGATGGGTAATTGGTGCTAGGAATGCCAATAAATCATCTACTAATTTTCCTTTATTAGCAGGTTCATCATTCAAGCGTTCTACTAATTTGTCTAAGGCTTGGAAATCAGAAGTACGACCCTTATTTTCAGACAAGGCTTTATGAGCCTCGGTCAACAATTTATATGCTTTATCATAAAATTCTTGATCACGAGGAGCGACATTTTCTTTCTTCGCAACTAGGGTATGCGTCTCTTGAGTTTTCTTAGACAAAAGATTTTCAATAGCATCAATCTTATCCTTGGTCAAATCTTTAGCTAGAACATAACGACTGACGCCCTTATCCTCGATAATATATCCTTCGCCAACTTTTCTAACAACCTGGTTGACATCAAGTTCAGTCGGTTTATTTTCCACTGGTGTTTGAGGTTTGGTAGTAGGGGCTGGCTTCAGAGGAGTAACACTTGGCAAGACACTGCCATTTTGTCCCTTAACAGCTATCATACGAGCCAATTTTTCTTCCAGCGGTGACATTTGTGAATAAGGAATAAAGTGATAATGGTCTCCGTGAGGCACTGCAACACCGTTAGCTGTACGTTTGATGATTTGTGCCGGATCAAAGACTAGGCCATCAGATTCCACATGGCGTTCTGATAAAGGTTTGGCATACAATTCACTTAAAAGTGTTGGGATATCTTCCCCTTGATTTTGATGATATGTTGGGGTGACAGTCAGGTTTGGAGTCTCTGTCAAACTTGGTTGGGCTGGTTTAGCACTATCACTATTTGGTTTACTTGAACTTGTAGCAGAATGAGAACCCTGTTTACCATTCCAATAAGCTTGGGCTGCAGCCAGTTCTCCTGCAGACAAATCACTCTTAGGGATATAGTGGAAATGATTGCCGTGCGGTACAACAAAAGCATCTCCTGTATCTTCAATCACATCTGTTGGACTAAAGACATACCCATCATCCGTTGTATAGGCTCCTCCAGTCCCTCGATTTGGTGCTGGCGTATTGAGATTAAAGTTTGGTTTAATGGTTGAACTTGGTGTTGAACTTGGTTTCTCAGAACTGCTTGATTTTGTATTATCAGCATGACCTTGAACTGGCTGACCTCCAATTGGTAAATTTCGAGCCAATTTTTCTTCCAAAGCAGACATTTGCGAATAAGGAATGAAATGGAAATGATCTCCATGAGGAACTGCAACACCATTTGCTGTACGTTTTGTAATCTGTGCTGGGTCAAATACTAATCCATCAGACTCCACATGACGTTGGCTAAGTGGCAAAGCGTACAATTCTTGAAGGAGACTATCCAAGTCCTCATTTTGACTCTCAGGAGCTGCTGCAGGATTTTGAGGAGACCCATATTGACTTGTTCTCACACTAGATCTTGTTTCAGCTCTGCTCGAACGATATTCAACTGTACTTAATTGACCACCTTTTCCAGATAAGAAGGCTTGGGCAGCAGCTAATTCACTGGCAGACAAATCACTCTTCGGAATATAGTGGAAGTGATTGCCATGAGGAACAATATAAGCATCACCCGTATCTTCGATGATATCAGATGCGTTAAAGATATAACCATCATCCGTTGTATAACGTCCTTGGGCTCTGGCAGCAACTACCGCCTGATCGTTAGAGCCACCCCCGTGATTACTGCTATGTTCCTGTTTCTGACGTTTAATCTCTTCTTTTGTACGAATATTGTCCGCATGAGCCGCATCCTTAAGGTAAACATAGTATTTACCGTCTACCTTAATCACATAGCCACCCTTGATTTCATTGACAATGTCTGAATCCTTCAACTGATAATTCGGATCTTTCATCAGCAGTTCTTCACTGATGATAGCGTCATAAGGAACCTTGCCATTATAGTAATGATAATGGTCTCCATGAGAGGTCACATAACCTTGATCCGTAATCTTAATAACGATTTGTTCTGCGTTGATTCCCTCTCTCTTACTGACTTCATCTGGTGTCAAGTTCTCTGCCTTTTGACCAGCCTGATCACCATCTATATAAGCAACTCGATTCGAATCTTTCTTAACTTGACCAGCTTGGTAACGACCTAGTTCATAGGAACAAACACTTAGGGCAAGAACTGCCACTGAACCCGCTACATATTTTTTATTGATTTTCATTCTTTCCTCACTTCAATTCTTCTGCTAGAACACTCATATTTTCTTCAAGATTTTCTAAATAAGTCTTGTCATTTTGTGGGTCTGCCTCTAAAGGATTCAGAGTTTTAAGACCAACACCTGTTGATTTGACAAGAGTTTCAGCTACTTTCGAAGAAGCATTACTTTCTGTAAAAATCGTTTTAACCTTATAGGTTTTTACAAATTCCTGAATTTCTGTTAGTTGTCTTGGACTTGGTTCTTGTTCTGGAGAGATACCTGCGATTCCAAGTTGATTGAGTCCAAATCGCTTAGCTAGATAAGAAAAGGCTGTATGTTGGGTTACAAATGTCTTCTGACTCGCTTTTTCAAATTTAGGCTGGAATTTCTGAGTCAATTCTTGAGCTTTTTTGATAAAGGCTTGCGCATTTTTCTGATAAGTTTCTTTATGCTCACTATCAACCTCTGACAGTTTATCAGCGATAATCTGAGCTTCTTCTCCAGCTTTTTCAGGATCTAGCCAAGTGTGAGGGTCATAAAGCGTTTTTTCATCAACTCCATCACCTGCTTCCACATCTTCTAGACCAGGGACACGATCCAATGTCATTCCTTCTGAAGCCTCTAAAACCTTAACTTTGGATTTTTTTAGATTGGGATCCAGACTTCCTGCCCAAGATTCAAGTGTATGCGAATGGTAGACAAATACATCTGCATCATAGATCGCTGCAATATCATTTGCTGAAGGTTCAAAGGAGTGAATCCCACTACTTGACTGAATCATTCGAACATCATTCAAGTCACCAGATACTTCCTTGACCATAGCATAGATAGGATAAAAACTAGTTACAATTTTCATCCCTTTACCTGACTGGCTTTCCTTTTGACCACAAGCCCCTAAACACAAAAGAAAGACACTTAACAATACTAAAAATAAACTTTTTTTCTTCATAGATAACTCCTTAACTATTTAATTAACTGGTAAATATTCTACTCCTAAAAATTTAATCTGTCAAGCTATTTTTAGAAAAAATTTGAAATTTCTTTCACATATAAAAATCTGCTGAGTTTCAACAACTCAACAGATTCTCACTTTATATACTCAATGAAAATCAAAGAGCAAATTAGGAAGCTAGCCGCAGGTTGCTCAAAGCACCGCTTTGAGGTTGTAGATAGAACTGACGAAGTCAGTCACATATATACGGCAAGGCGAAGCTGACGTGGTTTGAAGAGATTTTCGAAGAGTATTATTCTTCTATGGTAGAATGCTTATAACCATAAGTAAAGTAAATAATACTTCCTATCAACAAAGCAACTAGGAAAGCAATCCAAGTTTCCATATTGTACTGCAACATAAAGGATAAACAAATGATGATTGATAAAATCGGTAATAATGGAACCAGTGGTGTTTTAAATTCTCCTGCTTTGGGCATCCCCTTTTCTCTCCGTAATCGAATCAAACCATAAGCCAGCATAATCAAGTAGGCCAAGGTACAAATATTTAAGAAGGCTGCGATACTAGCAAGAGGGAACATTCCTGCTGCTACTGCTGAAGCTAGACCTGTCAAGATAGTAGCATTTTTTGGTACCTTGCTTGTTTTAGTCAGTTCTTTAAAGGCAGCAGGCATCAAGCCGTCACGCGCTAAACTGTAAATCATACGCGATAGGGCATAGGTCATCGAGATACAAACAGTAATCAAGGTCAAGATAGCCACTAATGACACATAATTAGCTGCCCAACTAATCCCAACGCTACGAAGAGCAAAGGCAACGGCATCGTCGACATTTAGATGACTATAGTGAACCATACCAGTCAAAACAAGAGTCACCAAGGCATAAAGAATGGTTACGATAGAAAGCGATAAGACAATCCCTCTAGGAATATTTTTTTGAGGAGTCTTGACTTCATCTACAGCCATAGAAATGGATTCAAAGCCCAAAAAACCAAAGAACATCAAGGACGCACCAGCCATAATACCAGTACTAGCGCCATATATTTGGCCAAAACCATAGGGGGCAAAATTACTCCAGTTCTCAAGCTTGATATGCCAAATTCCTACTAAAACAAAGAGAGCTAAAGCAGAAAATTTCAAAATAACTAGAATCGAATTAAAGCGTAGGGCGGCTTTCGCATTAAGTAAAACAAGCGAGGTCACCAATACCAAGACAAGAATAGGCAATAAATCAATAAATGTTCCTGCTTGAGGATTAAAGGTACCATTTAAAGCCTGGGGAAGGGCTATCCCGTATTGAGAGAGCAAGCCTTTAAAATAAGCTGCCCAACCTGAAGCCACACCAGATATGGCTGTCATGAATTCCATCATGGTTAACCAACCTGCCAACCAAGCTGGGAATTCTCCTAAAATAGCATAGAGATAGCTATAGGCACCACCTGTAGCGGGTACTCGTGAAGCAAATTCTGCAAAAAAGAGGGCTGATAATCCCACACACAAGGCAGAAATGACGATTGAAATCACTAGCGCTGGACCCGCTAGAGTTGCGGCTGCAGTACCTGTTATAGTAAAGACACCTGTTCCTACCATGGCTCCGATACCTAACAAAATCAAATCCCATAACTTCAAATGCCTGTGCATCTCCGTTTTATCCAAACTAACATTCTTTGTTCTAAATATATTCATCTTTGACTCCAAAATAAAATGATGATTCTATTTTACCATAAATATAGGATATTTGTGAATATTTATAAAATAATTTTCTAAAAAAATCTGACTACTCTCTTGTAATCAGATTTTCATCTATTCTAGTTCATTTCTTTAAAGGCTGCTTCTGCATCCGCATTACTGATAACACCAAATTGTATCTTTCCAATCTTTCCTTGACTGTCAATTAGATATTCTGTAGGAATGCTTCGAATTTGATAAGCTTGGAAGGTGGTTGCTTTGGTATCATAAAGAACTGGGATATCCTTATAACCTTGATCTTGGAACCATTGTGGGAATTGCTCAACAGTTTTTTCACCTTGAATTCCTGGTGCAATGACACTAAGAATTTCAAAATCACGATCTGGTTTCGCCGCTAATTCCATCAACTCAGGCATACTCTTCTTACATGGACCACACCATGAAGCCCAAAACTTTAAGTAGACTTTTTTACCCTTATAATCAGATAACTTAACTTCTTTACCATCCATAGATTGCAAGGTAAAATCTGGAGCCTCTTTCCCAACAGCAATTTGTTGTACAGTCGTTTGTTGCTGTTGTTTTGGGGATTGTTGTGGAGCTTGAGTCTTTTTAGTCTCTTCCTCACCACAGGCTATCAATACGACTAATGACAAGAGGCTTAAGCCAGCAAACATTACTTTTTTCATCTTTTTCTCCTTTATTCAAAAATTCCAGCTAGAACATTTACTTGTCCTAATAGTAACAAAATTCCCATTAAAATAATAAGGAAACCACCAATTTTCTTCAGTAACATCATATGACGTTTGATTTTACTAAAATAAGGCATCACTACACCAGAAGCTAGAGCCAAGACCAAGAAAGGAATGGCCATCCCCAGAGTGTAAATAAGAGTATAGATAGCTCCTTGCCAAGCGCTATTGCCTCCAGAAGCCGCAAGTGCTAAAACAGAACTTAAAACTGGACCAATACAAGGCGTCCAACCAAAGCTAAAAGTAATACCGAGTAAAAAGGATGACCAATAACGATTGGCTTCTGATTTCTTAAAAGTAAAACTTTTTTGAACCTCTAATTTCTTAAAATGAAAAATTTCCATCTGGTGAAGGCCTAAAATGATAATAATCGTTCCCATGGTATATCGAAACCAATTGGCATAGAGAATATTACCAAAGTAACCAGCACCAAATCCTAAGATAAAGAAAATGAGAGAAATACCTGCAATAAAGCACAGCGTTCGAATCAAGCCTGACCAAGCGACTTTTCTTCCAAACAGAGAGAAGCTTTTTGCGCTTTCCTGATCATCCAATAAAATTCCAGTATAAACAGGTAACAGAGGAAAAATGCAAGGGGAAAAGAAGGACAAAATCCCTGCTAAAAAAACGGAGATTGAAAATACTATCGTTTCCAATAAAAAACCAACTTTCTTAATAATTCTAATCCTATTTTACTATAATCAATTTCATTTGTATGATTTCTGCTACGCAATTTGAATTATTCTGTATTTGAAAGATTTTCCGCTACTAGTTCATTCAGATTCTGCCCCCTATTTGCCCCCTAGACACAAAAAAAGCCTACTGCCCAAGCTAGAAAGCTTGATACAATAGGCTTTTGGAAGGATGATTATTTAACAGCGTCTTTAAGAGCTTTACCAGCTTTGAATGCTGGAACTTTAGAAGCTGCAATTTTGATTTCTTTACCAGTTTGTGGGTTGCGACCTTTACGTGCAGCACGCTCACGAACTTCAAAGTTACCAAAACCAATCAATTGAACTTTTTCACCAGCTGCAAGGTACTCAGTTACTGCTGCGAATACAGCTTCAACTGCTGCCGCTGAGTCTTTCTTAGTCAATTCTGTAGCTTCTGCTACTTTAGCGATCAAATCTTGTTTGTTTGCCATGTTAATGATTCCTCCAATTTTATTTCTAATTAACAAATATAATCATATCCTAAAATCCCTTTTAGGTCAAGTTAAAAACGCTATTTCTTCCCATTTTATTTATTTTTTTAGGAGTTGTAACGTACTAAAACAGCCCAAGCATTCTCACCCGTGTGAGTTTGAATAATAGAGCCCGTTTCCAAAACTGAAATAGGCTTTTCAACATAAGCTTGTAAGCTTTCTTTCATCTCTTTTGCCCAATCAGCACTACCAGAATATGAAATTCCAATCTCTGCTACAGAACGTTCAGTTAGCGAACTTGTCAGCTCATCCAACCATTTTTTAAAAGTTTTAGCTCCACGACCTTTAACAATTGGTTGCAATTCATGATCCTTCATCTGCATGACAACACGGATATTGAGAAGGGAGCTCAACAATCCAGTTACACGCCCAATTCGTCCACCTTTAACAAGATTTTCCAAAGTCGAAACGCCAATATAGAGTTCTGTGTGGTTTTTAACCTCTTCTATGCGAGTTAAAATTTCCTCCATGTCTTTGCCTTCTTGTGCTAACTTCGCAGCTTCAACAACTTGGAATTTCAAGGCTTGGTCAGTGAAGGAACTATCAATAACTGTCACATCGGCAGTAGATAAACTAGCACCCTGACGCGCTGCTTCTACAGTACCAGAAAGGGCATGAGACATATGAATAGCAAGAATCTGGCTACCATTCTTGCATAGATCTTCAAAAACTTCAGCAAAGACACCTACAGGTGGCTGACTTGTTTTCGGAAGATTTTTACTTTCTTGCATCAACTGAAGAAATTTACCTTCTTCTTTCAAATCCGCATCAGAATAAACAACATTATCAATCATTACAGATAATGGAACAACAGTGATATCTAATTGTTTTACTAGTTCTGGTTCAATAGTAACAGATGAATCGGTTACAATCTTAATTTTTGTCATAGTATCAATCTTTCTATTTTAGGATTCAGATTGGTTTTCTTACTTTTAATTATATCAAAAAAAGATTAAAAATCCTAATGGAGTCATTCATATTTTCCTTAAAAATTTGATATAATCTACTTATAAGAAAAGAGGTCCCTATGATTAAAAAAATTTATCCCATTTTAACCATTTTACTAGGTGCTGCTATCTATGCTTTTGGTCTAACTTATTTTGTAGTTCCTCATCATCTCTTTGAAGGAGGGGCGACAGGTATTACCCTTATCACCTTTTATCTTTTTGAAATCCCTGTTTCTCTCATGAACCTGCTGATTAATATTCCCCTTTTCATACTAGCTTGGAAGATTTTTGGAGCAAAGTCCCTCTATTCTAGTTTACTAGGAACCTTAGCCTTGTCAGCCTGGTTGGCCTTTTTTGAACGTATTCCCCTTCATATTGATCTTCAAGGTGATTTACTAATCACTGCCCTTATAGCTGGGATTCTATTGGGAATTGGTCTTGGAATTATCTTTAATGCGGGAGGTACAACTGGTGGTACTGATATTCTAGCTCGTATTCTCAATAAATACACTCATATATCCATGGGGAAACTGCTCTTTATCTTAGATTTTTGTATTCTCATGCTGATTCTCCTAATCTTCAAGGATTTGAGATTGGTTTCCTACACGCTCTTATTTGATTTTATCGTTTCTCGTGTCATTGATTTGATTGGCGAAGGTGGCTACGCAGGTAAAGGATTTATGATTATTACCAAACGTCCTGACCAACTTGCTAAGGCGATTAATGATGACCTAGGAAGAGGTGTTACTTTCATCTCAGGTCAAGGTTATTATAGTCAAGAAGATTTAAAAATCATTTACTGTATTGTCGGAAGAAATGAAATTGTTAAAATGAAGGAAATGATTCATCGAATTGATCCTCAAGCCTTTATAACTATTACAGAAGCCCACGAAATCCTTGGAGAAGGATTTACCTTTGAAAAAGAATAAAAAGAGGTAGTGTAGTGACCTCAAAAGTTAGACTTATTCATCTATCTTTTGGGTTACAGACAACCTCTTTTTTGTTTACTCAATCTCTTAAGACCAATTCCGAGCTAGTTCTTCATCAGCCTTTAACTGATCCACTAATTGGTCGACTGAGTCAAATTTGGTCATATATCGAATACGATCAAGCCAATAAACCATAACAGTTTCACCATAAATATCTTGATTAAAATCAAAAATATTGACTTCAAAACGTGCTTCTTCTCCATCAAAGGTCACATTTTTTCCAACACTAGCCATAGCACGATACTTCTGTCTTTGAATCTCAACATCAACAACATAAACGCCATCTGCTGGCATATAAGTACGGTCTAAAAGCACCAAATTAGCTGTTGGATAACCAATCGTACGACCACGAGCGTTACCATGAACCACCATACCTCTGGATGGAAGCGGTGCACCCAAAAGTTCTCCTGCTTCTTTCACATTGCCATCTAAAATAGCTTGACGGATACGAGTTGAACTAATCTTTCCTTTCTCATCTTCTACAGGTGGGACAATGATAACTTCTCCATCAAAGTAATTCTTTAAATCTTCTGCCGTTTTTTTGTCAGAACCAAATGTATAATCAAAACCTGCAACAATAATTTTAGCATTCATAGCCTTAATATAGGTTGCAAAAAATTCTTCTGCCGTGAGACTAGCAAATTTGCTACTAAAATCAAGGAGATACAATTCTTCTACGCCTGCTCGTTTTAACTTTCTTTCACGTTCAGCTGGGTTCAAAATATGCAAAAACAAATCCGGATGATAAGGCTCTAAAGCAATCTTTGGAGATTCATTAAACGTCATAACTACGATAGGCAACAAATCTTTCATCGCAGCCTTGTTGGCAACACGAAATAGTTCTTGATGTCCCTTATGTATACCATCAAAATAGCCGAGAACAACTACCGAATCGGATGGTGTGCCAATATCTTTTTGGTTTTTTATAGGAATAGTAATAATCATAAAATAATTATATCATAGTGATAGCTATTTCTGGAACAGAAAATCTGAAATGTCGTTTTTTTAACCTGAAGTGTAGCATTTTAGAAGAATTTTGGTTTTAAAATCAACATAACGTACAAGAGATTGACGTAAGAATCTTGAAATCAGAAAAACGCATCACATCAGCCCTTAAAACTTGATATAATGCGCTTTATTATGAAAAGTTCTAGTAAATTCTTTATAAAATCAACTTCCAGTAGTCTTTTCACTTTTTACTAATAAGTTCCTTCTTCACCTTGGCTAGTCAAGATAACAGGTCCGTCTTTCGTAATCACGAATTGGTGTTCATATTGACAAGATAGGCCACCGTCAATAGTCTTATGCGCCCAACCAGTCTTCATATCTGTATCAATTTCCCAGTCACCCGTGTTGATCATTGGTTCAATGGTCAACACCATTCCTTCACGGAGACGAAGCCCACGACCAGCAATACCATAGTTAGGAACCATTGGTTCTTCATGCATAGTTGGGCCAACACCATGACCAACCAAATCACGCACTACACCGTATCCACGACTTTCAGCATATTCTTGAATAGCTGCTCCAATATCACCGATACGATTCCCAATGACGGCTTGCTCAATACCCTTGTACATAGCTTCTTTGGTTACATCCATCAAGTTTTTCACTTCTTCGGACGGTGTACCTACAGCATATGCCCAACAAGAGTCTGCTAGGCCACCAGAATAGCTCTGAGTGTATTTTTTCATTTGTTCAACATTGTTGAAGTTTAATTTTGAGACATTCAGGTCAGATTTAGCAATTGGACCTCCCAAAACCATATCAACTTTGAGCAAATCACCATCTTTCAAGATATAGTGACGAGGGAAAGCATGAGCCACTTCATCATTAAGAGAGCAACAGGTAGCATAAGGATAGTCCATCATTGCACCGTCGACTCCAATCTGAAGCGGAAGGAAATTTTCTTCCTTACAACGACGGCGGACATACTCTTCAACTTCCCACATATCTACGCCAGGCTTAATCAAATCACGCAAGCCAATATGGATACTTGCTAAAAAATCACCGGCCTTATCCATAGCTTCGATTTCACGAGCTGATTTTAATGTTATCATTATTTCTCCTAGTTTCTAATTAATTTTAACGGTCACATTTGCTTTTGAAACAATCTGATGACCATGATAAATATCGTAATCAATAATAGCTGATCGTCTAGTATGGTGGATAATGCGTGCTTGAATGCGCAGTATATCATCTATCTGAACAGCCTGCAAAAAGTAGATCAGCATTTGCTCGATGATGAGATTGCGCCCACTATTCACAACTAAATCTTGGGTCATATGGGTCAGAATTTCTGCCAAAACACCATTAGCCAAAACACCATTTTTCTCTAGCATAAAGGGCTCCACTGTAATGACTACTTCATCATGGTGATAAGAAAGTTTTTGACCAATCTGCTCTGAAAAAGTTGGTAGAGCCGAAACTTGGGAACGACTCATCTTCTCCATGACATCTCGTCTGGTTACAACCCCAAGCAAGGTTTGATTATTTCGAACAACCGGTACCATTTCAAAGTCTTCAGCAATCATCCGTTGACTCACATTAGCAATATTTGTTGATAATCCAACCAAAAATAGACTACGAGACATGACCTTGTCAATTGTGGTGCTTGGTGACTTATCACCAGCGTCTCTCATGGTAACAACCCCAACAACAACCTGATGTTGATTGATAACTGGGAAACGACTGCTACGATTCTTACGTACCAAGTCCAAATAATCTTTAACAGTGTCAGTCTCTCTCAGAAAACCATACTCATGACTTGGACGATAAAGTTTCTCAACTGTCAGAATATCAGTCTTGATTTGTACATTTGACAGGGCTTTATTTATCATGGTCGCAATGGTAAAAGTGTCATTCTTGCTTCTCAGAACAGGAATCCCTTTTTGATTGGCCAGTTTAAGCACATCATCATGGACCTGAAATCCACCTGTAACCAGAACTGCATTTTCATTTTCCAGCGCTAGTAATTGGATACGGGTACGGTCTCCGACAATCAGGAGCCCACCATCGTGAAGGTAGGACAAGATATTTTGTTCAGTCATGGCACCAATTGAAAACTTACTAAATTCTCTCTCTAAACCTTCTTGCCCAGCCAAAACCTCAGAAGAAGTCACTTCTGCAATTTCAGCAAATGTTAATCTCTCGATAGCAACTTTCTGAGATTTAACACGAATAGTACCACTTCTTGGTCGAGTCTCTACTATTCCACGATTTTCCGCTTCCTTGATAGCCCGATAGGCCGTTCCATCACTGACTCCTAGATGGTTGGAAATGCTTCGAACACTGACCCTTTTACCAACGGGTAATTCTTCCAAATAACTTAGAATTTCTTGGTGTTTACTCATTAATTTCTCCCTTTACAAAGCGAAACTCAAGATAATCTCGCATTTTCCTTGTATAGCGATCACTTCCTTTAAATTGCCGAATTAAACGGAATCCAGACTTAAGAGCAACTTTTTGGCTAGCTTTATTTTCAAGGTGAGTAATGATGGATAATTGTTTTAAACCAAATTCCTCAAAAGAAAGCTGACAAAGTTTTTTAACAACTTCTGTCATAAAACCTTGACACCATATATCTTTTCTCAAAAAATAACCAAGTTCTGCTTCTTTTTTAATTTCATCTAGCTTCTCAAACTTAATTGAACCAATCATTTTTTCAGTTTTCTTGTCACAAATAGCCCATACTCCTAATGGAGATTTCATAAAATAATTGGCCAGTGCATATTGACTCTCTTCCAAACTAGCTTGACTTGGAAAAATGAATTGTAAATTTTCTGGATTTGAAGCTATCTCATGGAAGTCCTGACTATCACTAAAAAAGAAAGGACGCAAATACAAGCGATCCGTTTCAAAAAAAGAAAACATTGCTAATTTGGTCCAAATATTCATAAACACCTCTACGGTTTATTCTTCAACAAGTGTAATATCCGCTCCTAGATTACGTAATTTTTCAATAATATCCGAATAACCACGTAAAATGAACTCAATATTTGTTATTTCAGTTTTACCTTCAGCCATCAGTCCAGCAATGACAAGTGCAGCACCAGCTCTAAGGTCAGTAGCTTTTACATTTGCACCACGTAAACTACGGCCACCAGTATATAAAATATGGTCGTTTGTAGTCGTAATATCTGCGTCCATCTTTGCTAGTTCAAAAACATGGTTTACTCGTTTTTCATAAATGGTATCAATAATGGTACCACGACCCTCTGCTGTTAACAAGAGAGGAGTAATTGGTTGTTGCAAGTCAGTAGCAAAGCCTGGGTAAGGAGCTGTCTTAATATTAATTGCTTTCAAATTAGACTGTTCTTCGACAAAAATACTGTCCTCCGATACAGTCATTCTCACTCCCATTTCTTCCAACTTAGCAATGAATCCTTCTAGGTGTTCATAAAGAACATTATTAATCCGAATTCCCTTACCAACTGCTGCAGCTAAGGAAATATATGTTCCCGCTTCGATACGATCTGGAATCACCTGATGACGCGTTCCATGTAATCTTTCAACACCATCAATAATGATGATATTGGTTCCAGCACCACGGATATGGGCACCCATATTATTCAATAGAGTAGCAACGTCAATAATCTCAGGTTCACGGGCTGCATTTTCAATAATAGTACGACCATTTGCTTTAACCGCAGCAATCATCGTATTAATCGTCGCACCGACACTAACCGTATCCATGTAAATACTTGCACCATGAAGTCCTGTATCTTTAGCAGATAACTTCATGTTATCTCCCTCGTAGCTAACAGTTGCTCCCATAGCTTCAAAAGCCTTAAGGTGTAAGTCAATAGGGCGAGGTCCCAAATCACATCCACCAGGTAAACCAACAGTAGCTTCACCAAAGCGACCTAAAAGACTTCCATAAAAATAATAAGATGCACGAAGACTATTGATTTTTCCGTATGGCATTGGAATATTCTTAACACCTCTTGGATCAATCTCTAACACATCATCATATCTCTTAACAGTAGCACCCATTAATTCCATGATTTCGACAAGACTAGCAACATCGGAAATATCTGGCACACAATCCAAAGTTACAACATCATCTGCCAAAATAATAGCTGGAATCAAAGCTACAACACTATTTTTTGCACCACTAATGGTAATCTCACCTTGCAGGGGCAAGCCACCATTGATAACAATTTTTCTCATTTTAAATTTTTAATACTCTTTCAAAATTTCTAAAAAGGTCCTACGTTAAAGTATATCATAAATTCACCCTTTTTTCCATCATTTTCAATTATATTAGCTGAATCGTATTTATTAGTAAATGAGCTGTCTTGAAATGTTTTGCCCCCTAAATACAAAAAAAGCCCTTCGGATAAAATCCGAGGGGCTTAAAACGTTGTTAAATCAACGGCCGAACTTTTGAATTTCAAGATTCGGGATAAAATAGTTCAGTGAACTATTTTATTTTTTAAGGTTGTAGAATGATTTCAATCCACGGTATTCAGCTACTTCACCAAGTTGGTCTTCGATGCGAAGCAATTGGTTGTATTTAGCGATACGGTCTGTACGTGAAAGTGAACCTGTTTTGATTTGTCCTGCGTTAGTTGCAACTGCGATGTCAGCGATTGTTGAATCTTCAGTTTCACCTGAACGGTGTGATACAACGGCAGTGTAACCAGCTTCTTTAGCCATTTCAATAGCGTCGAATGTTTCAGTAAGAGTACCGATTTGGTTAACTTTGATAAGGATTGAGTTAGCAGCACCTTCTGCAATACCTTTTTCAAGGTAAGAAGTGTTTGTTACGAAGAAGTCGTCACCAACCAATTGAACTTTACCACCAAGACGTTCAGTAAGAGCTTTCCAACCGTCCCAGTCATTTTCATCCATACCATCTTCGATAGTGATGATTGGGTATTTGTTTACCAATTCTTCAAGGTAGTCGATTTGTTCTGCAGCAGTACGTACAGCTGCTCCTTCACCTTCGAATTTAGTGTAGTCATAAACTTTACGTTCTTTATCGTAGAATTCTGATGAAGCACAGTCAAATCCGATAAATACGTCTTTACCTGGAACATATCCAGCAGCTTCGATAGCAGAAAGGATAGTTTCAACTCCATCTTCAGTTCCTTCAAAACGAGGAGCGAATCCACCTTCGTCACCTACGGCTGTTTCAAGACCACGAGATTTAAGGATTTTCTTAAGAGCGTGGAAGATTTCAGCACCCCAACGAAGAGCTTCTTTGAATGATGGCGCACCAGCAGGTACGATCATGAATTCTTGGAAAGCGATTGGAGCGTCAGAGTGAGAACCACCGTTGATGATGTTCATCATTGGAGTTGGAAGAACTTTAGTGTTGAATCCACCAAGGTAGCTGTAAAGTGGGATTTCAAGGTAGTCAGCAGCAGCACGAGCTACAGCGATAGACACACCAAGGATTGCGTTTGCACCCAATTTACCTTTGTTAGGAGTACCGTCAAGTGCGATCATAGCACGGTCGATAGCTTGTTGGTCACGTACATCGTAGCCGATGATTGCTTCAGCAATGATGTTGTTTACGTTGTCAACAGCTTTTTGTGTACCAAGACCACCGTAACGAGATTTGTCACCGTCGCGAAGTTCAACTGCTTCGTGTTCACCAGTAGAAGCTCCTGATGGAACCATACCACGTCCGAAAGCACCTGATTCAGTGTAAACTTCTACTTCAAGTGTTGGGTTACCGCGTGAGTCTAGGACTTCGCGAGCGTAAACATCAGTAATAATTGACATTTTTTACTCTCCTTATGAGTTAAATTTTTTACACCTCTATAATACATTAAAAACCCTCCTTTTTCAAGAAAAAACGTTATCTTTGTGCAAATTTTCCTTAACTTTATAAAGTAATCGCTTTCTTATATCTGTTTTATTCTAACTTTTATGATATACTGTTTTCATGACAGATTTATCAAAACAATTACTTGAAAAAGCTCATGGTGGGCCAAAATTAAATCCAGATGAGCAAAGACGCTATCTTGGCACTTTTGAGGAAAGAGTTCTTGGATATGCAGATATTGACACAGCAAATAGCCCTCAGTTAGAAAAAGGCTTTTTATCTATTTTAGAAAATCTTCAGGAAAAAGCAGAACCACTATTTGTGAAGATTTCACCAAATATCGAATTTGACAAACAAGTTTTCTACTTAAAAGAAGCAAAAGAAACTGATAGTCAAGCTACCATTGTATCTGAAGAGCATACTTCTTCTCCTTTTGGCCTTATTATCCACACCGATGCACCAGTTCAAGTAGAAGAAAAGGACCTTCGACTTGCTTTTGCAAAACTTTGGGAAGTTAAAAAGGAAGAACCAGCCAAAACATCCATCTGGAAGAAATGGTTTGGCTAGATCTTGCGCATATTTAGTAAATGCCCTATATTGGCAGCCGTGTGCTCCAAATAGAGACTGGCATTTTTCAAACTATCTTCTAGAGGTTCACTTTTCTCCAAAATAGAAAAGGCAGCTTGGATATTTTCAAATGGTAAGGGAGGTAAATCTTCAGCAAGACTACCACAAATAGTAATAACAGGAACTCCGACAGGGGTTCTTTTTGCAACACCAATAGGCGCTTTACCAGCAAAGCTTTGACTGTCCAGTCTACCTTCGCCAACGATAACCAAGTCAGCATCTGCAACTTTCTTATCAAAGTTGATTAAGTTCAAGCAGGTATCAATTCCAGACACGATATTTGCCTGAGCAAAGGCACACAAACCACCAGCAAGGCCTCCACCAGCTCCTGCTCCTTTAATTTCCAATGTTACAGGTGAGACTTTTTCATAAAAATCTTGGATTGCCTGATCTACGACTGCAAACATAGTAGGATGTAAACCTTTTTGTTTGCCAAAAGTGTAAGTCGCACCTTGATAACCACATAAGGGACTCGTGACATCTGCTAAAATACGAATTTGAACATCTTCAGGAATTTCATAGCGATTTTCTGTTGAAACAGAAGCTAAGTTCAATAAAGACTGACCGCAAGCAGGCAAGACATTTCCATCCTTATCATAGAATTGATACCCCAATCCAGCAGCAATACCAATACCGCCATCATTACTGGCCGTACCACCAACGCCGATATAGATTTCTTTAATCCCTTGAGCAATGAGATGACGAATCAACTCTCCAATACCACAAGTTTGGATTTGAAGTGGATTTCGTTTCTCTAGCGGAATTTTTCCAAGGCCAACCAAGTCGGCAACTTCAAATAGTGCCAGTTGACTTTTTTGAAAATAGCGCATGGCTTCTTTTTGGCCAAAAGGGCCTGTCACTTGGATCCACTTTTCTTCAAGGTAAATAGAATGCCGAATGGAATCTACTGTACCTTCGCCACCATCACCAACAGGGCAGAGGAGACATTCTACATCTGCTATCGATTGTTGGAAGCCTCTTTTAATAGCTTCAGCCACCTCTTCAGAGCTCAAACTTTCCTTAAATGAATCTGGTGCAATTACAATCTTCATATTTTCCCTCATTCTAAATAGTCAATCAAAGGAAGAACTTCTAAAAAATCCCTCTTGTCAACATGATTCGGTATTTCTTTTTTCAGCACTTCTTTGGCACAAAATGCGATTCCTAGCCCCGCAGACTTCAACATTAATAAGTCATTAGCCCCATCTCCGATTGCAACAGTTCTTTCTCTAGGAAGTTGCAGCTCCTTTCTCCATTTTTCCAGAGTCTCTTTTTTGATCTCAGGACTTATAATTTGTCCAATCAATTTTCCAGTTAAAAGACCATCTTTGACTTCAAGTTGGTTGGCAGAAAAATAGGCAATACCAAGGGATTTAGCTAGTTTCTCAACTATTGGTGTAAAGCCACCAGACACCAGACCAACTAGAATTCCATTCTTTTGGAGAATGGAAATGAACTCCTGGGCATTTGACGTTAGATGAATAGAGTCGAAAACTTTATCAAATACAGAGACAGGAAGACCTTCCAGCAAGGAAACTCTTTTGCTTAAACTGCTTTCAAAGTCTAACTCTCCTCGCATTGCCCGACTTGTAATCTGCGAAATTTCCTCCTCACGACCTGCCTCTCTTCCCAACAAATCAATTACTTCTTCTAGGATTAAGGTTCCATCAACATCCATAACACACAAGCCTTTTACTTGAGACATCACTCCTCCTCTCTAAATAGCCCAAAAATCGTATGAAATCATCATACGATTTTATCTATTAATTAACTAAACTATGGTACAAGTCAAGGTATGACTTGCAGGCTGTATCCCATGAGAAATCACACTCCATAGCTTGTTTTTGTAGATTTCTCCAAATATCAGGATGGTTTCTATACAAGTCCAAAGCTGTTTGGAAAGTCCAATTCAACCAGTAAGGAGATAGATTGTCAAAGCTAAAGCCAGTACCGCTTCCTTCGATTGGATTGAAAGCGCGAACGGTATCTCTCAAGCCACCAACTTCATGGACCAATGGCAAGGTTCCATAACGCATAGCCATCATTTGAGACAAGCCACATGGTTCAAAACGACTTGGCATGAGGAAGAGGTCACAAGCGGCGTAGATTTCTTGAGCTAGTTTGACATCAAAAGTGATATTTGCTGATAGCTTGTCTGGATAGATTTGAGCAAACCATGAGAAAGCTCCTTCAAAGGCTGGATCGCCAGTTCCCAAAAGAACAATCTGAACATCATTTTGCAAGATATGGTGAAGACTTTCGACCACCACATCAAAACCTTTTTGGCGTGTCAAACGAGAAACAATTCCCACCAGAGGAACATCAGCTCTAACTGGCAAACCAACTCTTTCTTGCAATTTTGCCTTGTTTTGGGCCTTCCCAGACAAATCTTCCTGATTGAAATGATAGTCTAAAAGAGCATCCGTCTGAGGATTATACAGGTCAGCATCAATCCCATTCACGATACCAGATACCTTACCAGACTCCATTCGAAGAATCTGATCCAAGCTACATCCAAACTGACTGGTCATAATTTCATGGGCATAGCTAGGCGAGACAGTTGAAACACGATCCGCATAGAGAATACCTGCCTTCATCCAGTTCAGACAGTTGTTCCAGCGAAGGGTGCCATCAGCGTAACGTTCAAAGCCAACTCCAAACAAATCACCCAACATTCCTTCTGAAAATTGTCCCTGGAATTCCAAATTATGAATGGTTAAAACTGTTTTAATGCCCTCATAGGCTTGAATCCAACGGTATTTTTCCTTCAACAAGAAAGGAATCATAGCTGTATGGTAGTCATGAACATGGAGAAGGTCAGGAATAAAGTCAATTCTTTCCATAGCCTCAATGGCAGCCAGTTGGAAGAAAGCAAAGCGTTCTCCGTCATCAAAATCACCGTAAACATGCCCACGGAAGAAATAATATTGATTGTCAATAAAGTAGAAGGTCACACCGTTTAAGACTGTTTTCTTAATTCCACAGTACTGCCTGCGCCAACCAACACTCACCTCAAAATGAAGAACATCTTCAATCTGATTTCCAAATTTAGCCTCTACCATGTCATAGTAGGGGAGAATTACTGCAACTTCATGTCCCGCTTTTACCAGTGATTTTGGAAGAGCGCCAATGACGTCTCCCAAACCACCTGTTTTTGAAAAGGGTGCACCCTCAGCTGCTACAAATAAAATTTTCATGAATGAATATCCTCTGTTACTTTAGCACCTTTCTTAACCACAACTGGATGTTCTGCAGTTCCACGGATCACAACTCCATCCGCAACTTCCACACCCTTGTCCAAGATAGCATATTCGACCTGAGCACCTTCTCCAATAACAACACGAGGGAATAAGATGCTATCTTTAACCAAGCTATCCTTATGGACATGAATATTACGTGATAAAACAGAATTAGCCACTTGACCTTCAACAATACTACCTGAAGCAAACTGAGATGTACTTACCTTAGATGTTTTAGCATAGTAGGTCGGTTCTTCGTTTTTGACCTTTGTATAAATCTTTTGGTTTGGAGTAAAGAGAGAGTAGAATTTTTGGGATTCAAGCATATCTTTATTAGCTTGGTAATAAGACTCTACAGAATGAATATTTGCTAGATAACCTGTGTACTCGTAGGCAAAGGCTCCTTCTTTAGCAGCTAAATCCCGTAATACATAGCGCAACTTCTCTGGATGTTCTTTCTTGGCTTCTTCTTCCAAGCGTTCAATCAACCAAGGTGTATCAACGACAAAGATATCTGTGGACATATTGTAAACTTCATCTGTTGATTTGTTATCAAAGAGTTTATGAGAACGGACATGGTCTGTTTCATCCACTTCCAAGATTGCATTTACTTCCGAAATATCTTTTTTAGGTAGTTTTTTATAAACTACAGTGATAGGCCCTTTTGTTGTACTGTGTAGGTGGAAAACTTGGTTCAAATCAATATTAATCAAAACATCACAGTTAAGTGACACTGTTTGGTTTGAGCCGGAACGTTTCAAATAAGTAAGAAGCTGTTGGTAGTATTCTTTTCCAACTGTACTACTTTCCACACGGGTATTGTAAATACCTAGATAGTAGTGGCTAAGAAGAGTTGACAATCCCCACTCACGACCAGAACGGATATGGTCAAAGACTGAACTGATATTGTCTTGTTGGAAAATACCGAAAATACTACGTACACCAGCATTAGCAAGACTTGAAAGCGGGAAGTCGATCAAACGATATTTACCTCCAAATGGCAAACTAGCTACTGGACGGTGGTCTGTCAGTGTTGACATATCATGAAAACCAACTGTGTTTCCTAAAATGGCAGAATATTTATCAATCTTCATCTGTTGCTACCCCCACTACTTCATCATATCCTACAACTTGTACTTCTTCTGTTCCATCAATTTCGACACCATCAGAAATAACTGCACCTTCACCAATAATGGCACGTTTGATTTTAGCTCCCTGACCAACAATTGCTCCACTCATGATAACTGAATCAAGAACCTCTGCCCCTTCGCGAACTTGCGCACCTGTTGAGAGGATAGAATGTTTAACAGTTCCATCTACGAAACAGCCATCGACAACCAAGGAATCTTCCACATGAGCATTTGCCCCAAGGAAGTTTGGTGGTGAAATTAAGTTTCTTGAGTAAATCTTCCATTGACGGTTACGGCTATCCAAGGCATTTTCTGGTGAAATATATTCCATGTTAGCTTCCCAAAGCGATTCAATCGTACCAACGTCTTTCCAGTAACCATTAAATTCATAAGCATAAACACTTTCACCTGACTCAAGGTAATTTGGAATGACATTTTTACCAAAGTCTGACATATCGACATTGCTCTTTTCAGCAGCAACGAGCATATTGCGGAGACGTTGCCAATCAAAGATATAGATTCCCATAGAAGCTTTGGTAGATTTAGGCTGAGCTGGTTTTTCTTCAAATTCAACAATGCGGTTATTGGCATCTGTGTTCATAATACCAAAACGGCTAGCTTCTTTCAGAGGAACATCAAGAACTGCGACTGTCAAACTAGCATTATTATCTTTGTGAGACTGGAGCATATCATCATAATCCATTTTGTAGATATGGTCCCCAGACAGAATCAAGACATACTCAGGGTTTACACTGTCGATATAATCAATATTTTGGTAAATGGCGTGGCTAGTCCCCTCAAACCAACGATTTCCTTCACTTGCAGAATAAGGTTGAAGAATAGAGACACCAGAATTGATACCATCTAGTCCCCAGCTTGAACCATTCCCGATATGGTTGTTGAGAGCAAGTGGTTGGTACTGTGTAATGACTCCAACATTGTTGATGCCTGAGTTGGCACAGTTTGAAAGAGCAAAGTCAATGATACGGTAGCGCCCACCAAATTGCACAGCTGGTTTTGCAATGCTTTGAGTGAGTTTACCGAGACGAGTTCCTTGCCCACCAGCAAGAATCAAAGCTAACATTTCATTCTTCATTTTCTACTCCTTTTTGGTTTTTACTTGTGACGGTTTTAGTAGGTTTCAAGCGGCGTTTGATTTTCCAAACACTTGCTCCCATAGCCGGTAGGGTAAAGGTCAAGGTTTGCTCATAATCTTTCCATAGTCCTTCTTGCGTTTGCACAGTTTGATTATGTTCTTTCCAAACGCCTCCCCACTCTTCTAACTCAGTATTCCAGACTTCTTCGTAAATCCCTGCAACAGGAAGTCCGATTGTAAAATCTTTTCGTTCAACAGGTGCCATATTAAAGATACAGACTAACATATCATCCTTCTTACCCTTACGGATGAAAGAAAGAACACTCTGGTCTCGATTATCCGCATCAATGATTTCAATACCATCATAGCTGGTATCAATTTCCCACAGACAGCGGTGGTCTTTGTAAAACTGATTTAGCTGAGAAGTGAAATACTTCATCTTAGCATTCATTGGATCTTCTAGGTTAGACCACTCCAACTGTTCTTCAGATTTCCATTCTAGGAATTGCCCATATTCACTACCCATGAAGAGCAATTTCTTACCAGGATGACAAATTTGGTAAGTGTAGAGATTGCGCAAGCCTGCGAATTGATTGTAGCGATCTCCCCACATCTTGTGCATCATACTCTTCTTGCCATGAACCACTTCATCGTGTGAGAATGGTAGGAGATAATTCTCCTTGAAGACGTACATAAAGCTGAAAGTCACCAGGTTAAAGTCGTATTTACGATAAATCGGATCTTCTTCGTAGAATCGGAGAATGTCATTCATCCAACCCATATTCCATTTGTAGTCAAATCCTAGACCATCTGAATCCTTGGTGTCAGTAATCTGAGTAGCTGAAGAACTTTCCTCAGCTATCATCATAACGTCTGGATGAACTAGTTTAATCACATCATTCAAGCGTTGAAGGAAATAATAACCTTCATAGTTGAGATTGCCACCATCTTTATTAGGTGTCCATGGAGCATCATCGTAGTCAAGATAGAGCATGTTGCTAACTGCATCCACGCGAATACCGTCCAAATGGTAAAAGTCAATCCAAAACTTAATACTAGAAATCAAGAAAGACTGGACTTCATTCTTTCCAAGGTCAAAATTGAGAGCTCCCCAACCGTAGTTATGAGCCTTATTATGGTCTTGGTATTCAAAAGTCGGTGTTCCATCATAATAGGCCAAGGCATCATCATTGATAGTAAAGTGACCAGGTACCCAGTCTACAATAACACCTATATTGTTTAAGTGACATTCCTCAACAAAATCTTGAAACTCTTCAGGACGACCATAGGCATGCTCTAGAGCAAAGTAACCCATAAGCTGATAGCCCCAACTCAAACCTAGTGGGTGAGACATCAGGGGCATAAACTCAATGTGAGTATAATTCATCTCAACCAAGTAAGGAATGAGTTCATCTTTCAATTGAGCAAAACTATAGGGGCTGCCATCCGGATTTCTCTTCCAAGAGCCAGCATGAGCCTCATAAATATTGACAGGACGCTCTTCAAAGCTCAAGCGTTTTCTACGGGCTAGCCAGAGGCCATCCTTCCATTTTTTCTCTGGGATTTCTGTTAAAATAGCCCCAGTACCAGGTCGTGCCTCATATCGTACAGCCAAAGGGTCAATCTTCATCAGCTGATGACCATTTGCACGTGTGATATGGTACTTATAAATTTGGCCTTCTTGAGCAAGGCTGGTAAAGACTTCCCATACTCCAAATTCATTCCGTTCCATCAGAATTTGATTTTCAACCCAATTGGTGAAATCCCCTACCAAGTGAACAGCCTGAGCATTAGGCGCCCACACACGAAAAGTATAGCCATACTCTCCATTTTTTTCTTCCCTATGAGCTCCCAGATAGTGCTGGAGGTGAAAATTTTCACCTGTCACAAAGGTTTCTAAAGCTTGTTTCTTATCCATACACCCTCCTGATTCTGTAAGCGTTTTCTATAGATTTATTATACTACCTTTTTAGGGAAGATTCAAGTAAATTACGGAATTTGCAAAAAAATCTTTTGAAAGTCTTCAACAAATTCACTGATGTGTTCACTTGTAAATCAAGAAATTTTCAGAAACGATTTGAAAACGAATTGTTTTTTAATAATACTATCATAAAGTTCGTTATTTAGCTAACAAAAATATAATTTTAAGTAAAAAAATAAATCAGGAAACGAATCTCCTGATTTTATTGTTTTTTTAGTAGTTTAGCATATTTTCGGCACCACTTCCAAGTAAAGTATAACGCACTATACTTTACTTCGTTAGGAAACACTGATACTATAAACTGCACACATCCTACATAGACAGTTGCCATTATGTTTTTTAATATTCTTCAAAACTATATCTTATACAAATTATTTAATCTTTCTAACTCTAATACATTCATACATACTTCTACTCCAGTAACTCCCCCCTTACTATGAATAACCCCACAAGAAAACACAATCCTCTCCTTACTCAAAATATTTGACAACACCACTAATGATTCTAAAATATAATCCTTTATAATAATAATAAAACTATTATTTTCATCTTTAATAAACTCTATAAATCCAATATCCTTACACCTATCACCAAGATGAAACCTAATTGATTTCAAAAAATAATCAAAAAAAACATCACTACCCATAGAAAAGCCTTTAATTTTTTAAAAATATTCTGATATAATCATACAAAAAATAAAATTGTAAATCTATTCTACAAAACTTTAAAGACGCTGGCACTGACGCCACCAACCATGTCTTTATCACTTAAATGGCTATTGGTCACCAATAGTTCTAGATTTCCAGCATTTTCAAACTGGAAGTTTTGCCCTTTAGCATTAAATACAACCAGTAAATGGTCTTCCCCTTGAATCTCATAGACAATCCAACCACTATGTTCATGGGCTGAATGAACAAAAACATGATGGTAAATCTCATCATAAGTTGGGTAAGAAAAGGCACTGCTTTCTGTCTTCAATCGAATCATCTGACGGATAAACTCAATACTATCTTGACGCTCATTAATCAAGTCCCAGTTGACTTGATTCACACTATCAGGAGCATTATAGCTATTCATAGTACGTTCTCTATCATCATGGGTCAGCTCACCATTTTCACCAGTCGCAACCAGTTTGGTACGACCAAATTCTTGACCGATTTCCATAAAGGCCATCCCTTGCATGAGTAGGTTCATGGCTGTGGCTGTCTCAACCTTTCGCATGATTTGCTCTGAACTTTGGTCTGGATGTAGGGTTGCCAACAAATCGTGAAGATTGTAATTGTCATGGGCCTCTACATAGTTAAGCACTTGATTTGGATGTGTATAGGTTCCTAATTCACGACTGCCTAGAATTGCTTTGGCAAGAATTGGCTCTGTAGCAGCACCACTAACAAAACCTGACTTGATAGCACCATAAACTTCTCCACCTTTGACAGCATCACGCTGATTGTCATTAAAGAAACCAATATTTGGCATCTGGTAGGCATTGTCCTTCTTAGCCTTATCATAAGGTGCAAGACCTGTTCCCATATCCCAACCTTCTCCATAAAGGATAATGTTAGGGTCAATTTCATCCAAGCTCTGACGAATCATTTGCATGGTCTTAACATCATGAATCCCCATCAAATCAAAACGGAAGCCGTCAATATTGTATTCCTGCACCCAGTATAAGAGGGAATCAATCATATACTTGCGGAACATTTCGTGTTCACTGGCTGTTTCATTTCCAACACCCGTTCCATTCTGGAAGGTACCGTCTGGATTCATACGATAATAGTAATCAGGGACAGTTGTTTGGAAAGGTGCATCAACAACTGAGAAGGTATGGTTATAGACCACATCCATAATGACACCAATACCCGCATCGTGATAGGCTTGAACCATGGTCTTCAAATCACGAATAACCTGAGCAGGATCCTCAGGATTGGTTGAAAGGCTCGTTTCTGGTGCGTTATAGTTTTGTGGGTCATAACCCCAGTTGTAGGTTACATTCCCATCCTCATCGTATTCTTTGTGACGGTCTGCAATTGGTTGCAACTGAACATAATTATATCCCAGCTTCTTGATGTAATCAAAAGCAGTTGACTGACCGTACTGGTTAACCGTTCCAGTCTGGGCAGCACCCAAGAAAGTTCCTCGAAGATGTTCATCTACACCTGAGGTCGGTGATTTGGTCAAATCACGAATGTGCATTTCACAAATAACTGCCTTACATGGATTTGTCAAACGCCAAGTAGCATCAGCACCGTGTTTAACCTCGAAGCTTTCAACTTGCTTTTCTTCATGGTTCAGGATAGCTGATCGTTTGCCATCAGGACTGGTCGCGATAGTGTATGGGTCGCGTGTCACTGTTTGGTGATGAGGGAATTGGACTTGATACTGATAAGCCTTACCAGTCAAATCTTCCTCAACATCCAAACTCCAGACACCAATAGTATTGTCCTTATGGTTATAAGAGTAGCTATTGCCTCTTTCCATATCAAATGTTTTCCAAACAGGTGCATCATTAGTAGCTGATTCATAAACAACAACCTGCACTTCTGTCGCTGTTGGAGCCCAAAGGGCAAAATAGGCCTGATTGTCCTCTACACGGCAACCCAATTCACCTTGGTAGCCCCAGTGGTGGTCAAAACTAGCGCTATTGATAGCCTTGTCAAAAGCAAAAGGATTTTGATTCTTATAGAAAGGACTGGCAATAGCAGGATTTTCAGAATAATAAATTCTATCATCCCCTTCCAAAATCCAGACCTCTGTTAAGAGGGGATAGTGATTAAAACGGATAGCATATTCTTTACTAGTTTGGCCTGTATGAACCACAAAATTCAAGCTTTCTAAGGGATGAGCGCTTGGGTGTTCAAAACTAAATAAAGCGCCAAAATAATCTTCTTTGTAGCTCAGCAAATCAATCCGCTGGTCCTGACTTTTCACAAATGAGCAAGTGTCGTATTCTCCATTCTTACGATGGTAATGAATACGCATAGGGTAGTTATACATTGTTTTTTCCTTTTAATTCTTATTTTCTTTCTATTTCACTAATAAATTCTTGACCGATTTTGTCCCGATTAACAAACTAGTTATACTGTCTAAACTCTGATTTAAAACGATTATTACAAACTTTCTAGCCAAGCTTCATCTCGAACCTCAATACCAAGTTCTTGTGCTTTTTGCAGTTTACTTCCAGCATCTGCTCCTGCCACGACGAGATTGGTCTTTTTAGAAACACTGCCTGTCACTTTGGCACCCAGACTTTCTAGTTTGCTTTTAGCTTCTGAGCGCTTGAGCCGTTCCAATTTGCCAGTCAATACAACTGTTAAACCTGACAAGGCTGCATTCGCTACTACTGTCTGACCTTTATAATCCAGATTGACCCCAGCTTCTTTCAATTCTCTGAGGAGAATTTCAGAGCCTTCTGTCGCAAAATAAGTCTGGAGACTCTTGGCAATCACACCACCCAGACTTTCAATACTAGCCACTTCCTCTGGATCTGCCTGGGCCAGATTTTCAATCGAGTGAAAATGTTGAAGTAAAAGCTGACTGGCCTTGCTTCCGACATGGCGAATTCCCAAACCAAATAAGAGTTTCTCAGCTGAGTTTTCCTTAGATGCTTGGATGGCCTGATACAGTTTAGAAGCAGACTTTTCCTTAATCCCCTCTAAAAGGAGGAAATCTTCCTCTTTCAAACGATAAATATCCGCCACATCCCCGACTAAATTAGCAGCAAAGAGCTTCTCAACAATAGATGGACCAAGGCCTGTAATATTCATGGCATCTCGAGAAGCAAAGTGGATCAAACCTTCCATGATTTGGGCAGGACAACGTGGATTGATACAACGAAGGGCCACTTCATCCTCAAAGTGCAACAAGTCAGAGTTACAACTTGGACAGTTTGTTGGAATATCTAGTTTCTCTTCAGAAATCCGTTTGGACTCTACCACACGTAAAACGGCAGGGATGATATCACCAGCCTTATATACGATAACCGTGTCGTCTTTACGGATATCTTTTTCAGCAATATAATCCACATTGTGCAGAGTCGCACGGCTAACAGTTGTACCAGCTAGTTGTACTGGTGTTAGATTCGCAGTTGGGGTTACAACACCCGTACGACCAACTGTCCAATCAACTGATAAGAGTTGGGCTTCTTTTTCCTCAGCAGGAAACTTGTAGGCTACTGCCCACTTTGGAGCCTTGACGGTAAAACCGAGTTCTTCTTGGCTTGCTAGGTCATTGACCTTGATCACCACCCCATCGATATCATAAGGCAGATTTTCCCGTTCCTTTCCTACTTCTTGGATAAAATTCCAGATTTCATCTATGTTTTCTGCCAAGATTCGCTTAGGATTGACTACAAAACCTAGTTGTTCAAGGTGCTTCAACACTTTTTCTTGACTATCTCGAGTTGAAGGGCTGGCTTCTTGATAGAGAAACGTTGCAAGATTACGCTTGGCAACTACTGCTGTATCCAGCTGACGCAGGGTTCCTGCTGCCGCATTACGAGGATTGGCAAATTCAGGCTCTCCGTTTTCTTGGCGAGCTTGGTTTACCTGGTCAAAAGAAGCGCGTGGCATATAACATTCCCCACGAACTGTGATATCTAGTTCTTCTGGCAAAGTCAAAGGAATATCCTTAACACGTTTGAGGTTTTCCGTGATATTCTCCCCAACAGAACCGTCTCCACGTGTTGCACCTGTAACTAGAATCCCCTTTTCATAAGTCAGCGAGATAGATAAGCCATCGATTTTCAACTCACAAATGTAGGTTGGATGAGCCACTTCCTTACGAACACGCGCGTCAAAAGCTTCAAGCTCCTCACGTGAAAAAGCATCCTGCAAACTATAAAGAGGATACTGATGACTGTATTTTTCAAAACCATCTAAGACTTTGCCACCAACACGATGGGTCGGACTGTCTGCTAACACTTGATCTGGATAGGCAGTTTCTAACTCGACCAACTCACGGTAAAGGCGGTCATACTCACTGTCTGAAACCGAGGGATTATCGCTGGTATAGTACTCAGTCGCATAGCGATTGAGCAAGGCGACCAACTCATTCATTCTTTTATTCATAAAACCATTTTACCATAAACTAAGCCCTCCTCACAAACGAGAAGGGCGGAAAAAAATGATAAGTTTTGATTGTAAAAAAGAAATATTTTTACACCTGCTCCGATAATTCTTCCCACTCAAGCATAGCTTCTTCCTGACGATGGCTGATTTTATCCAGTTCAGTCTGTAATTCCATCAGTTCGTCGGCATCGTTTGTTTCCAACATTTGTTCAGAAATAGCTTGGCTTTGACTTTCTAACTCTTCGATTTCAGTTTCTAGATTTTCGATTTGTCGCATGAGTTTGCGAGCTTCTTTTTGACTTTCTTTCTGAGCTTGATAGTCATTAACTGGACTTACTTCTTTTGCTTGGTTGATAGTTGAAGCTTCCTCAGCCTGAGTTATTTCTACTTCTGCTTTCTTATCAACATAGTAGTCGTAGTCTCCAAGGTAGAGAGTCGAGCCATTCTCAGACAATTCCAAAACATGAGTTGCCACACGGTTGATAAAGTAACGGTCATGGCTGACGAATAGAAGAGTTCCATCGAAGTCAATCAAGGCATTTTCTAGCACTTCCTTGCTATCAATATCCAAGTGGTTGGTTGGCTCGTCAAGGATTAGAAAGTTGTTGTTTTCCATAGACAATTTAGCTAAAAGCAAACGAGCTTTCTCCCCACCAGACAGCATGCCGACTGATTTTTTAACATCATCTCCTGAGAAAAGGAAGGCACCAAGACGGTTACGGATTTCAACTTCCGGTGTCAATTTGAAATCATTCCAAAGTTCATCCAGTACAGTATTACTTGGTGTCAGCTTGCTTTGGGTTTGGTCATAGTAACCAACTTCAACATTAGCGCCAAAGCGCTTCTCACCCTTGATAAAAGGAATCTGGTCCACAATAGACTTGATAAAGGTTGACTTGCCAATACCATTTGGACCAACGATGGCAACAGCATTCATCTTACGAAGGTCTAGGTTGATAGGTTGTGACAATATTTCCCCATCATAGCCTATAGCAGCATCTTCAACAGTCAATACAACATTACCAGACGTTTTTTCAGACTGGAAGGTCATGTTGGCTGATTTCTTACCAGCTTCCGGCTTGTCCAAACGCTCCATTTTTTCCAGTTGTTTGCGTCGAGATTGGGCACGTTTGGTCGTTGAAGCTCGGACTAGATTGCGATTGACAAAGTCTTCTAGAGCTGCAATTTCCTTTTGTTGCTTTTCATAGTTTTTTGCCTCAGTTGCTAGTTTTTGATCCTTCAACTCGACAAAACGAGAGTAGTTACCCACATAGCGATCCAAGGAATGCTTGGTCAAGTCCAGCGTAATTGTTGCAACCTTGTCCAAGAAGTAACGGTCGTGACTGACAATAATGAGTGCACCGCTATAGTTTACCAAGTAATTTTCTAGCCAGGCAATGGTTTCGATATCCAAGTGGTTGGTTGGCTCGTCCAAGACCAAGAGATTTGGCTTTTCAAGAAGCATTTTAGCAAGTGCCAAACGAGTATTTTGACCACCCGAAAGCTCAGCAATTTTCATCTGCCACATAGACTCGTCAAACTTGAATCCATTCAAAATCGCTCGAATATCAGCTTCATAGGTAAAGCCACCTGCTTGGCGAAAATTCTCAGATAAGCGGTCGTAATCTGACATCAGTTTATCCAAATCATCACCAGACTTTTCTCCCATCTCCAACTCCATCTGACGAAGTTGTTTTTCCGTCCGACGCAAGTCATCAAAGACATGAAGCATCTCATCGTAGATGGTATTTTCAGACTCAAAACGGCTATCTTGGGCTAGGTAAGACAGAGAAATATCTTTTTTCTTATTGATTTCTCCACTAGTTGGCTCCTCTTCTCCAACCAAGATCTTTAAAAGAGTAGACTTCCCGGCACCATTTTTCCCAACAAGGGCAATCCGGTCTCGTTCATCAACTTGTAGGTTAATATTATCAAAAAGAACTTCTCCTGCAAAAGAACGTTCAATTTTATTAGCTTGTAAAATAATCATACAAACAGTATAGCATGTTTCCCTAAGGCATTCAAGACTTGATAAACCGGCATATGACACCACTTTTCTGAAAATTATGCTACCGATTTACTAAAATGCTAAAAAGTGCTATAATGTGAACGGTTAAAACAATTTACAAAAAGGAGAATTTTAATGTCTTACCAAGAAAATTACCAGAAATGGGTTGATTTTGCGGAGCTTCCTGACTACCTTCGTCAAGATTTGGAAAATATGGATGAAAAAACGAAGGAAGATGCCTTCTATACAAACCTTGAATTTGGTACTGCAGGTATGCGTGGCTTGATTGGTGCTGGGACAAACCGCATCAACATCTACGTTGTTCGCCAAGCTACTGAAGGATTGGCTCGTTTGATTGAGTCTAAAGGTGGAAACGAAAAAGAACGTGGTGTTGCAATTGCCTACGATAGCCGTCACTTCTCACCTGAGTTTGCCTTTGAATCTGCGGCAGTTCTTGCTAAACACGGCATCAAATCTTATGTATTTGAAAGCCTCCGTCCAACTCCAGAACTCTCATTTGCGGTTCGTCATCTCAACTGTTTCGCAGGTATCATGGTCACAGCCAGTCACAACCCTGCACCATTTAACGGTTACAAGGTTTACGGTGAAGACGGTGGACAAATGCCTCCACACGATGCAGATGCTTTGACTACTTATATCCGTGCAATCAAAAACCCATTTGCGGTAGAAGTTGCTGATGTGGAAGCTGAAAAAGCTTCTGGCTTGATTGAAGTTATCGGCGAAGCTGTTGACGTAGAATACCTTAAAGAGGTTAAGGACGTAAACATCAACCCAGCCTTGATTGAAGAATTTGGTAAAGACATGAAAATTGTCTACACACCACTTCATGGTACTGGTGAAATGTTGGCTCGTCGCGCTCTTGCCCAAGCAGGATTTGACTCTGTTCAAGTCGTTGAAGCACAAGCAACTCCTGACCCAGACTTCTCAACTGTAAAATCTCCAAACCCAGAAAGCCAAGCAGCCTTTGCACTTGCTGAAGAACTTGGTCGTCAAGTTGGTGCAGACGTTCTTGTCGCAACTGACCCTGATGCTGACCGTGTTGGTGTTGAAGTTCTTCAAAAAGATGGTAGCTACCTCAACCTATCAGGTAACCAAATCGGTGCTATCATGGCTAAATACATCTTGGAGGCCCACAAAAACGCTGGAACTCTTCCTGAAAATGCAGCCCTATGTAAATCTATCGTATCAACTGACTTGGTAACGAAGATTGCTGAAAGCTACGGTGCAACCATGTTCAACGTTTTGACAGGTTTCAAATTTATCGCTGAAAAAATCCAAGAATTCGAAGAAAAACACAATCACACATACATGATGGGATTTGAAGAAAGCTTCGGTTACTTGATTAAACCATTCGTTCGCGATAAAGATGCTATCCAAGCCGTTCTTGTCGTTGCTGAACTTGCTGCCTACTACCGTTCTCGTGGTTTGACACTTGCTGACGGTATCGAAGAAATCTACAAAGAATACGGCTACTACGCAGAAAAAACTATCTCTGTTACCCTTTCAGGTGTTGATGGTGCTGAACAAATCAAAGCGATTATGGCTAAATTCCGTAACAATGCTCCGAAAGAATGGAATGCAACAACTATCACTGTTGTAGAAGACTTCAAGGCTCAAACAGCTACTGCTGCTGACGGTACTGTTACAAACTTGACAACTCCTCCAAGTGATGTTTTGAAATACACACTTGCTGACGGTTCATGGATTGCTGTTCGCCCTTCAGGGACAGAACCAAAAATCAAGTTCTACATTGCAGTTGTAGGGGAAACCAACGAAGAATCACAAGCTAAGATTGCTAACATCGAAGCAGAAATCAATGCTTTTGTAAAATAAAATCCTATAAAAGATGAGAAAAACCAATCTCATCTTTTTTTCGTATCAAATCTAAGCAATTTTAGAAACTTTATGGCATACTAGACTTATCAATGAAAGCGAGGTAATCTCATGGAACAATTTTTAGATAACATCAAAGACCTTGAAGTCACTACAGTTGCGCGTGCGCAAGAAGCTCTTGATAAAAAAGAAACTGCAACCTTCTTTATCGGTCGCAAAACTTGCCCTTACTGCCGTAAATTTGCTGGTACCTTGGCAGGTGTCGTAGCTGAAACCAAAGCTCACATCTACTTCATCAACAGTGAAGAACCAAGCCAACTCAATGAGTTGCAAGAATTCCGCTCACGCTATGGAATTCCAACTGTACCAGGCTTCGTTCACATTGCAGATGGACAAATCAATGTCCGTTGCGACTCTTCAATGTCAGCACAAGAAATCAAAGAATTTGCAGGATTGTAAAAAAGCCACTCATCGAGTGGTTTTTAAATGGTCAAAATTACCTTTTTTCAATCAAATCTTGTATCATTCTATGCAATTCTTCTATCTTCTCGGATTGTTTCTCTAGTAATATTCTCTGACTGGACAATTCATCTTGAAGTTTATCAAGTTTTATCTGTTCATCTGGATTATCTTTTATAAAAAAGTTCGTCAAGGCACTCGTTAGTATTCCTATTGTTCCAATACCGACAAGCATTAATAAGACAGCTAACCATTTACCAAAAATTGAAGTAGGAATAATATCCCCATAACCCACTGTCGTTACGGTTACAAGAGACCACCAAAGACTATCTGAGAAAGATTTTTCTTCAACAACGGATAAAATCGAACTCCCTAGCAATACAATAAAGAAATTGAGATAAAGAATATAAAGTAAGCCATTTGTTCGTAAGAGTTTGCTTGCCTTCTTTTCCAGCTTGCCAGTTAATCCAACGATTCTTAAAAGACGAGTCAGTTTCAGTAATTTTGTCAGCCTTGCTAGGCGAAAGATACGTCCTAATCGAAACACTGTAAAAATAGCATTTAAAGGCAGGATAGCTAGCAGATCAAAAATATTTTCAATTATGAATCGCCATTTCCCTTTACTTAAAAAGAACCGCCAGCCATAATCTACCACAAAAACACCCCAAAGTAGTAAATCAATAATATTGTACGGAGGATTGTCCAAATCGACCATCTCAGCAAATCCAAGCAAGACTAGAACAACAGATATCAACGCAAGTATGATAATCGTTGTATCATAGTAATCCTTAAGTAACCATTTTCTTTTCACACTACTTCTCCTATATCATTTGTAAACATTATACCACACCAAATCTCTACTAGATATATAAAAAAGAAGACACATTCGCCTTCTTTTTATATCTCTGTCAATGGTGTTGCGGTATCTGGTGAGGTATCATATACCTTAAAGTCTATCCCAACTCCAAGATCAGCTTGAGCCAACTGATTTACCATGGTCATATGAGCCAGTTCCTTGATATTGTTCTCCTTAGATAAATGACCAAGGTAGATTTTCTTAGTGCGGTTTCCCAAGGTACGAATCATAGCTTCAGCACCGTCCTCGTTAGAAAGGTGACCCAGATCCGATAGTATTCGTTGTTTGAGTCGCCAAGCGTAAGAACCTGCTCGCAAAATCTCTACATCATGGTTGGACTCGATAAGATAGCCATCTGCATTCTCGACAATTCCTGCCATACGGTCACTAACATAACCTGTATCTGTCAAAAGGACAAAACTCTTGTCATCCTTCATAAAGCGATAGAACTGCGGTGCGACTGCATCATGACTTACACCAAAACTCTCGATGTCGATATCTCCAAAGGTTTTGGTTTTGCCCATCTCAAAGATGTGCTTCTGCGAAGAATCCACCTTGCCAAGATACTTGCTATTTTCCATAGCCTGCCAGGTCTTTTCATTGGCATAAATATCCATACCATACTTGCGAGCCAAAACACCCACTCCATGGATATGATCTGAATGCTCATGGGTAATCAAGATGGCATCCAAGTCCTCTGGTTTGCGATTTATTTCAGCAAGTAGGCTGGTGATTTTCTTACCAGATAAGCCTGCATCCACTAAAAGTTTCTTTTTGGGGGTTTCCAGATAAAAGGAATTTCCACTGGAACCCGACGCTAAAATACTGTATTTAAAGCCTATTTCACTCATTCTAGTCTTCTACTTCGTCCTCCCATACTTCTTCTTTCACTGCATCCTTATCATAAGGGAGCACAATGGTAAAGGTTGATCCCTTACCGTATTCACTTTTGGCCCAAATAAAGCCCTTATGTTGTTTGATAATTTCTTTAGCAATAGACAGTCCTAGGCCTGTACCACCTTGGGCACGACTTCTGGCACGATCCACACGATAAAAACGGTCAAAGATTCGTGGTAAATCCTGCTTAGGAATACCCAAACCTTGGTCTGAGATAGATAAAATCATCTGATCATCAGTTGTCTTCATGGTCACTGTGATTTTCCCACCATCTGGTGAATACTTAATGGCATTGTTAAGAATATTATCAATCACCTGCGTCATTTTGTCTGTATCAATTTCAATCCAGACAGACGTAATCGGATAATCTCTAACCAATTCGTATTTCTTCTCTTCATCCTGCCCTCTTATCTGATCAAAACGGTTAAGAATAAAGGTAATAAAAGCTGTAAAGTTAATCAGTTCCACATCTAGGTGACTGGTTGCATTATCAATACGTGAAAGATGAAGAAGATCTGTCACCATTCGCATCATACGATTGGTTTCATCTAGAGATACCTTGATAAAGTCCGGTGCCACAGGTTCTGACAAGGCCCCCTCATCCAAGGCTTCAAGATAGGATTTTACGCTAGTCAAGGGCGTCCTTAACTCATGACTAACGTTGGAAACAAAGAGTCTCCGTTCCCGTTCTTCCTTCTCCTGCTCCGTTGTATCATGCAAAACTGCAACCAAACCTGAGATAAAGCCAGACTCACGACGCACCAAGGCAAAGCGTACACGAAGGCTCAGATATTCACCATTGGCATCCTGGGAATCAATCATGAGTTCAGGAATTTGGGTAATCAAATCACGAAGTTCATACTCATCTTCAATCTTAAGCAATTCTAGAATACTTTTGTTTAGAACATCTTCCTTCTGAACGCCTAGCTGTTTCTTAGCCATGTCATTAATCATGGTAATCTTACCACGACGATTGGTAGCGAGGACACCATCTGTCATGTAAGAGAGGATACTGTGTAATCGTTTACTCTCTTGTTCCAGATTTTCTTGAGTCAAGCGGATTACTTCTGATAAATCATTGAGATTATTGGTAATATTAGTGATTTCAGAGCTTCCCTGCATATCCAATACCTGAGAATAATCTCCTGCAATCAGGTCTTTAACTTTTTGATTAATTTGCTTCAACCGAATGTTATCCCTACGATTTTCTAGTAAAAGCAAGGTCACGACTAAAATAAAACCAAGTAGAATGAGGATAAAGATAAAATCACTGGTTAAAACTGTGTCTTTTATTAGTTTAATCATTATTTCTCATATAATAACCAACACCGCGACGTGTTAGGATATACTCTGGACGACTTGGTGTATCTTCAATCTTCTCACGCAAACGTCTGATAGTTACGTCAACTGTTCGAACATCTCCGAAATAATCATAACCCCAGACCGTTTCAAGCAAGTGTTCACGCGTAATCACTTGACCGATATGAGAAGCCAAGTGGTACAAGAGTTCAAATTCACGGTGGGTTAAGTCTAGTTCTTCACCGTATTTTTTAGCTACATAGGCATCTGGTACAATCTCCAAGTCCCCAATTTGCAAGGGTTGGGTTTTCTTTTCATCTGACTCTTGATTATCTACAGAAACCAAGTCCGTGCGACGGAGAAGAGCTTTAACACGCGCCTGCAACTCACGATTTGAGAAGGGTTTGGTTACATAGTCATCTGCACCAAGCTCTAAACCGATAACCTTATCAAATTCACTGTCTTTAGCTGAAAGCATGATAATAGGTACACTACTCGTCTTACGAATAGTCTTAGCAACTTCTAAACCATCAATTTCTGGAAGCATCAAATCCAGAATAATAATATCTGGTTGCTCTGCTTCAAATTGCTCTAGTGCTTCACGACCATTAAAAGCAGTTACAACCTCGTAACCTTCCTTGGTCATATTAAACTTGATAATATCCGAGATTGGTTTTTCATCATCTACAATTAATATTTTTTTCATTTGTTCACCTTTTTCTCTACTATTATATCAAAAAAATAAAAAGAAGACACAATAGCTAGTCTTTACTACTGTCTAAGTTGGCTTGTGCATAAGCCTGCCAGATTTTTTGTTGGGGTTTGGCAAGTGGGTAATTCTTAAACTCTTCTGGTGAAAGCCAGCGAACTTCCCTATCTGGAAAGTCATTGTAGTCACTCACCTGACCTGCTACAATTTGAACATGCCACTTACGATGACTAAAGATATGCTTGACAGTCTCAAAATAAATATCAAGCCAATCAACATCTAGGTCATAGTCCTGCTGGAAACTCTCTTCTGGACTGGGACCAAAGTTCACGCTTTCTTCTGCAACCTGATGAAAGAGGTCAAACTGCTCTCCTTGCGAAAAGTTATCAACTTCTATCAAGGGGAAATGCCAAAAACCTGCCAATAGCTTTTCACTTTCATTTTTTTCAAGTAAAAATTGTCCCTGAGTATTTTTGACCACCAAGGCTTTAAGATAAATTGGAACAGGCTTTTTCTTGGGAGCCTTAATTGGATAACGGTCCATTGTGCCATTCTGATATGCCGCACTAAAGTCCTTAACTGGGCTTTCTTCTGGTCTGGGATTTACAGGCGCCTCAATATCAGATCCTAAGTCCATCAAAGCTTGATTAAAGTCACCAGGCCTTTCTGGGTCAATCAAGATTTCCATCATTGCCTGAAAAATTTTACGATTACTTGGAATCCCAATATCGTGATTAACTTCAAATAGACGTGCCAAAACACGCATGACATTACCATCTACAGCTGGCTCAGGCAAGTTAAAAGCAATACTGGAAATGGCTCCTGCAGTGTAAGGTCCAATTCCTTTCAAGCTGGAAATTCCTTCATAGGTGTTTGGAAATTGACCACCAAAATCAGTCATAATCTGCTGGGCTGCAGCCTGTAAATTACGAACTCGAGAATAATAACCCAAACCTTCCCAAGCCTTCAACAAACGCTCTTCAGGCGCATTCGCCAAACTTTCTACTGTTGGAAACCAGTCCAAGAATCGTTCGTAATAAGGGATAACCGTATCCACCCTAGTTTGCTGGAGCATAATTTCAGACACCCAGATATGATAAGGATTTTTACTTCTACGCCACGGTAAATCTCTTTTGTTTTCATCATACCAAGCGAGAAGTTTCTCACGGAAAGAAATGATCTTCTCCTCCGGCCACATGACGATACCGTATTCTTTCAAATCTAACATATCTCTAGTATAACACAGAAGATTCTAACTGTCCTTTTCCTAGTATTAATACTCTTCGAAAATCAAATTCAAACCACGTCAACGTCGCCTTGCCGTACTCAAGTACAGCCTGCGGCTAGTTTCCTAGTTTGCTCTTTGATTTTCATTGAGTATAAAAAGCCTCTTCCCAAGGGAAAGAGGACTAAATCTTATTGATGAACTGCTTGAGCTGCTGTGATGAGGGTCAACTTGTAAACATCATCTGCATTACATCCACGAGAAAGGTCGTTAACTGGCTTGTTCAAACCTTGCAAAACAGGTCCAACAGCCGCAAAACCGCCAAGACGTTCTGCCATCTTGTAGCCGATATTTCCTGCCTCGATACCTGGGAAGATGAAAACATTTGCTTGACCAGCTACTGTACTTCCCGGAGCTTTCAGAGCAGCAGTTTCTGGAACAAAGGCCGCATCAAATTGCAACTCACCATCGATTTCAAGGTCAGGGCGCAAGTCGTGGGCAATTTTAGTTGCTTCAACAACCTTATCAACGCTTTCTCCAAATCCTGAACCTTTAGTAGAATAGCTTAGCATAGCAATTTTAGGTTCGATGCCAAACATCTTAGCTGTAATTGCTGAGTTGATGGCAATTTCAGCCAAAGCTTCTGCATCAGGATTGATATTGATAGCACAGTCTCCAAATAGGTAACGTTCCGTACCACGAACCATGAGGAAGGCACCTGAAGTACGAGTTACATTTGGACGAGTTTTGATGATTTGAAGGGCTGGGCGAACTGTTGAAGCTGTTGAGTGAATCGCTCCTGACACCATTCCATCAACCAAGCCCAAGTAAACCAACATAACACCAAAATAGTTGACATCTTCAACCAAAACCTTGCGTGCATCTTCTTCAGACATTTTGCCCTTGCGACGTTCTACCAAGGCAGCAACCATTTCTTCAAATTTATCGTAGTGTTGAGGGTCGATGACTTCATAACCGTCCTCAATACCTTCGATTTCAAGATAGATTTTAATTTTTTCAGGATTTCCAAGCAAAACAGGAATCACTTCTGTTTCTTTTACCAGGCGTTTAGTCGCTTGAAGAATACGAGGCTCTTCCCCTTCAGGGAGAACGATACGAGCATTTTTACCAACCAAGTTGGCTTTGAGACTTTCAAAAACTTCCATGAGTTTTCTCCTTTAAGATAATAATTATACTCTGAATCAGTTTTTATAGAGTATTAGTTGATAACTGGGTAATAAGGTTGCTAAAATCATTCGGCAAGGGACTTTCTAACTGCAAGTCTTGCTCTAAAAATGGATGATAAAAAGATAGGTAATGGCAATGCAGGGCTTGGCGCTGAATTCCATCGTCTAGACTACCACCGTACAAATCATCTCCCAACAAAGGAAAACCAATATGAGAAAAATGGACTCGGATTTGGTGGGTTCGCCCAGTGTGCAGGCGAATGTCTACCAAATGAATATTCCCATAAGATGCTACAATCTTGTAAGAAGTATGAGCATACTTTCCACCTTTAGCCACCCGTCTAGTGATAATAGAGTCTTCATCACGCGCAATCGGAGCAATAATTTCTCCCTCTTGCTCCAAGTGTCCATCACCTTTAACCAAAGCAAAGTAGCGTTTTTCAATGGACTTCTTCTGCAACTGCTTGTCTAATCGTGCGTGGGCATAGCCGTGCTTAGCAAAGAGCATCAAGCCAGAAGTATCTCTATCAAGCCTAGTCACAATGTGAACCTGCTGATTCTCATAGTCTTGCTTGACGTAGTAACCCTTGATAAAATTAGCGATGGTATTGGAGTGATTAACACTAGGAATAGAAGCCACTCCATAGGGTTTATTTAAGACTAGAAAATGGTCATCCTCATAAAGAATATCCAGTGGGCGCTCGATAGCTTCTAGAGTCTCAAAGCCTTCCTCAGCAGGAATATCAATGACAACTCGGTCTCCAATATCCAATAGATAGGTTGCATTTTGTGGTTGATCATTGACCAGTATAGCTCCACCTCGAAACTTAATCTTAGCCAGTAGCCCCTTAGACACCTCGTGCTTTTTTAAGAAGGTCTTAACCTTGACATGCTCATCTGCGATAAATTCAAACCTCATTCGTCCACCTCGCCGATAAAAGCATCCTTAACTCGGTTCCAGAAACTGGTATGGCTCGGTGATGCGACAAAGTGAATCTTATGATGGTCTATTTGATACTCAATACGCTCAATATTACGGAATGAATAAACGCTATTGTCAACCGAAATGGTATGGTAATCGTTTCTTGTTGGAATAAGTTCAATCTTATCCTTCTTTGGAACAATAATGGAAGAACCCAGGGTTCGATAGACACGATTGTTAAGGCTGGCAATTTCCGTTAATTGCAAAGCTTCAATGGTTGGGTGTAAAACAGCTCCACCAAGCGACTTGTTATAGGCTGTACTACCAGTCGGTGTTGAAACTGTTAGCCCATCTCCACGAAAACGTTCAAAGTGGACACCATTAATCACAACATCCGCCACCATGGTTCGATCAGACCTTCGGATACTGGCTTCATTTAGTGCTCTAAAAATCTTCACTTCACCATTTTCGAGAAAAACCTTCACATTCAGAACAGGGTAAGAGACTCTTGCTCCGGTATCTAGCTGTAAATTAGTCACTAGCTTGTCCAACTCAAAATCACGGTAGTCCGTATAGAAGCCCAAATGTCCAGTGTGAACACCAATGAAGCGGACCTTGTCAAGCTGGTTTTCGTACTTATGAAAGGCCGACAAGAGCATACCATCACCACCGATGGAAATAACGATATCTGGATTGGTATCATTGAGTATAAACTGATTTCTCTTCAAACGATCTCGCAATTCATACAAAACCCTTTGACTCTGTGGTTTTCTATTAGCTATCAGGTCAATTCGTTTACCTGTATTCTTCATCTGTATCGTCACTGTTTCCTACACCGTCATTTAATTTTCTACTCAAAGGATCAAAAAGTGCTTGGGCTTCTTGGATATCATCACGTATTTTACCCATTTCTTCATCCAACTGATGGGCAATTTTGGCAGTAATTTCCAGTCTCTTTTTAATTTCCTCTGGGAAATCCCCTTGGTACTTGTAGTTGAGAGAATGTTCTATCGTTGCCCAGAAATTCATGGCCAAAGTACGAATCTGAATTTCCGCCAAAATGGTCTTGGCTCCATTGATGGTATCAACCGTATATTCTACTACCACGTGATAGGAACGGTAGCCTGATGCTTTTCGATGAGTAATGTAATCTCGCTCCTGTATGATCCTCATATCCTGACGTTTGCGCAAAATCTCCACTACTTCCTTAACGTCATCTACAAACTGAACCATCACACGCAAACCAGCAATATCTTGCAAATCGTGCTCTAAGGTCGCATAAGTAATGCCACGCCGAGCCATTTTTTCCTTTATGCTCTCAATCGGCTTGACTCGACCAGTCACAAACTCAATAGGAGAATGCTTATTTTGCTTACGATATTGCTTCCGAATACCACGAAGTTTAATTTTTAACTCACCAACAGCTTGAATGTAAGGATCTAGAAATTCTTCCCATTCTAAGGTCATATATTCTCCCTTGTTCTCATATTATCCTTCAAAAATATCTTTGATTTTTTCTCCAGATTCATATACAATAAATACAATGCTTATTATATCATAAATCCGCTTTCAACGATAAAGAAAAGGTAAGAAAAATGAAACATTTAGAAATTGAATTGAAAACACTCTTGAAAAAAGATGAATATGATCGTCTAAAAGACCAGTTCACAAACGTCACCCCTGTTCTTCAAAAAAATTACTACATCGACACTCCTGATTTTGAACTGCGAGAAAAGAAAGTTGCTATGCGCATTCGCACTTTTGAAGACTGGGCTGAATTGACACTCAAAGTCCCGCAAAGTGTTGGAAACATGGAATACAACCAAAAATTGCAACTAAAAGATGCTGAAAACTATCTCGCTAAGGAAGAACTTCCTCAAGGGCTAGTACTGGATGAATTGGCGAAACATGGTATTAAAACAAGTGAATGGCAGATCCTTGGTTGTCTAACGACACTTCGCTATGAAATGCAAACAGCTATTGGTCTCATGGCGCTGGATGAAAGTCAGTACCTTGATACTACAGATTACGAATTAGAGCTTGAAGTTGAGAATCACGAGCAAGGGAAACAAGATTTCCAGCAATTTTTAGAGGAAAATCAGATTGATTATCAAAAAGCTCCCTCAAAATTGGTCCGATTTGTCAAAAGCATGAAAAATAGCTGAAATAATCTCTATTTTTTGGTAAAATAGAAAAGATAAAATACAAAAATCCCAGTTCATATAGGCTAGGCAGATATGGCTAGGATTTAAAAAGTTTACAGAGGACGGTCTATAATGTCAGATAGAAAAAACATGAAACTTTTCGCACTCAACTCTAACCAAGAAATTGCACAGAAAATTGCTCAAGCTGTTGGTGTCCCACTTGGAAAACTATCATCACGTCAATTTTCAGACGGAGAAATCCAAGTAAATATTGAAGAAAGTGTCCGTGGTTATGATGTGTACATCATCCAATCAACAAGTTTCCCTGTTAACAACCACCTAATGGAATTGTTGATTATGGTTGATGCTTGTGTGCGTGCAAGTGCCCACAGTATCAACGTTGTCCTTCCATATTTTGGCTATGCACGCCAAGACCGCATTGCTTCACCACGTGAGCCACTTACAGCAAAACTAGTTGCTAATATGCTGGTTAAGGCTGGTGTTGACCGTATCCTTACACTTGATTTGCATGCTGTTCAGGTTCAAGGCTTCTTTGATATTCCTGTTGATAACCTCTTCACAGTTCCCCTATTTGCAAAACATTACTGCGATAAGGGTCTACTTGGGTCAGATGTTGTTGTCGTCAGTCCTAAAAATTCAGGTGTGAAACGTGCCCGTAGCTTGGCTGAATATCTTGATGCTCCTATCGCCATTATCGACTACCCTCAAGACGATGCAACTCGTAACGAAGGTTATATTATCGGTGATGTTGAAGGTAAGAAAGCTATCTTGATTGACGATATTTTAAATACAGGACGCACCTTCTCTGAAGCTGCTAAAATCGTTGAACGTGAAGGGGCTACAGAAATTTATGCTGTTTCTAGTCATGGTCTCTTCGTTGAAGGAGCTGCTGAACTCCTTGACAATACTAATATTAAGGAAATTCTTGTGACTGATTCAGTAGCAACAAAAGAAAAAACTCCTAAAAACGTATGCTACATCACTGCTAGTGAGTTAATTGGTGATGCCATCGTCCGTATTCACGAAAGAAAACCAGTCAGCCCACTCTTTGCCTACAACAAAAAGAAATAAGGTGATTCTTTGATTTATTTGGACAATGCTGCAACGACTCCTATGTCAACAGTTGCTATTTCAGCTATGACCAAGGTTATGCAAGAAACCCACGGAAACCCTTCTAGTATTCATGGTCATGGTCGTCAAGCTGGTAAACTATTGCGTGAAGCCCGTCAGGAACTAGCCCAGTTACTGGGGACAAAACCTCAACATATCTTTTTCACTTCTGGTGGGACTGAAGGCAACAATACTGCCATCATTGGCTACTGCCTTCGTCACCAAGAACAAGGAAAACATATCATCACAACTGCTATTGAGCACCATGCCGTCCTTGAAACCATTGATTACTTGGTTCAACACTTTGGTTTTGAAGCAACCATTATCCAACCAGAAAATCAAGAAATAACAGCCCAACAAATTCAAAAGGCTTTACGTGACGATACGATTTTGGTTTCTACCATGTTTGCCAATAATGAGACAGGAAACTTACTTCCCATTGCTGAAATTGGCCAAATACTCAAGCAACATCCTGCCGCCTATCATGTTGATGCAGTTCAAGCTATTGGTAAAATACCAATTCACCCCGAAGAATTGGGCATTGATTTTCTCACTGCTTCTGCCCACAAATTCCATGGTCCTAAGGGAATCGGCTTTCTCTACGCATCTAGCATGAACTTTGATTCCTATCTCCATGGTGGAGACCAAGAACAGAAAAAACGTGCAGGAACTGAAAATTTAGCTGCCATCGTAGGCATGGTTGTAGCCCTAAAAGAGGACCTAGAAAAGCAAGAAGAATATTTTCAACATGTACAAAATCTAGAAACTGCCTTTCTTACAGAGCTAGAAGGAATTCAGTATTACCTGAATAGAGGAGAACACCATCTCCCTTATGTTCTCAATATTGGATTTCCTGGTCAGAAAAACGATCTCTTACTCCTTCGTCTAGATTTGGCTGGAATTTCAATCTCTACTGGCTCAGCCTGCACTGCAGGTATTGTCCAATCCAGCCATGTTCTTGAAGCCATGTACGGCCCGAATTCAGAACGCTTGAAGGAATCCGTTCGTATCAGTTTGTCGCCAGAAAATACTGTTGAAGACCTACATACCCTCGCAAAAACCTTAAAAGAAATTATCGGAGGTTAGCCATATGGCATTTGAAAAAACCATTCAGTTAAAAAATTGTCGTTACGACTACACTCTTAGCCCTTCTGTTAAGAAATTCACCCTTAAGGACAACACCTTTTTTGAGACTAAGGTTGGTAACTATGAATTGACTCGCCTTTTGGAAAAAGTTCCGAACAGCGGTGAGGGATTCCAACTCAAAATCATCATTAACAAGGAACTTACAGGTGCTAAAATCAATATCACTGACAAGTTTGGGCTACGCCTAGTTGATATTTTCAAATCAGAAGACCACCACATTCATCAGGAAAAATTCTACTTCCTCATGGATAGCTTGGTAGAACGTGGTGTCTTTACAAAATCGGAAAGATAGGTCCCATATGTTTGAACTGACCTATAAGGACAACTATCATGTAGAGCGTACACTCAAGTATGAGGATTATGAAGCTCTCATGCTGGCTCTGTCAGGATGTGTGACCCTACCAGATACACTTTATGTGACTTCTCTGACTTTTAATGGCCAGAAAGTTTATCAGGGTCTGGTCGGAGATCTCTACCGTTTTCTATCACAAGCTCATTTTTCAGATAAAAACTAAGAAATTTCTTAGTTTTTTCTTGTTTTTGTTGATTTTTTCACAATGTTTCTATAAAATAGAAGAATAGAAAGGTTGTGATTTTGTGAAAGATAAACAGTCTGCTATTCCAAAAGCAACAGCAAAAAGACTCTCTCTTTACTATCGAATTTTCAAGAGATTTCATGCAGAAAAAATCGAACGTGCCAACTCCAAGCAAATTGCTGAGGCTATCGGTATCGATTCTGCGACCGTACGTCGTGATTTTTCCTACTTTGGTGAACTAGGTCGCCGTGGTTTTGGCTATGATGTCAAAAAACTGATGACATTTTTTGCCGATTTACTCAATGATAACTCCATTACCAATGTCATGCTGGTTGGTATTGGAAATATGGGTCATGCCCTTCTCCACTACCGCTTCCACGAGCGTAACAAGATGAAGATTATCATGGCCTTTGACCTAGATGACCATCCTGAAGTCGGTACCCAAACTCCTGACGGGATTCCCATTTACGGGATTTCTCAAATCAAGGATAAAATCAAGGATGCTGATGTGAAGACTGCTATCCTGACAGTTCCCAGCGTCAAGTCACAAGAGGTTGCTAATCTCTTGGTGGATGCTGGCGTGAAAGGAATTCTCAGTTTTTCACCAGTCCATCTCCATTTACCAAAAGACGTGGTCGTTCAGTATGTCGATTTGACAAGTGAACTCCAAACCCTCCTCTACTTCATGCGAAAAGAGGATTAGAAAGCGAAAATCATTTTATGAAAAAACCAGTTATTGGGATTACAGGAAACGAAAAAACTCATCCAGATGATGACATCATGATGAGCTACGTAGCAAAAGGCTTTGTTGAAGGCGTTAAAGAAGCTGGAGGAATTCCCATCATCCTACCGATTGGTGATCAAGAAATGGCCTGCCACTATATCAGTATGATTGACAAGCTCATCTTGACAGGTGGGCAAAATGTTGATCCAAAATTCTATGGTGAACCAAAAACCATCGATAGCGATGACTACCACCCTCAAAGGGATATCTTTGAACTGGCCCTCATCAAGGAAGCTATTAAACAGAAAAAGCCAATTTTTTCTGTCTGCCGTGGAACACAACTCTTTAACGTTGCCATGGGTGGAACTTTGTACCAAGATATCGAAGATCACTGGCAGGATTGTTCTGCCGAATACACAACCCAACGCTTGGTGACAGAACCTGATACAGTTCTTCGAGAAATCTATGGAGAAATCTCCCATATCAACTCCTTCCATCATCAGAGTATTAAGGATTTAGCACCTAACTTAAAGATTGCAGCTCATGATCCTAAGGATGGTATCATTGAAGCTGTCATGAGTACGGATGATGTCGCCTTTCTCGGTGTCCAATGGCATCCAGAGTTTCTATTTGAAAATCGTCCCAAAGATAAAAATCTCTTTGACTATGTCGTTAATGAACTTTAGATTAAATCTGTTTTTTCACGGTAACTAAAGTAACTGGAGTGAGAGACAATCAAATGGTCCAAGAGGACAATCCCCATCAGATCACAAGCATCTTTGACAAGTTTTGTAACATGATCATCATTTCGGCTAGGGGCTACAGCTCCCGAAGGATGATTGTGAACTAAGATGAGAGAGGTCGCCATATGCTTGATGGCATAATGAAGAATCTCTCGCGGCTCAGCGATACTACGAGTGGCAGAGCCGATAAAAATGGTCTGTTGATGGATGATTTGATTTTGAGTATTGAGATAGAGCGCCACCAGGTGCTCTTGTTTTTTGTCCCCCAATTCCTGTTGCATCTTCTTCGCCAACTTTTGACTACTGAGAATACTTTCCATCTCAAGAGTCTCATGTTTGTGAATACGATGGCCCAGTTCGATCATAGCTTGTAGTTCTATAGCCTTAACACGACCGATACCAGACAGACTCTGCAATTCCTGCAGGGTCATTTTTTTCAAATCCGTTAGGCTTGAAAGATTGTTCAAAACTTTCTGGGCAATTTCAAAAACGCTAGCTTGACGTGTTCCTGTCCTAAGTAAAATAGCTAGCAACTCTTGATTACTGAGCGCTTCAACTCCTTCTTTTGCCAGCCTTTCTCTTGGCAACAGTGAATCTTCTTGGAATGAAATACTATACATAAAAATCCTCCTCACTTTATTATTCGTGAGAAGGATGAAAAATTAGATTTTTTTCTCAATTGGAGCCACACTGGCTAAAAGTTTTTTCAAACCTACTTCTGGGAAATTGATTTTTAATTCCTGAGTAGCACCGCTACCTGAAACTTCCAGAACAGTTCCCTCTCCCCATTTCTTGTGGAGGGCAATGTCACCAATGGACCAATTTGTCTCGCTAGACGCTGATTTTGCTCCAGCTGTAAATTGACCAAATGGGAGACCGCTTGACTGAATAGTTTTTGGGGCCGCACTGCGTTTACGGTCTTGGAGGGCCTGCGCCAAACTCATACCTTGACCGAAGGCAAGGCCACCACTACTATATGATGCTTTAAAGCTTGTATTTGCTGGACGAGCCAACCCTTGATACTCAAGTAAGTCTGAGCTGATTTCGTTAATAAAACGAGTCGGACGATTGTAGTTGGTACGACCAAAAAGCAGGCGCGAGTTGGCATTGGTCAGATAGAGAATTTTCTCTGCACGCGTAATTCCTACATAGGCCAGACGGCGTTCTTCTTCTAATTCATCTGGATCCTCAGCTGCACGGCTAAGCGGAAAGACATTTTCTTCCATCCCAATCAAAAAGACAACTGGAAACTCGAGGCCTTTGGCAGCATGCAGGGTCATTAGGGTAACTTCTGATGTCTCCTGACTACCTGAATCTGTGTCTGCAATCAAAGCCAAGTCATTTAAGAAACGACTCAGCTTGTCCAGACCAGTTTCCTCTTCTGGCTCATCAGAGGTGTCATCAAAGTTTTTCGTTACAGAAAGGAACTCTTCGATATTTTCAACCCTAGCCTTGCTTTCTAAGGTCGCTTGAGCATTTAGAATATCGACGTAACCTGTTTTTTCTAGGACGGCCTCAACCAACTCTGTAATGTTTAATTGATCTAGCTGCTCTCGTAAATCTAGAATCATATTGGCAAAATCCCAGATAGACTGGGCTGCTTTACCCTTGATACCAGACAACATAATATTGGCTGAAGCATCTAGCATAGACATGTCTTGCATATTAGCAAAGTCACGAATTTTCTCGACTGTACCTGGCCCAATTCCACGCTTAGGCTCGTTGATAATACGCTCAAAACTGATATTGTCACTCAAATTGGCAATAAGATTGAGGTAAGCGATAATATCTCGGATTTCCTTACGGCTGTAGAACTTTGTTCCGCCAACCATGGTATAAGGAATATTGGACTTAAGAAGGGCTTCCTCAATAGTACGAGACTGCGCATTAGTACGATAGAGAACTGCAAAATCCTTGTGAAGGAAGTTTTGACTGCGACTAAGTTCATCGATGGTTCTAGCTACAAATACAGCCTCATCCAACTCATCATTGGCACGATAGTAAACGATTTGTTCCCCATCAGCATTTTGAGTCCAGAGATTCTTAGGACGGCGATTTTTATTATTTTTAATGACCTCGTTGGCCGCTTGCAGAATGGTTTTAGTTGAACGGTAATTCTCCTCCAACAAAACAACCTTGGCTTGGGGATAATCCTTTTCGAAGTCCAAGATATTCTGCATATCAGCACCACGCCAGCCATAGATAGACTGATCCGCATCCCCAACCACACAGATGTTTTTAAAACGCGAAGCCAAGAGTTTGACTAATTGATACTGGGCATGGTTGGTATCTTGGTACTCATCAACATGGATGTACTGAAACTTCTGTTGATAGTAGGTCAAGACATCAGGATTCTGATCAAAGAGACGCAAGGTCAGCATAATCAAATCATCAAAGTCAACCGACTCCGACTGACGCAATTCTTTCTGATAGGCTGTATAACACTGAGCCACGATTTGCGTGTACATATCACCAGCTTGAGCAGCATAAGCCACATCATCAATCAAATCATTCTTAGCATTGGAAATGGTCCCTAAAATGCTCCGTTCATTCCATTTTTTAGGATCCAAGTTCAACTGTTTGAGAATGCGTTTCATGAGCGTCCGCTGTTCACCAGGATCTACAATAGTGAAATTGCGGTTGTAGCCAATATGGTCCGCATCGCGACGCAAAATACGAACACACATGGAGTGGAAGGAAGCAATCAGACAGTCCTGAGTGGCTGGATTGAGGCTATAAGCACGCTCCTTCATCTCACGCGCAGCCTTATTAGTAAAGGTAATGGCCAAGATATTCCACGGATTGATCAGCTTTTCATCAATCAGATAGGCAATGCGGTGGGTCAAAACTCGGGTCTTTCCAGAACCAGCCCCCGCCATAATCAACAAGGGACCTTCTGTCGTTTGCACCGCCTCAGCCTGACGGTCATTCATTCCATTTAATAATGCGTTCATCTTCTCTTCCTTACTCTTGAAGTCAATATTTCTATTATATCAGAATTCAGGGAAAATATCTTTACCTAGACTGGTTACGTGTAGAAGGCAACTTCTTATATTTAGATAAAAAATGAGCTTGGATAGTATTTCCAAACTCATTTAAAGTCAATTGCGATATACTAGAACAAGCCTAATACTGTTCCATTGCTTTCAACATCCATGTTGAGAGCAGCTGGTCGTTTTGGAAGTCCTGGCATGGTCATGACATCGCCAGTTAAGGCAACGATGAAGCCTGCACCTAATTTTGGCACCAATTCGCGAATGGTAATTTCAAAGTTTTCAGGTGCTCCAAGTGCATTTGGATTGTCTGAGAAGCTATACTGGGTCTTAGCCATACAGATTGGCAATTTGTCCCAACCGTTTTGAACGATTTGAGCGATTTGAGTTTGAGCTTTCTTCTCAAAGTTCACTTTGCTACCACGGTAGATTTCAGTAACAATCTTTTCAATCTTTTCTTGAACAGAAAGGTCATTGTCATACAAACGTTTATAGTTAGCTGGGTTTTCAGCGATAGTCTTAACAACTGTTTCGGCAAGTGCTACTCCACCTTCTGCACCATCAGCCCAGACACTTGCTAGTTCAACTGGCACATCAATAGAAGCACAAAGTTCTTTCAAGGCTGCAATTTCAGCTTCTGTATCAGAGACAAATTCATTAATAGCTACGACTGCTGGAATACCGAACTTACGGATATTTTCAACATGGCGTTTCAAGTTAGCAAAACCGGCACGCACCGCCTCCACATTTTCCTCTGTCAAAGCGTCTTTAGCCACGCCACCATTCATCTTAAGGGCACGAAGGGTTGCTACAATAACTACTGCATCTGGAGATGTTGGCAAATTTGGTGTCTTAATATCAAGGAATTTCTCGGCACCAAGGTCTGCACCAAAACCAGCTTCAGTAACTGTGTAATCAGCCAAGTGAAGGGCTGTTGTCGTTGCCAAGACAGAGTTACATCCGTGAGCAATATTGGCAAATGGACCACCGTGTACAAAGGCAGGTGTTCCGTAAATTGTCTGAACCAGGTTCGGCTTAATAGCATCCTTCAAGATCAAAGCTAAGGCACCTTCAACCTGCAAATCACCTACAGAAACAGGTGTACGATCATAGCGATAACCGATAACAATATTAGCCAAACGGCGTTTCAAGTCCTCGATGTCTGTTGCCAAGCAAAGAATCGCCATGATTTCTGAAGCAACTGTAATATCAAAGCCATCCTCACGTGGAATACCATTTAGAGGGCCACCAAGTCCAACGTTCACATGGCGAAGGGCACGATCATTCAAGTCCACTACACGTTTCCAGAGGATACGACGTTGGTCAATTCCCAACTCATTTCCTTGGTGTAAGTGGTTGTCAATCAAGGCAGAAAGAGCATTGTTTGCAGTCGTAATGGCATGCATGTCTCCAGTGAAGTGAAGGTTGATGTCTTCCATTGGCAGAACTTGAGCGTAACCACCACCAGCAGCACCCCCCTTAATACCCATTACTGGACCAAGAGATGGTTCGCGAATAGCAATCATAGTTTTCTTGCCAATCTTATTCAAGGCATCCGCAAGACCAATGGTAATGGTTGATTTTCCTTCACCTGCAGGTGTTGGGTTGATGGCAGTAACCAGAATCAATTTTCCAACTGGATTGCTCTCAACTGCACGAATTTTATCAAAGCTGAGCTTAGCCTTGTACTTTCCGTACAACTCCAAATCGTCGTAAGAAATACCAAGTTTCTCTACAACATCAACGATTGGCTTCAGCTCAATACTCTGTGCGATTTCAATATCTGTTTTCATTCAAAACTCCTCTAACCTCTTATATGATAATTCATTATAACACAAAACAAGATTTTTAACATCCAAAAACTCTCTAAACGTTCGTAAATATCCCTGTTTTTAAGGTTTTTAGAGTCCTTTCTTAAATTTTATATGGCTTTATAGTTTGAAACTATATTCTTTCCTTTTACCAAAATTTTATCACTTTCATTTTACTTACCGTTTATTTTTGTGTACAATAGTGCTATGAAAATTTTAGTTACATCGGGCGGTACCAGTGAAGCCATCGATAGCGTCCGCTCTATCACTAACCATTCTACCGGTCGTTTGGGGAAAATCATCACAGAAACCTTGCTTGTTGCAGGGCATGAAGTTTGTTTAATAACGACAAAAAGAGCTTTGAAACCAGAATCCCATCCCAACCTAAGTATTCGAGAAATTAACAATACCAAGAACCTTCTTCTGGAAATGAAAGAACGTGTTCAGGATTATCAGGTCTTGATTCACTCAATGGCCGTATCTGACTACACTCCTGTCTATATGACAGGGCTGGAGGAAGTTCAAGCTAGCTCCAATCTAGAAGAATTTTTAAGCAAGCAAAATCATCAAGCTAAGATTTCTTCAACTGATGAGGTTCAGGTTTTGTTCCTAAAAAAGACTCCCAAAATCATCTCTCTAGTCAAGGAGTGGAATCCTGCTATTCATCTGATTGGTTTCAAACTGCTGGTTGATATCTCTGAGGATTATCTCATCGAGATTGCCAGAAAAAGTCTTATCAATAACCAAGCAGACTTGATTATTGCAAATGACCTCACTCAAATCTCAGCAAACCAGCATCGTGCAATCTTTGTTGAAAAAGATCAGCTTCAAACAGTCCAGACTAAAGAAGAAATTGCAGAACTCCTCCTTAAAAAAATTCAAGCCTATCATTCATAGAAAGGAAAGCTATGGCACATATTCTCTTGGCTGTAACAGGGTCTATCGCCTCTTACAAGTCGGCAGATTTAGTCAGTTCTCTAAAAAAACAAGGTCATCAAGTCACTGTCTTAATGACTCAGGCTGCTACAGAGTTTATCCAACCTTTGACACTACAGGTACTCTCACAGAATCCTGTTCATTTGGATGTCATGAAGGAACCCTATCCAAATCAAGTCAATCATATTGAACTTGGAAAAGAAACTGATCTATTTATCGTAGTACCTGCAACTGCTAACACTATTGCAAAACTAGCCCACGGCTTTGCGGACAACATGGTAACCAGTACGGCTCTAGCCTTGCCAAGTCATATCCCAAAACTCATCGCACCAGCAATGAATACAAAAATGTATGACCATCCGGCAACTCAGGCTAATCTGAAAACATTAGAAAGCTACGGCTATCAGCTGATCGCTCCAAAAGAATCCCTACTAGCTTGTGGAGACCATGGACGAGGAGCATTAGCTGACCTCACAATTATTTTAGAAAGAATAAAGGAAACTCTCGATGAAAAAACGCTCTAATATTGCACCCATTGCTATCTTTTTTGCAACCATGCTCGTGATTCATTTTCTGAGCTCACTTATCTTTAACCTTTTCCCATTTCCAATCAAACCGACCATCGTTCATATTCCTGTCATTATTGCCAGCATTATCTACGGTCCACGAGTTGGGGTTACACTTGGATTTTTAATGGGATTACTTAGCTTGACCGTTAACACGATTACGATTCTACCAACAAGCTACCTCTTCTCACCATTCGTCCCAAACGGAAACATCTACTCAGCTATCATAGCTATCGTCCCACGTATTTTGATTGGTTTAACTCCTTATCTAGTCTATAAACTAATGAAAAACAAGACTGGTCTGATTTTAGCTGGTGCCCTTGGTTCACTTACCAACACAGTCTTTGTACTTGGTGGAATTTTCTACCTTTTTGGAAATGTCTTTGATGGTAATATCCAAAAACTCCTAGCAACCGTTATCTCAACAAATTCGATTGCCGAATTAGTCATTTCCGCAGTTCTAACCCTAGCCATTGTTCCAAGACTACAGACTTTGAAAAAATAAAAACAATCTCCACTTTCAAACCTGAAGGTGGAGATTTTGCTCTATACAGTTTCTTTTTAGTGAAATCTTTACCAATATTTAATTTAAAATGGCCTATAAACTTAAGTAAATCCTTGCTTTATTGTCTTGTTTGTTGTACTATACTAGTGTATATACAGTTAAAAAGGAGATTCTTATGAATACACGGAAAAAGACACAATTTATGACAATGACTGCCCTCTTAACGGCTATTGCAATTTTGATTCCGATTGTGATGCCTTTCAAGATTGTCATTCCACCTGCTTCTTACACTTTGGGGAGCCACATCGCTATTTTTATTGCCATGTTCTTGTCGCCCTTGATGGCAGTTTTTGTCATCCTAGCCTCTAGTTTTGGATTCTTGATGGCTGGCTATCCCATGGTTATCGTTTTTCGAGCTTTTTCCCATATCTTTTTTGGTACTCTAGGAGCTCTTTACTTACAAAAATTCCCCGATACTCTTGATAAACCAAAATCTTCCTGGATTTTCAACTTTGTTTTAGCTATCATTCATGCCCTTGCTGAAGTATTAGCCTGTGTCGTTTTTTACGCCACTTCCGGTACCAATGTAGAAAATATGTTTTATGTTCTATTTGTACTAGTTGGATTTGGCACAATTATCCATAGTATGGTAGACTATACATTGGCACTAGCTGTCTATAAAGTGCTTCGAAAACGCCGTTAAAAGGAAGAACTATGACAAAAGATCGCAAACAAGCCCTTCTCCAACTCTTGAAAGAAGCTCCTAAAGCCCTCAATGGCCAAAGTTTAGCTGAACATTTTCATGTTACACGCCAGGTCATTGTACAGGACATTGCAATTTTAAGAGCCGATGGCGCTCCTATCCTATCCACTAATCGTGGCTACATCTATAAGCAAATTGAAACCAATCCTTATGTTCACAAACTTTTCAAAGTGAAACATGAAGTTGAAGAAATCGGTCAAGAACTCCTTGCTATCGTTGATAATGGTGGACGTGTTCAAAATACCTTGATTGACCATCCCGTTTATGGAGAAATCGAAACCTTGCTGAAACTGTCTTGTCGCAGAGATGTGCAACATTTTCTAGAACAAGTCGAGCATTCAGATTTTAGACCTCTGTCTGAATTGACAGATGGCATCCATTACCACCTAGTCGAAGCTGAAACACAGCAAGACCTCCGCTATATCGAGGAGGCCTTGGATCAGCTAGGTTATTTAGTAAAAGACTAGAAGATTTTCTTCTCCCAGCCATCTTCTATACGATGACGGTAGAAAAATTCAGATTTGTCCGGAGCTTCCATCATCTCCATCAAAGGTAGCATATCATAGGCCAGATCCAAGTTTGGAATCTGGTCTTTTTGCACCCAAGATACTTCTCCTTCCTCTGAGGATTGGAGACTTCCAGTAAACTCTGTCGCCTTATAACAAACAACGATGTAGCGCTCACCTGTATCCAGTGGCCAATTTTTAATGCCTACCAGTTTAGGATTTTGGATAGTCAATCCTGTTTCTTCGTAGATTTCACGAATGACAGACTCTGCGAAAGCCTCACCATTTTCTACATGACCTCCAGGAAAGGCATAACCTGACCAGCGATTGGTTTCAGGAGAGCGATACTGCATCACCACGCGCTGAGTTTCGAGGTCTTCAATCAGACAAATGTTTGTTAAAATCGTTAATTGGGAACGGGACATATTTTCTCCTTTAGATAATATTCTAATCTAACGCCTTGACTTCCAGCATCATATCGCGAATCTGTGCAGCGAGTTCAAAGTCAAGCACTTCAACTGCTTCTTGCATTTGTTTTTCAAGTTTCTTGACTAGTTCTTTGCGCTCTTGTTTGTTAAGGCTGTTGATGTCAACTTCCTTGTCTTCTTCCTTAGCAACTGCCTTGGTCACAGCAATCAGGTCACGGATTTCTTTCTTGATTGTCTGTGGTACGATACCATGCTCTTCATTATAAGCCATCTGGATTTTCCGACGACGGGCAGTTTCATCAATAGCACGTTGCATAGACTGGGTAACGGTGTCAGCATACATGATGACATGACCTTGGCTGTTACGGGCAGCACGTCCAATGGTCTGGATTAAACCACGTTCGTTACGAAGGAAACCTTCCTTGTCAGCATCGAGAATGGCTACGAGGCTCACTTCAGGAACGTCAATCCCTTCACGAAGGAGGTTGATTCCAACCAAGACGTCAAAGACACCCAAGCGTAGGTCACGAATTATCTCCGTCCGCTCCAAGGTCTTGATATCCGAGTGCATGTACTTGACCTTGATGCCCATTTCCTTGAAGTAGTCGGTCAAGTCTTCTGCCATTTTCTTAGTCAAAGTGGTGATAAAGGTTCGTTCATTCTTTTCAACACGGGCATTGATTTCACCTAAGAGGTCATCAATCTGTCCCATAGTCGGACGGACTTCCACCTCAGGATCCAAGAGTCCTGTCGGACGAATGATTTGCTCAATCACTGTCTCGGTCTGTTCATTTTCATAGTCACCAGGTGTCGCTGAAACGTAAACAATCTGATGAACGTGACTCTCAAACTCCTCCCGACGGAGAGGTCGATTGTCCAAGGCTGACGGCAAACGGAAACCATAATTAACCAGCATTTCCTTACGAGAGCGGTCTCCATTATACATACCTTTTATTTGCCCCATGGTCATGTGGCTCTCATCAATCATGATCAAGAAATCATCTGGGAAGAAGTCGAGAAGCGTATAAGGAGGCTCACCTTCGCTCCGTCCATCCATATGACGTGAATAGTTTTCAACGCCGTTTGTATAGCCCATCTCACGAAGCATCTCGATATCATACTCTGTACGCTGTTTCAAGCGTTGCGCTTCGAGGAGCTTACCTTCCTTCTCAAAGATAGCTAACTGCTCCTCCAACTCAGCCTCAATCTTAGCAATAGCTACTTCCATGTGGTCATCATTGGTCACAAAGTGAGTCGCTGGGAAAATCGCCAAATGATCCACTTCGCCGAGAACTTGACCTGTCAAAGCTTCGACTTCACGAATACGATCAATTTCATCTCCAAAAAATTCTACTCGAAAGGCATGTTCATCACGAGATGCTGGGAAAATCTCCACCACATCCCCACGCACACGAAATCTTCCCCGTTGGAAATCAATATCATTACGTTCAAACTGGATATCAACCAAGTCATTCAAGAGTTTATCACGAGAAATTTCAAGACCTGGACGGAGACTCACGACACTATCAGCGTATTCCTTGGGCGAACCCAAACCATAGATACAAGAGACTGAGGCCACGACAATAACATCATTGCGCTCCAAAAGAGCCGAAGTTGCTGAGTGACGAAGCTTGTCAATCTCGTCATTGACAGAGCTGTCCTTTTCAATATAGGTATCACTAGAAGGTACATAGGCTTCTGGCTGGTAATAGTCATAGTAGGATACGAAGTACTCAACTGCATTTTCAGGAAAAAATTCCTTAAACTCCCCATAGAGCTGTCCTGCTAGAGTTTTATTGTGGGCGATGACCAGAGTAGGTTTATTAACTTTGGAAATAACCTGACTCATGGTATAGGTCTTCCCTGTTCCAGTCGCCCCCATCAGAATCTGAGCTTTTTCTCCCCCCTCAATGTTATCAACCAATTGCTCGATAGCTTGGGGTTGATCTCCTGATGGTTGATATTTTGATACTAGTTTAAATTGATTATCTGTAATGCGGTTAATCATAAGAATCCTCTCTCGATGTGCTATTCCTATTTTAGCATACTTGTAGCATTTTCACGAAGAAAAGGACAGACCGAAGTCACATCCTTTCATTTTCTTTCTTTAATTGATAAGCGAGATAGACAATCAGCAGTAGTAAAACCAGACTTGTCATGATAGAACCTTCTATGCCAAAAGAACCACCTGATAGCCAATCTTGATTGCCTTGTGGTAAAAAGGTCATCAATGACGTTCCTGATGGTTGACCACTAACTAAAATCCCAAAGAGATTACCCTGAGCAAAATTCCAGGCGCCATGAATACCTGCAACACCCCAAACTGTATCAGTTTTGAGAAGGTAAAGAGCCATGGCAACTCCGAATAAGAAGAGATTCACTAGAGATAGAGGTGTTAGACCAGAATTGCCCATATGAAGCAGGGTAAAAAATATGCTAGATATAACAACAGCAAGTTTTAGATTGGTTCTTGAAGCCAATTGAGGAAGGAGCCAAGCACGGGCCACCACTTCTTCTGTTGTCCCCTGTAAAATCCAAAATGGAATGGTAAAAATGACAAAGGCAAGCGAATAAGGATTCAAATGAATGGACTCAAAACGATATTGCCCCAAGGCTACTAAACCTAACAAGGTCAGAAGAAAAAGTGCCAAACCTAAGCCAAATCCTTTCAGAAGACTGCTGAGGAAATTTTCTCTATAAAACCCTAAAGTTCGAATAGATCTTTTCTCAACTTTTCTAGTCCATCTGAACACAGTGTTGAGAATAAAACCAAAGGCCAGTAATCCTAAAATTAAATGAAAGTCACTTGTTTTATCCATCAAGCTCTGCTGTAAGGTCTGCAAGTAGGTTGCAAGATTTTGACCAGTCTCTCCAAAATTTCTAGCAAGTCCGATAAGAGCTAACAAACTAATACCATACAGAGTATAAGCCACAAACTCTCCTATGAAGACAAAAGCAAAGGCTAACAAGGGGCTTGTGTAAATGTTTAAACTCATTTTTGAAGTTTGGAAGTCTTTAAAAATTCTTTTGTTCTTCATATCTCCGTCCTCTTTTCTTCTATTATATACTATTATTATAGCACTTTGTGGAAGCAGTTCAAGAAAGAAAAAAACAATGTTACATTTTCTGACACAGAAATATAAAAATTTGCCTTTTTTTACTTTTTCTGATATAATGGAAAAATATTCGGAAAAGGAGACTAAAAATGAAGAAAAAATTTCTAGCATTTTTGCTAATTTTATTCCCAATTTTCTCATTAGGTATTGCAAAAGCAGAGACTATTAAGATTGTGTCTGATACCGCCTATGCACCTTTTGAGTTTAAAGATTCAGATCAAACTTATAAAGGAATTGATGTTGACATTATCAACAAAGTCGCTGAAATTAAAGGATGGAACATTCAGATGTCTTATCCTGGTTTTGACGCAGCGGTGAATGCAGTTCAAGCTGGTCAAGCTGACGCTATCATGGCTGGAATGACAAAAACTGCTGAACGTGAAAAAGTTTTTACCATGTCTGATACTTACTATGATACAAAAGTTGTCATTGCAACTACAAAGTCACACAAGATTAGTCAGTATGACCAATTAAAAGGTAAAACTGTTGGTGTTAAAAATGGAACTGCCGCTCAACGTTTTCTTGAAAGTATCAAAGACAAATACGGCTTTAGTATTAAAACATTTGATACTGGTGATTTGATGAACAACAGCTTGAGTGCTGGTGCCATCGATGCCATGATGGATGATAAACCTGTTATCGAATATGCCATCAACCAAGGTCAAGACCTCCATATTGAAATGGATGGTGAAGCTGTAGGTAGCTTTGCTTTCGGTGTTAAAAAAGGTAGCAAATACGAGCACCTAATCACTGAATTTAACCAAGCCTTGGCTGAAATGAAAAAAGATGGTAGTCTTGATAAAATCATCAAGAAATGGACTGCATCATCTTCTTCAGCAGTACCAACCACAACAACTGCAGCTGGTCTAAAAGCAACTCCTGTTAAAGCTAAATACATCATTGCCAGTGATTCTTCTTTTGCACCTTTTGTTTTCCAAAATTCAAGCAACCAATTTACTGGTATTGATATGGACTTGATTAAGGCCATCGCTAAAGACCAAGGTTTCGAAATTGAAATCACCAACCCTGGTTTTGATGCCGCTATCAGTGCTGTTCAAGCTGGACAAGCTGATGGTATCATTGCTGGTATGTCTGTCACAGATGCTCGTAAGGCAACTTTTGACTTCTCAGAATCCTACTACACTGCCAATACTATCCTTGGTGTCAAAGAATCAAGCACCATTGCTTCTTATGAAGATTTAAAAGGGAAGACAGTTGGTGTTAAAAACGGAACTGCTTCTCAAACCTTCTTAACAGAAAATCAAAGCAAATACGGTTACAAAATCAAAACTTTTGCTGATGGTTCTTCAATGTATGACAGTTTAAATACTGGAGCTATAGATGCCGTTATGGATGATGAGCCTGTCCTCAAATATTCTATTAGCCAAGGTCAAAAATTGAAGACTCCAATCGCTGGAACTCCAATCGGTGAAACAGCCTTTGCCGTTAAAAAAGGAGCAAATCCAGAATTGATTGAAATGTTCAATAACGGACTTGCAAACCTTAAAGCAAACGGAGAATTCCAAAAGATTCTTGATAAATACCTAGCTAGCGAGTCTTCATCTACTTCAACAAGCACTGTTGATGAGACAACTATCTGGGGCTTGCTTCAAAACAACTACAAACAACTCCTTAGCGGGCTTGGTATCACTCTTGCTCTAGCTCTTATCTCATTTGCTATTGCTATTGTTATCGGAATTATCTTCGGTATGTTTAGTGTTAGTCCCTACAAATCTCTTCGTGTGATCTCTGAGATTTTCGTTGACGTTATCCGTGGTATTCCATTGATGATTCTTGCAGCCTTCATCTTCTGGGGAATTCCAAACTTCATCGAGTCTATGACAGGCCAACAAAGTCCAATTAACGACTTCGTAGCTGGTACCATTGCCCTCTCACTCAATGCAGCGGCTTATATCGCTGAAATTGTTCGTGGTGGTATTCAGGCTGTTCCAGTTGGTCAAATGGAAGCCAGTCGAAGCTTGGGTATCTCTTATGGAAAAACCATGCGTAAGATTATCTTGCCACAAGCAACTAAATTGATGTTGCCAAACTTTGTCAACCAATTCGTTATCGCTCTTAAAGATACAACTATCGTATCTGCTATCGGTTTGGTGGAACTCTTCCAAACTGGTAAGATTATCATCGCGCGTAACTACCAAAGTTTCAAGATGTATGCAATCCTTGCAATCTTCTATCTTGTAATTATCACACTTTTGACTAGACTAGCGAAACGCTTAGAAAAGAGGATTCGTTAATGGCAAAATTAAAAATTGATGTAAATGATTTACACAAAAACTACGGAAAAAATGAAGTCCTAAAAGGAATTACGACTAAGTTCTATGAAGGAGATGTTGTTTGTATCATCGGTCCTTCAGGTTCTGGTAAGTCAACCTTCCTCCGTAGCCTCAACCTTCTAGAAGAAGTCACTAACGGTCACATCACTGTGAACGGTTATGACTTAACTGAAAAAACAACCAACGTTGACCACGTCCGTGAAAATATCGGAATGGTATTCCAACACTTCAACCTCTTCCCTCATATGTCTGTATTGGACAATATCACCTTTGCTCCTATTGAGCACAAGTTGATGACTAAGGAAGAAGCTGAGAAATTGGGAATGGAGTTGCTTGACAAGGTTGGGCTAGCAGATAAAGCTAATGCCAACCCAGATAGCCTATCAGGTGGTCAAAAACAACGTGTGGCCATCGCTCGTGGACTAGCAATGAATCCAGACATCATGCTCTTTGATGAACCAACTTCTGCCCTTGACCCTGAGATGGTTGGAGACGTACTAAACGTTATGAAAGAATTGGCTGAGCAAGGCATGACCATGATTATCGTAACCCATGAGATGGGATTTGCCCGTCAGGTTGCTAACCGCGTTATCTTTACTGCAGACGGTGAATTCCTAGAAGACGGAACACCAGATCAGATCTTTGATAACCCACAACACCCACGTCTGAAAGAGTTCTTGGACAAGGTATTAAATGTCTAAACGCAAACTGTAAGGATTTCCTTGCAGTTTTTTTCTATCTCGTATTGGATTTTTTGATTTTTCGGAAAATTATGTTAGAATTAAGTTTATGAAATGAGGTTTCCTCATACCTAGCAAGACTAGGAATAAAAATAGAAATTAGGTAGCTAGATGTCATCTAAGGTTATTGTTACAATTTTCGGTGCGAGTGGAGACCTGGCTAAACGCAAGCTCTACCCTTCCCTTTTTAGACTATATAAATCCGGCAATCTTTCCGAGCACTTTGCAGTCATTGGAACTGCTCGTCGTCCTTGGAGCAAGGAATATTTTGAATCTGTTGTAGTCGAATCCATCCTTGATTTGGCAGATAGTACCGAACAGGCTCAAGAGTTCGCTAGCCACTTCTACTATCAAAGTCATGATGTCAACGATACAGAACACTACATTGCTTTGCGTCAATTGCAGGCTGAACTAAATGACAAGTACCAAGCTGAACACAACAAGCTCTTCTTCTTGTCTATGGCACCTCAGTTCTTTGGAACTATTGCCAAACACCTCAAGTCTGAAAACATTGTTGACGGTAAAGGTTTTGAACGCTTAATCGTTGAAAAACCATTTGGTACAGATTACGCAACTGCAAGCAAGTTGAATGACGAGCTCCTAGCAACATTTGACGAAGAACAAATTTTCCGTATTGACCATTATCTTGGTAAGGAAATGATCCAAAGTATCTTTGCAGTTCGCTTTGCAAACTTGATTTTTGAAAATGTGTGGAACAAGGACTTTATCGACAATGTTCAAATTACCTTTGCGGAGCGCTTGGGTGTAGAAGAACGTGGTGGCTACTATGACCAATCTGGTGCACTCCGTGACATGGTACAAAACCATACACTACAACTTCTTTCTCTCCTTGCTATGGACAAGCCAGCAAGCTTCACAAAAGACGAGATTCGTGCCGAAAAGATTAAGGTCTTTAAAAACCTCTATCATCCAACGGATGAAGAGCTTAAAGAACACTTTATCCGTGGTCAATACCGTTCAGGTAAGATTGATGGCATGAAATATATCTCTTATCGTAGTGAGCCAAATGTGAATCCAGAATCTACAACTGAAACCTTTGCATCTGGTGCCTTCTTTGTAGACAGCGATCGCTTCCGTGGTGTTCCTTTCTTCTTCCGTACTGGTAAACGTCTGACTGAAAAAGGAACTCATGTCAACATCGTATTTAAACAAATGGACTCTATCTTTGGAGAACCACTTGCTCCAAATATTTTGACCATCTATATCCAACCAACAGAAGGCTTCTCTCTTAGCCTCAATGGGAAGCAAGTAGGAGAAGAATTCAACTTGGCTCCCAACTCACTTGATTACCGTACAGATGCGACCGCAACTGGTGCTTCTCCAGAACCATACGAAAAATTGATTTATGATGTCTTAAATAACAACTCAACTAACTTTAGCCACTGGGATGAAGTTGGTGCGTCATGGAAATTGATTGACCGTATCGAAGAGCTCTGGGCTGAAAATGGTGCCCCACTTCATGACTATAAAGCTGGAAGCATGGGACCTCAAGCCAGCTTTGACTTACTTGAAAAATTCGGTGCCAAATGGACTTGGCAGCCAGATATCGCCTATCGTCAAGATGGCCGTTTAGAATAAAAAAAATTCCTGCAAGTTTGTAGCTTGCAGGATTTTTACTTCTGATTAGATTAAGCCTTCCAAGAGACCCTTCATAAAGTTTTCTGAGTTAAATTCTCCAATATCATCGATTTTTTCACCAAAACCAATCAATTTTACAGGAATATTGAGTTCTTCACGGATAGCTAGAACAACACCACCTCGAGCAGTTCCATCAATCTTAGTCAAGACAATTCCCGTTAAAGGAGTGATTTTTGAAAATTCTTTGGCCTGTACAAGAGCGTTTTGACCTGTTGATGCATCAAGTGCCAAGAAGGTTTCATGCGGAGCTTCGGGCACAACACGTTTGATAATACGACCAATCTTCTCCAACTCAGCCATGAGGTTGTCCTTGTTTTGCAGACGACCAGCGGTATCAATCATAAGAATATCGATACCTTCAGCTACGGCACGTTCCATTCCATCAAAGACTACACTGGCTGGGTCAGCTTTCTCAGGTCCAGTCACTACTGGAACATCTACTCGTCGACCCCATTCAGCTAGCTGGGCTACCGCCCCTGCACGGAAGGTATCTGCCGCAACCAGCATGACCTTCTTACCAGCTTGTTTGTAGCGGTGGGCTAGTTTCCCGATAGAAGTTGTTTTCCCGACACCATTAACACCGACAAAGAGCATGACTGTCAAGCCATCTTGGAAGTGGATACTTTCATCATAGTTGCCATCCTTTTCATAAAGCTCAACCAATTTCTCAATGATAACACGACGTAGTGCGTCGGGTTTCTTAGCGTTTTCAAGCTTGGCTTCGTAACGTAACTCCTCTGTTAAGTTAGAAGCCACCTGGACACCAACGTCGCTCATGATCAGCAGTTCTTCCAGTTCCTCGAAAAATTCTTCGTCAACAGAACGGAAATTAGCAAAGAAAGCATTCAAGCGAGCACCAAAGCCTGTACGAGTCTTTTTAAGACTACGGTCATATTTTTCCTGAACAGTTTCTTCTGCTTGAGTCATTTCTTCTTCAAGAACTTCAGAACTATTTTCTTCTACAGTTTCTAGGAGCTCAGTATTCTCTTCCTCTGGGACTTCTTCTTGAGAAACTTCTACAACTGGCTCTGAATCCTGACTCTCTTCAACTGTCTCTTGATTTTCCTCTTCTTGGAGCAGATCTTCTTCAGAACTTTCAACCTCTGCATCTTCTTGAGGAACTTTCTCAGCTTCTGTTAAGGCAGGCTCAGCATCTTCAGACAAATCAAGATTTTCCAGAGCTTCTTTTACAACTTCTCCGATTTTAGGTTCTTCTTTTTTTCCGAATAGACGGTCAAATAATCCCATATCTTAGTTCTCCTTTAATACATACTCTTCGATAGCCCAGGCGACAGCCTCTTCATCATTGGTCATTGGTGTCACTACATTTGCGACTGCCTTGACTTCAGGAACAGCATTTTGCATGGCAACACCGAGCCCTGCCCATTCAATCATAGAAAGGTCATTGGCCTCGTCACCACAAGCCATGACTTGGCTTTTGTCGATTCCAAGATGGCTGATTAGTTTTGCCAAACCTGTTGCCTTATGAACATTCTTTGGTGACCATTCTAATAACATCTCACGTGATTTGAAGATTTCATATTGGTCAAACAATTCTGGAGATATCTTCTGAATGGCTGCATCCAAGGGTTCTTGAGCAAAGGCAGTCACACATTTATTGTAAGTCATTTGACTAGACAAGTCTGCAAAGTCCACTGGAACAAAGGTCAATGCTGGATTGAATTTGGCATAAAGACTTTCTTGGTCCGATTGAATTTGATAGACAGTTCCTTCTGAGATAGCATCAAGAGGCAGTGATAATTTCTCTGTTTCTTCATACAAGCGTGCCACATCATCATATGAAAAGACTGTTTTATCAAGGATTTCACCTGTATTTTTCTGAACCAAACCACCATTAAAGGTAATGGTATACTCATCTTCTTGGTCGTCAGTCCCTAGCTCATGGAGAAAGAAATCCATAGCTTTTAAGGGACGACCAGTTGTCAATACGACCTTGATACCACGATCACGCGCAGCTTTCAAAGTTGCCTTGGTACGATCCGTCAGCCTTTTATCAGTAGTCAGCAAGGTCCCATCTAAGTCCAATGCAATCAATTTTATATCTGCCATTATAAACCCTCCATATAAGCGATAACCGACTGGTCCTTATGGTGACCAATCACTGTCTCTGCTAATTCTAAAATTTCTGGTCGTGCATTTTCAGGAGCTACAGGATGTCCCACAACCTGCATCATATGTAAGTCATTAAGATTGTCTCCAAAAGCCATAACCTGATCCATTGTGATGCCAAGTTTTTTAGCCAATTCAACAATGGCCACTCCCTTATCGACATAGTCCAGAACAATATCAATAGATTCAAAGCCAGTTGTCATGGCCTTAACACCAGGAACATGTTCATTGACCCAAGCTTCACCAGCTTCCAGCGTTTCTTCTGTGAAGTTGGTTGTAAATTTGAAAATGTCATCTGTAATGTCTTCTAGACTCGCTACTTTTTGGATATTTTCATTATAGTGCTGACTCACTTTCAAATAGGTCTCATCAACCGTATCTAGCACATAAGAGCCTTTTTTCCCCGTCAAGAGCAGTTTATTGATATCTACATAAGGTGAAGTTTTCAGCATTTCAAAAGTTGATAGATAAAACTCACGAGACATAGTCGCTTCATACAAGTCCTGACCTTGATATTCTACCAGACTGCCATTTTCCGCGATAAAAATAATGTCATCACGAACATCAGCAAATAATTTTTCTAAGGATAGAAATCCGCGCCCTGAAGCTACCGCAAAGTAAATCCTTTTTTCCTTGTAGGAAGCCAAGAGAGACTTGAGGCGGTCCATATCAAAGCGTCCATTCCCATCTAGGAAGGTTCCGTCCATATCCGTTGCTACTAGTTTAATTGTCATCCTTCAATACTTTCTAAATCTTTTAACTTAACTGAAACAATTTTTGAGACACCTGACTCTTGCATGGTCACTCCATAGATGGAATCAGCCGCTGCCATGGTTCCTTTACGGTGGGTTACAACGATGAACTGGCTGTCCTTGTCAAATCGATTGAGGTAATCTCCAAAACGTTTAACATTAGCTTCGTCCAGCGCAGCTTCTACCTCATCCAAGATAACAAATGGAATAGTCTTGACACGAATAATAGAGAAAAGCAAAGCTAGAGCCGATAGAGCTTTTTCACCACCACTCATGAGGTTAAGCGACTGGATTTTCTTACCTGGAGGTTGAACAGAAATCTCAACCCCAGCTGTCAGCAAGTCTCCCTCAGTCAAAATGAGGTCCGCCTGACCTCCACCAAACATCTGCTTGAAGGTCACTTTAAAGGACTCACGAATGGCTTCAAAGGTTGATTTAAAGCGTTCCTTGACCTCATCATTCATCTCTGTAATGGTCTCAAGAAGCAGATTTTTCGCTGACAAAATATCATCTCGCTGGCTATTTAGGAAATCCAAACGATTGTGGACTTCTTCGTACTGGTCAATAGCTTCCAAATTGACAGGACCCAGTGAGCGAATAGCCTTCTCTAATTCCTGCACCTCTTGCTCTGCCAGATTGAGGTTTTCCAATTCATGTGCCTTTTCTAGTGCTTCAGTATAGCTAATCTGATACTGGTCTGTTAATTGACTTTGTAAATGGCGTAAGCGCTCGCTGACCTTTTCTTTCTTGGCTTCAGCACGCGTTTGCTTGCGAATCCACTCCTCATTCTGCTGGCGAGCCTGATCCAAATGACTAGCAATATCATCCAGTTGACCTTCAATATCATCTAATTCAAACTGCTTACGAATCAAACCTTGTTGGAGGTTTGTTTTCTGCATTTTGGCTTCTTCAGCCTGTTGACTGAGCAATTCTGTATCAACTTTCTCAAGATTGTCAACCTTTTCTTGAAGAAGGCGCTGGATTTCCTCTTGTTCGATATCTAAATTGTCCAATTCTTTGCCTAAACGCTCAATATCAGCTACTTCATAACGTTTTTGCCCTTGTAGTTCTGTCTTAAGCAAGCGAGCTTGCGCTACCTGTTCTTGCAAGTTCTGATAACGTTCTTGGATGGCATTTTTGTTAGACTTAATCTCTTCAATCTCAGCTTCCAGATTTTGCTTGTCACTGGCGATAGTAGCAAGGCGTGCTTGGCATTTTTCCTTATCTGCTTGCCAATCTCCGTCAGAAAGACGATCTAATTCCTCTTCTTGGAGTTTCCAAAGAGTTTCTAGCTCTTCAACTTGCTGACTGGTCTGCTGATAAGCAAGAGACAAGCCTTGCTCCTGGATACGAGCCTGCTCACCCTGAGATTTGATGGCTTCTAATGATTCAGTCAATCTAGCCATCTCATCTTGCAATACCTTCAAACTCGCTTCTTCTGAACGTAAGCTTACTTCTTCTTCAGCAATTTCTTTTTGCAATTGCTCCAGTTCTGGCTTGATAAAAATACTGTTATTCTGACGATTGGCTCCACCTGCATAGGAACCACCTGTACGAAGTTCTGTCCCATCCAATGTCACCATGCGAACCTGATAACGAACTTGGCGAGCTGCTGCACGCGCGTGTTCTACGGTATCAAAGATAGCCGTCGTAGCTAGCAAATTCTTGAAAATAGCCTCCAGTCTAGTATCGAATATCACCAGCTCATCTGCCATGCCCAGAAATCCCGGACTTGCAGCGATAGCATCTTGATTCTGGCTAGAAATCGTACGAGCCTTGATTGTTGTCAAAGGAAGGAAGGTTGCACGACCAGCTCTGTTTCGTTTAAGGAAATCAATGGCTTTGGTTGCCGACTCTTCATCTTCTACGATGATATGCTGACTGCTGGCTCCAAGAGCAATCTCTAAGGCAGTTTGATAATGCACATCAAAAGTCAGGTGCTCACTGACTGCACCAATAATTCCACCAAGGCGGTCTTTTTCTTGGAGAACACTCTTAACACCTGCATAAAAGTTACTATGATTTCTCAGGATGTTTTCCAAACTCTGAGCTCTGGCCTGCTTGTTTTTGAGATTATCCAGACGATCAAAGAGTTGACTTTGTTGAGCTTTATAGGAAGTTTTCTGTTCCTCTTGCTCCTTGGCAATAGCTTGATAGTCGGCCAATAATTTCTGAACCTGCTCCTTGGCAGTTTCAAGCTCCGCCTTTTGCTGACTAGCCTTCTCTTTAGCTGTAGCCAGCTGTTCTTTCAGCTTTTCTAGTTGATCTGCTTGTTTTTGAGAAAGCTGACGGCTATTTTCCAACTCATTCTCGATGCGGGTCAGTTGGTTTGACACATCGGCTTCTTCTTGTAAAAGGGCTACAAAGCGTTCACGTAAGAGCTCAATCATCTGATCAGGATCATCTGAAAAAGCCAGTAATTCAGCTTCTAAACGATTGAGTTTTTGATTATTTTGGACTAGATTTTCTTCTAAGAGGGCTAAAGAGCTTTCTTTTTCAGTCTTTTCCTGACTTAGAGCATTTCTCTTATCCTCCAAAGCAGCCAAACGAGCTTGTGCTTCCTGTTGATTCAGAGCTACTTGCTCAGATTCCAGTTTCGATAGGGCTAATTTTCTCTCTAAATCACTAATCAGACTGGTCAAATCCATCAAACTGACTTGGTCTTTGGCCATTTCAGCCTGTAAATCTTGGCGTTGCTTTTTAAGAGTTTGATTTTCTTCTTCTAATTTTTCACGCTTTTGGTAATAGCTTGTCAAGAGTTCCTGAACCTGAGCCAACTCTTCTTCTGTAGACTCTAGTTCAGCCTTATTTTCCTTGATTTGAGCAACCAAAACATCTAAATAAATAGCCTTGCGTTGCCCTTCCAAGTCTAAAAACTTACGGGCATTCTCAGCTTGCTTCTCAAGAGGCTTGATTTGATTATCCAACTCGTAGATAATGTCTTCAAGACGGTCTAGATTATCCTGAGTTTGCTGCAGTTTACTCTCAGTTTCTTTTCTGCGAGTCTTGTATTTCAAAACTCCTGCAGCTTCTTCAAAAATAGCACGACGTTCTTCAGGCTTAGAATTGAAAATCTCCTCAACCTTCCCTTGGGAAATAATGGAGAAGGAATCGCGTCCCAAGCCAGTATCCAAGAAAAGATCATGAATATCACGCAGACGGACTTTCTTGCCGTCAATCTTGTATTCGCTATCTCCACTGCGATAGATATGACGTTCTACCCTGATTTCTTGACCTGCATCCTTGATAAATCTGTCATTATTATCCAGAGTCACAACTACAGAAGCATAATTGAGCGGTTTGCGACTTTCAGTTCCAGCAAAGATGACATCTGGCATCTTGCCACCACGGAGACTCTTAACACTTGACTCCCCCAAGGCCCAACGAAGACTTTCTGTAATATTGGACTTTCCAGATCCATTGGGACCAACAACTGCAGTCACTCCTTGGTCAAAAACGACCTTAGTCTTGTCAGCAAAAGACTTGAATCCCTGAATTTCGATTTCCTTTAAATACATGAATCCAGCCCTTTCTCAACGGCATTTTTGGCAGCTTCCTGCTCTGCTAGTTTCTTAGAACGACCTTGACCTTGACCAATGCTCTTACCTTCGACAAGAACTTCTACATCAAAGACCTTATCGTGGGCAGGACCCGTTTCAGAAATTACCTGATAACGGATAGCCACATCCCCATTAACCTGAAGCAACTCTTGGAGATGGGTTTTGTAGTCTGTAATCATCTCAAATTCGCCTGCTTCAACCTTAGGAATCATGACTTGATAGATAAATTCCTTGACCTTGGCCACATCCTTGTCCAAAAGGAGGGCACCAAGAAAGGCTTCAAAGGCATCACCAAGAATGGTGTCACGATTGCGCCCACCAGACTTTTCTTCCCCTTTACCAAGTTTGATAAACTGATCAAACTGGCAATCACGCGCAAAACCAGCCAAACTCTCCTCGCGGACAATCATGGCACGGAGTTTGGACAAATCACCTTCAGGTTTTTTAGGATATTTTTTATACAGATATTCTGAAATCAATAACTGTAGAACAGCGTCTCCTAAAAATTCCAAGCGTTCATTGTGTGAAATTTTTAAGAGGCGGTGCTCATTGGCATAACTCGTATGAGTAAAGGCAGTCTCCAGTAAGTTTTTGTCTGCAAATTCGATTGCAAAATGGTTTTTAAGTACAGTTTGTAATTCTTTCATACCAACCTCTTTCTAACTGATAACAGTCCTTTTTATTATATCAAAAAAAGCCCCCTGAGTCACTCTAAAACGGGACTGGAGAGGATTTGGGAATTCTTTAGACAGAGATTTTCAGTTTTATGGACAAATTTGGGGCAGGATAAAGAAAAAAGCCCTATTAAAGGCTTTTTTAGGATGTTTACATCCACCCTGAGGGAATCGAACCCCCATCTCAAGAACCGGAATCTTACGTGATATCCATTACACTAAGGGTGGAAACTTGTTTTATTATAACAAAAATTTGCTCTAATAACAAGTTTTTTTCTGGTCAAATACCCCGTCTTAGTGGGAAGCATCCCCATTCCAGATAGAGTTTTTCACGATAACATAATCAACGTGTTTAAGGTCAGCAACCTGACGTCCACCTGCATAAGAAATAGCACTTTGAAGGTCTTGTTCCATCTCAGTTAAAGTGTCTTGCAGATGACCTTTGGCAGGAAGCAAGATACGTTTGCCTTCCACATTTTTGTATGCACCTTTTTGATATTGTGAGGCTGAACCGTAATATTCTTTGAACTGTTCGCCATCGACTTCAATCGTTTTCCCTGGACTTTCTATGTGTCCTGCAAAGAGGGAACCAATCATGACCATGCTGGCACCAAAACGGATAGACTTGGCAATATCACCGTGAGTACGAATTCCTCCATCAGCAATAATCGGTTTACGTGCAGCCTTGGCACACCAACGGAGAGCAGCCAACTGCCAACCACCTGTACCAAAACCAGTCTTGACCTTGGTAATACAAACCTTACCAGGACCAATTCCGACCTTAGTAGCATCCGCACCAGCATTTTCTAATTCACGCACAGCTTCTGGTGTTCCCACATTTCCAGCAATGACAAAGGTATCTGGCAATTCTTTCTTGATGTGTTGAATCATAGAAATCACACTATCTGCATGACCGTGAGCAATATCAATCGTGATATACTCAGGAGCATCAGCCTTGAGCTGGCTGACAAAATCATACTCATAATCCTTAACACCGACAGAGATAGAAGCAATGAGCTCTTGATCGTGCATACGTTTAATAAAAGGAATACGTCCTGCCTCATCAAAACGGTGCATAATGTAGAAGTAGCCCCCTTTAGCCAGTTGTTCTGCTACATTTTCATCCAAAATCGTCTGCATATTAGCTGGCACAACAGGTAGTTTAAAGGTGTGATTTCCTAAAGTGACACTTGTATCCGCTTCTGCACGGCTTTTAATCACACATTTATTTGGGATCAATTGAATATCTTCGTAATCAAAAATTGGAAATTCATTTAACATATCGATGTCTCGTTTCTTTTATAATGACCTGCCTATGCTCTCGCATCACTACGCCTTTTCCAACGTTTCCTTGACTTATTATAAACCAAAGTACAGTTTTTGTCAAATTATTTTATGAACTAAAATATATCGTTCGGTTTTTCTTATGTGAATAAAAAAGAAAGAGGAGAGATTATTTTCTCCCCACTTCTTCTACATTCTAATAATACTCGCCCTGACGATAGTCCCATGAGTTAAAGGTGTCTGATAGATGCATCATAATCTTATCAATGTCAAGCCCTTTGCGGATTACAACTGGAGCTGGTGAGGTTGAACGTGCTCCTCCTTGTTCTGGGATGAGTTTGCCGTCCTTATCGACCATAGAGACCATCACACCTTGCTCGTAGCGAGTTTCAATCGTTTTGTCAGGCTGGATAGATGCCACATAGTCGTCCGCCTCGATAACAAGGTCCACTGCTCCTTCGATGCGTTCTCCGATACCTTCTACCTTACCACGATTTCCTTTTCCAGATGGGTTAGCTGATGAGGCATAAACCATCTTGCCTTCTTCCCAAAGTTTGGCAGCCAATTGTTCACCAGCTTTCCCAAACTTGATAACAAAGCAGCTAGTTCCACGCACGTCAGTCATCAGTTCTTCACGACCATCACCGTATGCTTTGAGTTTTTCAAAGGCTTCTGGTTTCCAAGGAAGGATACAACCAAGAAGAATATCTTCATCCCAATGTTTTTGGTAAAAGGCTTCAATTTCTGGGTTGAGTTGTGCTAAAGCGCGAAGCTCATCCATGCTACCACAGAGAACAACACCTGGTTTGTTACGGTTACGTTCTTTGGCTGCGAACTTGCGTTCAAGTCCTGCCTTGTCACTAGTCATGATGATGTAGCCAACTTTAGTAGGGCAAACAATACATCCGCCCTCACCTTTTAAAATGTCATAGCCTTCTTGCGAAAGTGTTCCGTTCCATTGAATGTGTTTTGTCATAGTTCTATTTCCTTTTCTATTTTTCTTCTAATCCTGCCAGTAGGCTGGTCGTTGTTTTTCATAAGCAGCAATCAAGTCTTCATACTGCAAGGTAATACCGATATCATCCAAACCATTTAAGAGTTTGTGTTTCCATTCGCTATCGATTTCAAAAGTGAATTCTCCAACTGGTGAGATGATTTTTTGTTGTTCCAAGTCCACAGTTATCTGGTCAGTTGGTTGTAGCTGGGCTAGTTTCTCTCTAACCTCTCTAGGCTGTACAATAGGCAACATGCCATTATTGAGTTCATTATTGTAATGAATATCACCGAAAGAGCCTGCAATAACGACCTTAAAACCGTAGTCTGCTAGAGCCCAAGCTGCGTGTTCCCTTGAAGACCCTGCCCCAAAGTTATCCCCTGAGATGAGGATACTAGCTTTCCGATATTCAGGTCTATTAAAGACAAAGTCTGGGTCCTCAGTATACTTGTCATCCAGATAACGCCAAGCATACATGAGGTACTTACCAAAGCCTTTTTTATCAATTAACTTGAGAAACTGCTTGGGTAGGATTTGGTCGGTGTCGATGTTATCATTCATAAGAGGAACGGTCGTTCCCGTATAAACTGTGAATTTCTCCATATCCTCTCCTTACTGGGCTTCTGGCATTTGTCGAACATCTACAAAGCGCCCTGCAATAGCTGCTGCTGCTGCCATAGCTGGACTGCAGAGATGGGTCTTAGCACCAAATCCCTGCCTGTCCTCAAAGTTGCGGTTGCTGGTTGAGGCACAGTGGATACCATCTGGAACCTTGTCAGGATTCATCCCTAGGCACATAGAGCAACCTGGGTCTCTCCACTCAAAGCCAGCATCCAGAAAGACCTTGTCCAAGCCCAACCTCTCAGCAGCTCGTTTGACAGGACGAGAGCCTGGGACTACGATAGCCGTTAAGTTGGGAGCAATCTTCTTTCCTTTGACAAATCGAGCAGCCAGTTGCAAATCGCTGAGACGAGCATTGGTACAAGACCCGATAAAGATATAGCCTAGTTCAATATCTGCTGGCTTTTGACCAGGCTCCAAGTCCATGTAATTGTAGGCTCGCTCATCATTCATATCCTTAATTTCTGGAAAGCTACTGTCAAAGTCAACACCCATAGCAGGATTGGTTCCCCAGGTCACCATGGGAGCCAATCCTGAGACATCCATCTGGATAACCTTATCATAAACAGTATCCTCATCGCTGACAAGCGTCTTCCAGTCAGCAACCGCCTCCTCAAAAGCTTCAGGAACGCATTCCCGTCCCTTGAGATAATCATAGGTGGTTTGATCCGGATTCATGATTCCCATCTTAGATCCAAATTCGATGGACATATTGCAGATAGTCATTCGCTCTTCCATGCTCAGTGCATCAATAGCTTGCCCACGATATTCCACCACGTAGCCAACACCACAAGCAACGCCGTACTTGGCAATCAAGGCTAAAATGAAATCCTTGGAATAAACTCCTTTTTGAGGAACTCCAGTGAACTCCACCAACATTTTCTTAGGTTTGACCTGCCAGAGTGTTTGGGTAGCGAAGACATGCTCGACCTCACTAGTCCCAATTCCAAAAGCGATAGCTCCGAAAGCTCCGTGGGTTGCTGTATGGCTGTCCCCACAGACAATAAATTTTCCTGGTTGGGTCCGTCCTGTCTCTGGACCAACCATATGAACGATTCCTTGCTTTTCAGAACCGTGGGCCGCATGTTCAATCCCAAACTCTTCAACATTTTCAGCTAACTTATCAATCTGTGCTTTGGAGATTACATCTCGAATATCATATATATTGACCGTCGGGACATTGTGGTCAAAGGTACCAAATGTTAAATCTGGTCGTCTCAATCTACGACCTGCATCTCGCAATCCTTGAAAAGCTTGGGGACTAGTCACTTCATGAATATAGTGCTGGTCCACATACATGAGTTGGGGCTGCCCCTCTTCTCCTGTGATGACATGGCGGTCCCATAATTTATCAAAAATCGATTTTCCTGCCATCCATTACCTCCAAATAACATATAAGGCTACTAGTGTGGTCACCATCCCAAGAAACCAAACTGTTTTAAAATACCATTTTCGAGTCTTGTGATGAAAGATGATTCCTGCTAACCAGGCCCCAAAACCACCACAGACAAGTGCTATAGTCAAGAGAATTTTCTCTGGGATGCGCCAAGCACCTCTCCTTGCCTTGGATTTGTCAATGCCATAAATCAAGAAAACCATGACATTCCAAATCAAAAGGATTAGAGTAATTTTTTCATCTAACTTCATAACCTTGCAATAATAGCTTCCGTCATTTCCTTGGTCGAAGCCTGTCCTCCTATATCTCTCGTTAAAATTCCAGCTGCCAAACTTGCCTCAACAGCACGCTCGATACGCTCTGCATCCTCATAACATCCAAAGCTGTCTCTCAGCATCATGGCCACTGATAAAATCATGGAAATAGGATTAGCAATTCCTTGACCAGCAATATCAGGCGCTGAACCGTGAATAGGTTCATAGAGACTTGGTCCATTTTCAGAATGACTGGCTGATGGCATAACCCCAAGTGTGCCAGATAGGACGCTTGATTCATCAGAGAGAATATCTCCAAAAAGATTCTCCGTTACGATAACATCAAACTTGGCAGGATTGGTAATCATGAGCATGGCAGCTGAATCCACTAACTGGTGTTCCAAGGTCACATCTGGGAAATCCTGTGAGACCTCCTCAGCTACTTTCCGCCAGAGTTTTGATGTTGCCAACACATTTTGCTTATCAATACTGGTAAGGATTTTTCTCCGACTTCTTGCGATTTCAAAGGCTTTGCGAATAATCCGCTCCACTTCCTCATAGCTATAGTCGTTGATATCACGCGCTTTTCTTTCTTCAAGAATATGATCCCCAAAATAAATCCCACCTGTCAACTCCCGTACCACAACAAAGTCTACACCAGCAATTCGTTCCGGTTTGAGTGGTGACAAATGCTTGAGACTGTCAAAGATTTTTACAGGGCGAATATTGGCATAGAGATTGAGTTCCTTACGGAGAGCTAGCAAGCCTTGTTCAGGGCGAACCGCTGCTCCATCATACTGAGGACTACCGATAGCCGCTAGGAGAATGGCATCTGTTTCTCTACATGCTTTGAGGGTTTCACTAGGTAAAGGATGGCCTGCTGCATCAATTCCTGCACCTCCAAAAGGTCGTTTGTCTATTTCATAGTCAAAGCCTGTTTTTTCAGCTAGAGCTTCCAAAACTTCTAAACCAGCCTCCATGATTTCTGGGCCGATTCCATCCCCTGCCAGAACTACTATTTTCTTTGTCATAGCTTTCTCCTTTACACACTAGGCATATCACGATAGGAAACACTGCGTCCCATCTCACCAGCATTCTCTTTTTGAACAAAGGTATTAGCATTGATGTAGGCAATAGCAGATGCTTTCAGTACATCGAAATCAAGCCCTGCTGCATTAAAGATGGTTTCTGTATCTCTGTTTTCAACAGTGACCAAAACCCGAGCTTGGGCATCAATTCCATCTGTCACAGCGTCAATAGTATAGGACACCAAGCGGACGGATTGGTTAAAGAACTTATCGATAGCGTTAAAGATTGCTTCAACGGAACCTTGCCCTGACGCATTGAAATCAACTTTCTCACCATCCATATTGGCTAGGCTAACGAGTGCTTCAATGTCATTATCTGCATGAGTTTGAAGTTGTAAATCATCAAAGTGGAAGCCTTCTGGATTTTCAACCATGGTTCCAGCTACCAGAGCACGAATATCTGCATCTGTGATTTCTTGTTTCTTGTCGGCCAATGCCTTGAACTTAGCAAAGAGTGGTTTGATATCCTCTTCTGTAAAGTCTAAGGCCAGTTCTCTTAGTTTTTCAACAAAGGCATGGCGACCTGACAATTTTCCAAGTGGGAGGCTGTTACTCTTGACACCGACCAATTCAGGGGTGATAATCTCATAAGTAAGAGGATTTTTAAGGACTCCGTCTTGGTGAATACCAGATTCATGAGAAAAGGCATTGCCACCAACAACGGCCTTGTTTTTAGGAACTGGGATACCTGAGAAGCGAGAAACCATTTCTGAAGTATTGATGGTTTCATTTAGGACAATACTGGTTTCTGCTTGGTAGTAATCTTGACGAATATTGAGGGCTACTGCAATTTCTTCCAAAGCAGCATTTCCAGCTCGCTCCCCAATACCGTTGATGGTTCCTTCGACTCGCCCTGCACCATTCTTAACAGCAGCAAGGCTATTAGCCACTGCCATTCCGAGGTCATCGTGGCAGTGTGGCGAATAGACAATATGACGATTTGTCTTGACATTCTCAATCAGGTGTTTGAAGATAGCACCGTACTCTTCTGGAGTGGTGAATCCAACCGTATCAGGGATATTGATATAAGTCGCACCTGCATCAACCGCTGTTTGAACGACTTGTAAGAGGAAATCCAACTCTGTTCTGGTCGCGTCCTCAGGAGAGAATTCGACAATCTCAAACTTAGAACGGGCATAGGAAACATGCTCCTTAATAGCTTCTAAAATCTCTTCCTTACTCTTATTGAGCTTATACTTTCGGTGAATCGGACTGGTAGCGATAAAGACGTGAACCTGTGGATACTTGGCATCCTTGAGGGCCTCATAACAAGCATCAATATCAGACTTAACAGAGCGTGCCAAACCAGTCACCGCTGTTTTCTTCAAGGCCTTAGCAATCTCCTGCACTGCCGTAAATGAGTCTGGACTAGCCGCTGGAAAACCAGCTTCAATTGCTGAAATACCCCATTTCTCCAGCTGTCTTGCAATGGCAATTTTTTCCTTGATTGAAAAATTAACACCAGGTGTCTGTTCTCCATCCCGAAGGCTGGTATCTAGAAATTCAACTGTTCTCATAAGATTTCCCCTTTTCCAAATGTGGTTTTAAAAAAACATCTCGCTCAGAAGTCCAAGCGAGATGTTGATTCATTCCCGCTTGGTAAGCCAAACAGGACTAATGCTTTTTGCACTAGCCCGAGTACCTCAACAACAAAGCGAATTGATTAAACTTAGCTGTTTTCATGTTTGACTTTCTCCTTCGTTTGATATCTTGTTTAGTATTTTAGCATAGGCAAAAGTACTTGTCAAGAAAAAATCCAATATTTTCTGAAAATTTCTTCAGTAGAGAATATTTTGCTAATTGAAAGTTCTTGAAAAATCTTGAAATGTTTCATTTTTTAGAAGTTAAGTTCCAACTTTTTTCTATAAATTCCAATACTTCTTTATCTGATAAAGTATCATCAAGCGCCACACTAATCCAGTAACGTTTATTCATATGAAAAGCTGGATAAATGCCCTTTTTTGAAAGTAAATCGGCTACTTTGTCATGTTTGAGGTTGACTGCTTCCACTAGCTCTTCTCTGCCCTTTTCCAGCTTATCCCAAGAAATTTTCATCAAGACGGCATACCACTTTTTATTGCCTTCATGTCTTAACACTGCCGTATCAGGCGATTTCTCCCACAAATACTCCAACTGATTACCATACTTTTCCTGAACTTGAGTCATGATTCGCTTAGTCTGAGGGCAGATAAAATCCTGTACCTCAAAACAAGCCTTCCGAATCTGGTAGAGAATCTCCAGACAAGCCTCACGGACACTTGCAACAAAACTTCCTGTCATACTTTCCATATGAACTTGAGGATAGAGGTCACCAGTCTCCTGGTCAAAGACTTGAAAACTCACATTATCAGTAGTGATGGACACAGTCATGACAAAGTCATCCTGCAAAATCTGGCAACTATAGGTCCAGACTCCACTATTTTCTACAAAACCATAATCATGAGCCTTTTCTTGATTCAATTGATAGGATTTAAAAATTTCAAACATAAGTGAAAACTGCTACCAAAAGCTAGCAGTTCCTTTCTATTTTTTAAAAGACAACCTTAGTACCATGTAGTTGTGTCACTCCCAGTTGGTCGATAAAGATTTGACGGTTGTCAAGGTCAATCCCCCCACCTGGTAGAATTTCAATCTTACCTTTAGCGTGCTCTAAAATTCTGTGATAGTGAGCAAAACGTTTTTCTAAAGAGTCACCAGATACACCCGCACGAGTCAGGATTCGAGTGACACCAGCTCGACTAAGCCAGTCAATAGCTTCCAGTTGATCCTCATCACTCAATTCATCAAAGGCCATGTGGAAGACAATTTCCATTCCTTTTGATGCAGCAATTAACTTTTCAAGATTAGGCTTATCCAACTTCTTATCAGCAGTTAAAGCCCCAAATACAACCCCTCGACTTCCAGCCTGAGCAGTTAACCGAATGTCTTCTAGCATGATTGCAATTTCTAGTTCATTATAGACAAAGTCGCCACCACGTGGACGAATCATGGTCATGATGGTCGTATCGTAGTTAGCTGCCAATTCAACCGCTGCCTTGGTTACTCCATAGCTTGGTGTTGTTCCTCCCACTGCTAGATTATCACAGAGTTCGATTCGACGCGCTCCTGCCTCCATCGCTTTTTCAAGCAAGGTCACATTTTCAGCACAAAATTCGTAAATCATTTGATTCTCCTTGAAGATTAATTTAAATTTATTATATCATATTGTTGTGAATATGCTTTCAATTTTATCAAGGCAAATAACTACTATTTTAACTATTCTTTGTCTGGAATGACCTTGAAGAGATAATAGGTTATAAAAATAGTCAAAGCTCCCAGACCGATTTTGACTGGTAAGAGAGGGGCAAAATAAATGGAAATTCCCATCAAGATATAGATAGATACGATGATTTTTTTCTTACGTTCACGCGCAATGGACTTGGTCTCACGAAAATCAGCCACATATGCTTGATAGAGTTTGGTATGATAAAGCCAATCTTCGAAGCGCTTGGAACTTCTTGAGAAACAAGCAATAGACAACAAAAGAAAAGGCGTTGTCGGCAATAAGGGCAAAACAACCCCAATAATAGCCAAGGCCAGTGATAAGAAACCAATAATTAGATAGATAAGACGCATAACTTCTCCTAGTTAATACTCTTCGAAAATCTCTTCAAACCGCGTCAACGTCACCCTTACCGTAGGTATGGTTCCTGACTTCGTCAGTCTCTTCTGCAACCTCAAAGCAGTGCTTTGAGCAACCTGCGGCTAGTTTCCTAGTTTGCTCTTTGATTTTCATTGAGTATAAAATAATCTTCTTCTAGTTTCGCATAAAATGATGAATTTTGTCAAGTTCCAACCAAAAAGAGCCTGAAATTTACTTTCGGGCTCATCCTCTTATTTAATCTTTTCTTCCTCGTAGTCGCCTTTGCTACAAACAACCTGCTTGCCACCACCACGGACTTTTTTCTCCATAAGGAAGTTGCCACATTTTGGACAGTCACGACCAACAGGCTTATCCCAAGAGGTAAATTCACATTCTGGATAGCGATTGCAACCATAGAAAAGGCGGTTACGTTTGGTTTTACGCTCAATGATTTGTCCTTGATGACAACTTGGACACTCAACACCAATCTCTTTCACGATTGCTTGGGTATGACGACAGTCTGGGAAATTGCTACAAGCGTAGAACTTACCAAAACGACCAAGTTTAATGACCATTGGACTGCCACACACTTCACAATCAAATCCAGCTGGTTCATCCTTGATCTGGATTTTCTCCATTTCTTCTTCAGCCTTGGCTACTTCTTTAGAGAATGGTTTGTAAAAGGCGTCAATGACACGTTGCCACTGCTCTTTTCCAACTTCGACGTCATCCAGTTTGCCTTCCATTTCAGCTGTGAAGGTCACGTTTACGATATCCGGGAAATATTCAACGATGAGCTTGTTAACAATTTCTCCCAACTCTGTCGGTTCAAAGCGTTTGGCTGCAAGGCGAACATAATAACGTTTCTGAATGGTTTCAATGGTTGGTGCGTAGGTTGACGGACGGCCAACCCCATTTTCCTCCAAGGTCTTGATCAATGTCGCTTCAGAATAGCGAGCAGGCGGTTGAGTGAAATGTTGCTCTGGTTTGCTATTCACCTGCTTAACCACATCTCCAACAACCATATCTGGTAACATCTTATTCTTATCAGAATCATTATAAATGGCAAGATAACCATCAAACTTAACCTGACTACCATTGGCAGCAAATTGAACCCCATTTTGAGACAATTTAACAGCCATGGTATCAAAGACAGCAGCTGTCATCTGACTCGCTACAAAACGATTCCAAATAAGAGTATAAAGCTTGAGCTGATCCTTGTCCAGATACTTAGCAATACTTTCAGGTGTATTAAAAACACTAGACGGGCGAATAGCCTCGTGGGCATCCTGAGCACCTGAAGCGTTTTTGACCTTGCTACCATGCTTAGAATACTTGCTACCAAAACGGTCCGTAATGAAACTTGCTGCTTCGTTCTGCGCTACTGGACTGATACGAGTCGAATCGGTACGCATATAGGTAATCAAACCTTGGACACCAGAACCGATATTAATTCCTTCATAGAGCTGTTGGGCAACCATCATGGTTTTTCGAGTACGGAAATTGATTTTATTGGCAGCATCCATCTGCATAGATGAAGTGGTATAGGGTAATGGAGCATTGCGTTTGCGCTCTTTCTTATCCACCTGATCTACTGTGAAATCTTTGCTAGTCAAATGGGACAAGACTTCTTTGACTTCTTCGTTGGTGATCAATTTCATCTTTTTGCCATTCATACCATAGAATGAAGCTTGAAATTGCTTGGTTCCCTTCTTAAAGACACCATCAATTGTCCAGTATTCTTCTGGTTTGAAGGCATTGATCTCATTTTCACGGTCAATGATTAACTTAAGCGCAATAGACTGTACGCGCCCTGCTGATAAGCCTTTCTTGACCTTTTTCCACAAAATAGGCGAAATCGAATACCCGACCAAGCGGTCCAAGACACGACGAGCCTGTTGGGCATCGACCAAGTCCATATCAATCTTACGAGGTTCTTTAAAAGCATTTTTGACCGCATCCTTGGTGATTTCATTGAAGACCACACGGTTGGCATCATTTTCATCTAAGTTGAGAATATGGGCCAAATGCCAAGAAATCGCTTCTCCTTCACGGTCCGGGTCACTCGCCAGAAAGACTTTATTAGCTTTTTTAGCTTCTTTTTTCAAGTCATTGATGAGAGGACCTTTTCCTCGGATGTTGATATATTGCGGTTCATAATTATTTTCAATATCGACGGACATACTGGATTTCTTCAAATCACGGATATGCCCAACACTGGCTAAAACCTTGTAATTTCTGCCTAGATATTTTTCAATCGTCTTGGCCTTAGCAGGCGACTCCACGATTACTAGATTTTTTTTAACTGTTGATTTTTTCTTTTTTGTTGCCGTAGCCACAGTATCACACCTTTTCAAAGTAATAAACTTTATAAAGTGTAAACCATTTTGCCATAACTGTCAAGACTTAGCTACTATATATAGAAGAAAAGTTTGTCTAGTAAACGAACTTTCGTCTTAAAATTCAAATTCCGCAAGCACATCTTGCCCACTTTTAACCAATTTTGCTCCTTCCTGAATCAAATGATGGCAACCGTCTGATAGTCCATCTAAAATGCTACCAGGAATAGCAAAAACATCACGTCCTTCTTCCATTGCTCGCTCACAGGTAATGAGACTCCCCGAGCGCATCTTAGCCTCTGCTACAATCACACCACGACAAAGTCCAGCAATGATGCGATTACGGGCAGGAAAATGAAATTTTAGAGGTTGTTCGCCAGGTCCATATTCACTGAGAATCAGATGGTCATTGCCGATGTAGTCTTGCAAGCGTTTATTGGCTTTAGGATAAAACACATCCAGTCCTGTTCCAATCACTGCAATGGTTTTTCCACCATTCTGCAGGGCTGCCATATGAGCTGCTGTGTCAATACCTTTGGCTAATCCACTGACAATAACCAGTTCATTTTCCAAACCCTGAATAATTTTTTCAACCGACTTAGCTCCCTGTTTGCTACAAGCACGACTGCCCACAACCGCTACCTTAGGAAATTTCAAGAGTTCAAGATTTCCCTTGTAAAATAAAAGTACAGGCGCATCATATATTTCACTCAAATCCCAAGGGTAACAGTCATCTAAAATAGAGAAAGATGGAAATTTTTGAAACTCCTTCTCCAAATTCTCATCGTCTATCTGAAAATAACGTTCCATAAAAACGGCTGGATTTCTGCAACCTGATATATCTGCAATATCACCCAACAAAAGCTCCTGATCAACATTTTCACCATATTCTAGGACCTGCAAAACCTGTTGATTTGTCAAACCTGATTTTTTTAACTTATAGATTTCATAGTTTGTGATTTTCATAAATAACTCCATTTCTTTTTCTACTCATCTATTTATTCGTAAAAAATCAAAAAAACATCCGACTATTTAGCCAGATGTTGGAATCTTTAATTTTCGTTTTTAAGAATTTCTTCTAATTTATGATAGTCTTGGACACTATCGATTTCATAGATGCTATTGCCTTCTAATTCTTCAACATAGACATCCAGCTCTTTGATGTTATCCTTAACCATATTGTCCCAGTAGAGATCAACAAACTCGCCACTTGCATAAGCCTTGTCGATAAAGCTGACAATCTTTTCTGCAGTTGGAGCGTCCCAGAAGGATACACCACTAAGGATACGACCAGCCTTGCTATCAACAGTAATGTCTTGAACCTTATAGTCATCTCCATAGACCAAGAACCATTCGTTGGTACAATCTTCACGATAGACACTAAAATAAGTCGAACGTGTCAAATCATTGCGGAACATATTTTTAAAGAGATAATTATCGGCATCAATAACATAGCTGTTAGCTAATTCTTCTTTTACAAGATAGAGAGAGTAAAAGTTATTGTAGTCAGCGTATTTATCATTGAAAACGAGGCGAACACCGTATTTTTCTTTTAAGTAATCGAATTGTTCTTTAAGGTAACCAACAATGATGATGATGTCATTGATTCCTTTTTCTTTTAAAAACTCAATTTGGTATTCAATCAAGGGTTTTTGATTGACTTGAACCAAGGCTTTAGGGGTATTTTCAGTCATAGGACGCAAGCGAGTTCCCAATCCCGCTGCTAATATGATGGCTTTCACACGAATCTCCTTTATTCTTTAATAATAATATAAACTCCAGCAATGACGACAAGTGACGTAATAATTGTCAGCATATCTAGCGGTGCACCCAAGAAAACAACTGCAAACAAGACTGTCCAAACTACATAACTCACGTTCAATCCTGTAGCCTTGGCTGGTTGCAAGCGATTGATAGCGATATAATAAGCCAAGTAGGAAATCATATCAAAGGCAGCAAAGACAATCATAAGACCTAGTAATTGTCCATTGGCTACTTCTGCAAATGACTGATGAGAGAAGAGCACAATCACAAGATAGGACAAGAATGAAGACACTTGACGGATTAAGAGGGCTTCGATTTCACTCAATTCACTTTCCATGGCAAAAGAGCTAAGGACACTCTCACTCCCCCATGCAATAGCACAAACCAAAGCACAGAGAATACCAATGTAGAAGGAATTGACCTGTTCAACCTTATAGGTTTGAGCAATAATCCCTGCAATAATCAAGACAATACCAAATACAGTATTTTTCGAAATCTTGTGCTTCAAAAAAAAGAAAGCCAATAAAACTGAAATCGCAGGATAAATAGCCGATACTGATGAAGCTAAGGAACTTCCGATATACTTAACCGCATAAAGATTGGCCTGCATACCGATAGGGCCTGCTAGCAAGGCTCCGATGATAACACTAACATTGCGAATATTTAAGAAAATTGAGAGACGAACTTTTCCTTCTTTTACCAAGAGAAAAGCTAGTAAGATAAAGATACTCAAGAAATCGTGAGCAGCGGCCACCACAAAGGGCGACAAATCTGTAAAAATCGAAAAGATATAAGCACTAATCGTTAGACCTAACCCCCAGAAAATACCTGAGAGTAAACCGAAGGAAACTCCATTTTTATTTTTCATCTGAACCTCCATAATAGGTCAAACCTTTAACAGCTCTTTGGTAACGATTCACACCATAGTCACCAAAATCTGCCCCTTGCTCTTCCTTATAGACAGTCCATAGACTCCAAATAGTATCTTGCAAAATTTTATAGATCGCAATCTTTTCACGAGAGACAGGTGTTTGCTCACTCTCATAGTGAGACAAGAAGGCTTCTTCCTCTTGATGAGTGAATTCAGACTCTAAAAAGAGAGCAGCCAAATCCCACATTGGATCATTCATTGATGAGTATTCCCAGTCAATCAGATAAAGTCGTCCTTGAGGTGATTCGATAAAGTTTTCAGGCACCAAATCGATATGACAAGATTTTCTATCAACACCTAAGTCAGCCAGTCTTTTCTCTAAGGAGAAGACTTCTTTTCTAACTGCTTCATAGTTGGCATAAGGGATTTTCTCTTCAATCAAGGATTCGTATTTTTTGATTTCTTCAAAAGGAGCAAATTCTCCTCTTAATTCCTTGCCAGAAGCATGAATGGTTTGTAGAATTGGAGCAATTTTATCAAATTTGGTCTTGATTGACGTTGAATCCAGCGTAATCGCAGATTCGATATACTCATTTACTTTGATACCAGCTTCAATATCAAAAAGATAATTTTTTACATCTAAGTCTAAATCCTTTAGTAGTTCAAGATTGTACTTTTCATCTTGACGATTGATCAGCTTTTCTGTCCCTTTACCAAAGAACTTAACAATGTACTGCTTATTTGTTGTTTTGACCAAATAGTTTTGATTGGTCATTCCCCCCAGTTGTTCAACACTGAGGACTTCCTCTTCTTGACTAAGTAAGGAAGAAATTTTTTCTTTAATGATTTTCTCCACAATTAACCTCCAGCACTTATACTTCCCACTTAAACACTGTTTTAAAGGCTGTGTTTAAATCGGTCGCAAAGACACGGTGAATATCTTTAATTTCTCTTACAGGTTCTTCTAGATAAAGGATATTTTTAAGACGATTTGCAAATTTCTTGACTTCCATCATTTGGATTGCATTTTCAAAATCAATGCGACCAGAACGAGAGGAACCAACCAAGAGCAAGCCTTTTTCTAAAGCATCGCGTGTATTGAGATTGACTTTATATTCGCTAACGCCCATCATGAGAATCGTTCCCTGAGGACGAATGTAGCGAATCAAGTCATTAATGGCTGGTCCAGTACCATCACCACCACAACACTCAAAAGCATGATCAAAAGCCAAATCTTCTGGAATATTATCAGTAATATAGCATTCTTTTGCAAATGAGAAGAGTTCTAACTTTTCCCAATGACGACCAATAACCACAATCTCTGCTTCTGGCAAAGTATAGTTGATAATATTAGCAACCACAAAAGCTAAACTTCCATCTCCGATAACAGCGATTCGATCCCGCTTGCTATGAGCAAGGGTCAATAGACGATTCATAGCATGCATGCCGACGCTAACAAACTCTGTAATGGCTGCAACCGTATCTTCGATAGCATCATAAGCCACCACACGATCTTTAGGGAGAGAAACAAACTCTCTCATAAAGCCATCAAATCCACTAGACAAGAAATGGGTCCCTGTCATGTAGTTCTCATAGAATTCTTCATCGCTCTGCATAGGAGGCTGATTAGGAATCATAACAACCTTTTGACCAACCTCATAGGTTCCTGTCGGATCAGAAATAACGGTTCCACATGACTCGTGAATCATTGCCATTGGAAGCTTTTTATTCAAAATCTTCGGATCACGTTTTCCTTGGTAGTAACGCTGATCCGCATGACAGACCGCCATATAATTAGGGCGGATGAGGATATGATTCTCTTGGTCAATAGCCTCTTCCTGATATTTGATATTGATAAACTTAGGCTTAGTTAGTTGATAAATTTGATTAATCATTTTACTAGTCTTTCTCAATCATACTTTTTGCAATCTTCAAATCTGTCACTGTTGTGATTTTTAGGTTTGAGTATTCGCCCTTAGCCAAGGCCACATCTTTTCCTTTAATCACAAAGATTTTACATGCATCTGTCAAGATTTCCTTCTCTTCAGTAGAAAGAGAGCCATAAAGATCCATGAAGTCCTTGCAACGGAACGTTTGAGGCGTTTGTCCTTGATAGAGGTGAGCACGATTTGGAATATCTGTAATAAATTGACCGTTGGTGCTTTCAACGATAGTATCAACCGCCTCTACCACTGTGTCCACTGCGTCATGATTTTGGGCAAGTTTGATATTGTCCTGAATCATGCGAAGTGTAATAAATGGACGAACAGAATCGTGGGTAACAACGATATCCTCTGGAGTAAGCGGACGATAAGCATCAATGGCTTCAATGATTTTCTCAATACTCGTATTACGGTCAGCACCACCCTTTGTAATGATGATACGTTCCTTGTGAAGAGGAAGATATTTATCTACAAGATCTTCTGCATGAGAAACCCAGTCTCCATGAACCCCAACTACAATTTTTTCAATACTTGGTTCCAATACAAATTTTTCAATTGTATGAATCAAAATAGGTCGATCACCTAGCTCTAAAAATTGTTTTGGCAAGTTACTGATTCCCATGCGTGTGCCAGTTCCACCAGCAAGAATTCCTGCATAAATCATCTATTTTCTCCTTTGTCTTACTAAAAAAACTTGTTCTCTCTATTATACCACAATCTAGTCCTATCATGAAAGAAATACTAATCATCCCGTTCTAGAATAGAAGGATTAAGGAGTTCTATTATTCAAAGAAACTAGTCCATTTCTAGTAATGACTAGGAATTCTGTAGTCATTACTAATAAATGGCTGTGAAATTTTAGAGTTCTTCAGAATAATATAGTTTTCTTAAAGAAAACTTAAAATTAAGCTTTGAAACTTCAAAGTGATTACTTGACTTATCCTCAATGAAAATCAAAAAGCAAACTAGGAAGCTAGCCGCAGGTTGCTCAAAGCACTGCTTTGAGGTTGCAGATAGAACTGACGAAGTCAGTAACATATATACGGTAAGGCGACGCTGACGTGGTTTGAATTTGATTTTCGAAGAGTATTACTGCCCTTCATTTCTTATTAGCTGACTTTATGATATAATGAAAAACGAGGTAAATTGAATGAAAAGTATAAAATTAAATGCTCTATCTTACATGGGAATTCGTGTCTTGAATATTATTTTTCCCATCTTAACTGGTACCTACGTCGCGCGTGTCTTGGACCGAACTGACTATGGTTACTTCAACTCAGTCGACACAATTTTGTCATTTTTCTTACCCTTTGCAACTTATGGGGTCTATAACTACGGTTTACGAGCCATCAGCAATGTCAAGGATAACAAAAAAGATCTGAATAGAACCTTCTCTAGTCTTTTTTATTTGTGCATAGCTTGTACGATTTTGACTACCGCTGTCTATATCCTTGCCTATCCTCTCTTCTTTACAGATAATCCAATCATCAAAAAGGTCTACCTTGTTATGGGGATTCAACTCATTGCCCAGATTTTTTCAATCGAGTGGGTCAATGAAGCTCTGGAAAATTACAGTTTTCTTTTTTACAAGACTGCCTTCATCCGTATCCTGATGCTGGTCTCTATTTTCCTGTTTGTCAAAAATGAACACGATATTGTTGTCTATACACTTGTGATGAGTTTATCGACACTGATTAACTATCTGATTAGTTATTTTTGGATTAAAAGAGACATTAAGCTTGTTAAGATTCACATAAGTGATTTTAAACCGCTCTTTCTCCCTCTAACAGCCATGTTAGTCTTTGCCAATGCTAATATGCTCTTCACTTTTTTGGATCGTCTCTTCCTCGTAAAAACAGGGATTGATGTCAACGTTAGTTACTATACCATGGCTCAACGAATTGTGACCGTTATAGCTGGGGTTGTAACAGGTGCAATAGGAGTGAGTGTGCCTCGTCTCAGTTATTATCTAGGAAAAGGAGACAAAGAAGCCTATGTTTCTCTGGTTAACAGAGGCAGTCGAATCTTTAACTTCTTTATCATTCCACTGAGCTTCGGACTCATGGTTTTAGGACCAAATGCCATCCTACTTTATGGTAGTGAAAAATATATCGGAGGCGGTATCTTAACCTCTCTCTTCGCTTTTCGTACGATTATCCTGGCACTGGATACCATTCTTGGTTCCCAAATTCTCTTTACAAATGGCTATGAAAAACGAATCACAGTCTATACAGTCTTTGCAGGATTGCTCAATTTGGGCTTAAATAGTCTCCTCTTTTTCAACCACATCGTGGCTCCTGAATACTACTTACTGACAACTATGCTATCAGAGGCCTCTCTACTTGTTTTCTATATCATTTTCATCCATAGAAAACAACTCATCCACTTAGGACATATCTTCAGCTATACTATTCGATACTCGCTCTTTTCACTTTCCTTTGTAGGAATTTATTTCCTGATTAATTTCTTGTATCCCGTGGATATGGTCATTAATTTGCCATTTTTGATTAATACTGGTTTGATTGTCTTGCTATCAGCCATCTCTTATATTGGTCTACTTGTCTTCACCAAAGATAGCATTTTCTATGAATTTTTAAACCATGTCCTAGCCTTAAAAAATAAATTCAAAAGATCATAGGAGTTTAAAATGAAACAACTAACCATTGAAGATGCCAAACAAATTGAATTAGAAATTTTGGATTATATTGATACTCTCTGTAAAAAGCACAATATCAACTATATTATTAACTACGGTACTCTGATTGGGGCGGTTCGACATCAGGGCTTTATTCCTTGGGACGACGATATTGATCTGTCCATGCCTCGAGAAGACTACCAACGATTTATAAACATTTTTCAAAAGGAAAAAAGCAAATATAAGCTCCTTTCCTTAGAAACTGATAAGAACTACTTTAACAACTTTATCAAAATAACAGACAGTACGACTAAAATTATTGATACTCGGAATACAAAAACCTATGAGTCAGGTGTTTTTATCGATATTTTCCCTATGGATCGCTTTGATGATCCTAAGGTCATTGATACTTGTTATAAGCTGGAAAGCTTCAAACTTCTGTCTTTCAGTAAACACAAAAATATTGTCTATAAAGATAACCTTTTAAAAGATTGGATACGAACAGCCTTCTGGTTACTCCTTCGACCTGTTTCTCCTCGTTATTTCGCACATAAAATCGAGAAAGAAATTCAAAAATATAGTCGTAAGGATGGGCAGTATATGGCTTTTATCCCTTCTAAATTTAAAGAAAAGGAAGTCTTCCCAAGTGGTACCTTTGATAAAACAATTGATTTACCCTTTGAAAATTTAAGCCTTCCTGCACCTGAAAAGTTTGATACTATTTTGACACAATTTTATGGAGATTATATGACCCTACCACCAGAAGAAAAACGCTTCTACAGTCATGAATTTCACGCTTACAAATTGGAGGATTAGGATGCAGTATTTAGAAAAAAAAGAAATTAAAGAAATTCAACTAGCCCTGCTAGACTATATTGATGAGACTTGTAAGAAACATAATATTCCTTATTTTCTCAGTTATGGAACCATGCTTGGAGCTATCCGCCACAAAGGTATGATTCCATGGGATGATGATATTGATATTTCTCTCTATCGTGAAGATTATGAGCGTTTACTGAAGATTATTGAAAAAGAAAATCACCCTCGCTATAAGGTTCTTTCATACGACACTTCTTCTTGGTACTTCCATAATTTCGCATCGATTTTGGATACTTCTACTGTTATCGAAGACCATGTTAAGTACAAGCGTCATGACACCAGTCTCTTTATCGATGTCTTCCCAATTGATCGCTTTACAGATTTGAGCATTGTCGACAAGAGTTATAAGTATGTAGCCCTTCGTCAACTAGCTTATATTAAAAAATCACGCGCAGTTCACGGTGATAGCAAGTTAAAAGATTTTCTAAGATTATGTAGCTGGTACGCCCTCCGAGTGGTCAATCCCCGTTACTTTTACAAGAAAATTGATCAGCTAGTCAAAAATGCTGCAACCAACACTCCTCAATATGAAGGAGGAATTGGGATTGGTAAGGAAGGTATGAAAGAAGTCTTCCCAGTTGATACCTTTAAAGAACTCATCTTAACTGAGTTTGAAGGCCGTATGTTGCCCGTCCCTAAAAAATATGATCAATTTTTAACCCAGATGTATGGGGATTATATGACACCACCATCAAAAGAAATGCAAGAGTGGTATAGCCACAGTATTAAAGCTTATCGCAAAAGCTGATTAAGCAGTAGTTTACAAGAAAAAATATAACAAAAAAGAGAAGATCGTTACACCTTCTCTTTTTTCTATTTAAATTGCTTCTGTAACAAAACTACGGCTTTCCAATACTTTGAGCATGGCGTTAGCTGTATCTAGGGCTGTAAAGAGGGGGACCCCGTGTTCAATGGCTGAACGGCGAATCTGCTCACCATCTTCATCAGCAGTTCGTTTTGTTCCAACTGTGTTAATAATAGCTTGGATTCTTCCTTGGCGAACAAAACTTGGGATATCTTTATCGTCATCACCAATCTTACCAACAGGTTGAGCTTGCAATCCATGACTAGCAAAGAAGGCTGCTGTCCCTTCTGTCGCGAGGATTCCATATCCAATATTTTGGAAACGACGAGCTAAATCCAAGGCCTCTTCTTTTGCATCATCAGCAATGGTAAATACAACATTTCCAAAGGTTGGCAAGTGTAGGTAAGAAGCTTCAAAGGCTTTGTACAAAGCTTTTTCCAAAGTTGTATCAGAACCCATAACTTCACCTGTTGACTTCATTTCAGGACCAAGCAAGCTGTCTACCTTAGCTAGTTTCGTAAAGGAGAAAACAGGTGCCTTGATATGAACACGAGTGCTTTCAGGGTAAAGTCCATCTTGGTAACCAAGTTCTTCAAGTTTTTGACCAAGAATGAGCTTGGTTGCTACTTGAGCCATAGGGATATTGGTCACTTTAGAAAGAAATGGAACCGTACGGCTGGCACGTGGATTAACCTCAATAACATAGACTTTTTCATCCTTGATGACAAACTGGATGTTCATCATTCCAAGGCAGTTAAGACCGATTGCTAGGCGTTTAGTATAGTCTGCGATTGTTTCTTGCACCTTTTGCGACAAGGTTTGTGGTGGGTAAACGGCCATTGAGTCACCTGAGTGGACACCGGCACGTTCGATATGCTCCATGATACCAGGAATGAGTACATTTTTACCATCTGAAATGGCATCAACTTCGCATTCTTGCCCAACGATGTAAGAGTCAACAAGAACTGGGTGGTCTGGACTTGCCTTAACCGCAGTACGCATATAAGAACGAAGGTCTTCTTCGTTTTCAACGATTTCCATGGCACGTCCACCAAGTACATAAGATGGGCGGACAAGAACTGGGAAGCCAATCTTGCGAGCTGCAAGAACTGCTTCTTCTTCATTGGTAGCCGTTTGTCCTGGTGGCTGTGGAATATCCAAATCTTTTAGAGCTTGCTCGAAGAGGTCGCGGTCTTCAGCTCGGTCTAGGTCAGCGACTTGAGTTCCCAAAATGGTTACACCTGCTTTTGCCAATGGCTCCGCAAGATTGATGGCTGTTTGACCACCGAACTGAACAATAACCCCTTTTGGTTGCTCCAAGTCAATGACATTCATAACATCTTCGAAAGTCAATGGCTCAAAGTAAAGCTTATCTGATACAGAGAAGTCTGTTGAAACGGTCTCTGGGTTTGAGTTCATGATGATGGCTTCGTAGCCAGCCGCCTGAATAGCCTTAACCGAGTGAACAGTTGCGTAGTCAAACTCAACGCCCTGACCAATACGGATTGGACCAGAACCTAGGACAAGTACAGATTCTTTATCGGACTTGATAGACTCGTTTTCCCAACCATAGGTTGAATAGAAATACGGTGTTTCTGAGTCAAACTCTGCGGCACAAGTATCTACCATCTTGTAAACTGGGACAATCTTGTTTTCTAAACGAAGTTGGCGAACTTGATCAGCTGTTGTTCCCCAAAGTTCCGCAATCTTACAGTCTGAGAAACCATTGAGTTTTGCTGTTTTCAGGACATCGACATCCTGAGGATGTGCGCCCAATTCTTGCTCAATCTCAAAGATATGCAAGAGTTTATCAAGGTAGAAGATATCAATCTTAGTCAAGTCAGCAATCTCTTCTGGTGTATAACCACGACGAATGGCTTCTGATACATAGAAGAGACGGTCATCTTGAGCCTTGACAACTTTTTCAATCAAGGCGTCATCTGAAACATCTGCAAGCTCAGGCATTTCATTATGATGGACACCAATTTCTAGAGAGCGACAAGCTTTAAGGAGAGATTCCTCGATGTTACGACCGATTGCCATAACTTCTCCAGTTGCCTTCATCTGAGTTCCAAGACGACGTTCACCCTTCTCAAACTTATCAAATGGAAAGCGTGGAATCTTAGCAACCACGTAGTCAAGGGCCGGCTCAAACATGGCATAAGTTGAACCTGTAACTGGGTTAATAACTTCATCCAAGGTCAACCCTACCGCAATCTTAGCAGCCAATTTAGCAATTGGATAACCTGTTGCCTTAGAGGCAAGAGCTGAAGAACGAGATACACGAGGGTTAACTTCAATAACATAGTACTTAAAGCTGTGTGGATCAAGCGCAAGCTGAACGTTACATCCGCCTTCAATCTTGAGAGCGCGAATAATGCTCAAACTAGCATCACGAAGCATTTGGTTTTCATAGTCGGACATGGTTTGCGCAGGGGCAAATACGATAGAGTCCCCTGTGTGGATACCGACTGGGTCAAAGTTTTCCATGTTACAAACAACAAGGGCATTGTCAGCTGAGTCACGCATCACTTCGTATTCGATTTCCTTGAAACCTGCGATTGAACGCTCAATCAAACATTGGGTGACAGGTGACAATTTCAACCCATTTTCAGCGATTTCACGCAATTCTTCCTCATTGGCACACATACCACCACCAGTACCACCAAGTGTAAAGGCTGGACGAACGATGACTGGGTAGCCAATTGTTGCTGCAAAGGCAACTGCTTCTTCTACTGTATTAACAATTTCAGATTCAGGAATTGGTTGCTCAAGTTCCTCCATCAATTGTTTGAAGAGGTCACGGTCCTCCGCTTGGTCAATAGCAGATAATTTAGTTCCCAGAAGTTCCACTCCAAGCTCATCTAGGATACCATTTTTAGACAATTCCATGGCCATATTGAGCCCTGTCTGACCACCGAGTGTTGGTAGCAAGGCATCTGGACGTTCCTTACGAAGAATTCGTGTCACAAACTCAAGTGTAATCGGTTCAATATAAACCTTATCAGCAATTTCCTTGTCCGTCATGATAGTTGCAGGATTTGAGTTAACCAAAACAACCTCATACCCTTCCTCTTTCAAAGACAAGCAAGCCTGGGTCCCAGCGTAGTCAAACTCAGCAGCCTGACCAATAATAATCGGACCAGAACCAATCACCATAATTTTTTGAATATCAGTACGTTTAGGCATTTATAAGATATTAAGGGCGTCAAGCGGACAAAGCTAAAATAGGAGTTATGACGAAGAACTATCAGTTCTAGGAATAACTATCTTTTTAGCGCCGTCCGTAGCCCGTATTCAGTTCAGCAAATACGGACCACCCTTCTCCTTTCTATTCGTCGCCTCTCAGGGCGACATTAAATAAATTCTCCGACGATTTTTTAGCGAAACGATACTTTTCGGTAAAAAATCTAGTGCAGGGAGTTTTTAGTTCGCCTAATAGCGACTAAAAGAAACGACCTGCCTTTCTATTCGGCAACTCTCGGGTTGCCATTAAATAAATTCTCCGACGAGCTTTTACTCGTTCTTAGTTTGGTTGTTTAAAAGCTTCCATCATCTCGATAAACTCGTCAAATAGATAGCTGGCATCATGAGGACCAGGGGCTGCATCTGGATGGTATTGAACAGAGAAAGCAGGTTGGTATCTGTGACGCACACCTTCAACTGACTTGTCATTGATTTCTTCGTGAGTAATGATCAAATGCTCTGGCAAATCCTCACGGCTGACTGCATAACCATGGTTTTGACTTGTAAAATCCACACGTCCTGTAGCAATTTCACGTACCGCATGGTTGAAACCACGGTGACCAAACTTCATCTTGTAAGTCTTAGCCCCGTTTGCCATAGCAAAGAGTTGATGTCCCATACAAATACCAAAAATTGGAATTTTTCCTTGCACACCGCGAATCATGTCAAGTGCTTGTGGAACGTCTTCTGGGTTACCTGGACCATTTGACAACATAACTCCGTCAGGATTGAGATGGAGAATTTCTTCAGCCGTTGTCGAATAAGGAACAACTGTCACGTTACAGTTGCGTTTAGAAAGTTCACGTAGGATTGAGTGCTTGAGACCAAAGTCCACTAACACCACGCTTAAACCAACTCCTGGAGCTGGATATGAAGTTTTAGTAGAAACCTGTTTGATATTGTCAGTCGGTAAGACTGTCGCTTGGAGCTGGTCCGTCACATGGTCCATACTGTCCCCAACATGGGTCAAGGTTGCACGCATAGTACCATGCTTACGGATAATCTTGGTGAGTGCACGCGTATCAATCCCTGAAATACCAGGAATTTTCTTGGCTTTCAAAAATTCATCCAAGGTCATTTGATTTCGCCAATTGCTAGCTCGACGCGCTTCTTCAAAAACAACGACTCCCTTACAAGTTGGAATAATGGATTCGTAATCATCACGGTTAATTCCATAATTTCCCACCAAAGGATAAGTAAAGGTCAAGATTTGTCCATTATAAGACTGGTCTGTAATGGATTCTTGGTAGCCGGTCATGCCTGTATTAAAGACGATTTCGCCTGTTACATCAATATCTGCTCCGAAGGCCTTGCCTTCAAAAACTGTGCCATCTTCTAATACTAGAAGTCTTTTTGTCATATTTTCACCTCTCGTGGACGCTCACTGGCGTCTTTTAACGTCTTGTGTTTTAGTTGGCGTTTCTACTCGCCAGTACGGATTCTAAGATTGCCATTCGAACAAAGACACCATTGGTCATTTGTTGGACAATCCGTGATTTTGGTGCTTCAACCAAGTGATCTGCGATTTCTACATCACGATTGACTGGAGCTGGGTGCATAAGGATTGCTGTTTCTTTCAAACGATCGTAACGTTCTTGAGTCAAGCCATGTTGGGCATGGTAATCTTTTTTTGAAAAGACAGCTCCACTATCATGACGTTCATGTTGCACACGGAGAAACATCATGACATCCACCTGATCAATGATTTCATCAATAGTTACAAACTGTCCATAGTCTGCAAACTCTTGACTCCTCCATTCCTCAGGTCCAGCGAAAAAGAGTTCAGCTCCCAAGCGTTTCAAAATCTGCATATTGGATTTGGCAACGCGTGAGTGGTCCAAGTCACCTGCAATCGCAACCTTAAGCCCCTCAAAGTGGCCAAATTCCTCATAAATGGTCATCAAATCAAGCAAGCTCTGGCTAGGGTGTTGGCCCGAACCATCTCCACCATTGATAATGGAAGTCGTAATCGTGGGACTTGCAATTAACTCTCTGTAGTAGTCAACCTCTGGGTGGCGAATCACACAGACGTCAACTCCTAGAGCAGATAAAGTCAAAATGGTATCATAGAGTGTCTCACCCTTATTAACTGAACTAGTCTTCACATCAAAGTCAAGTCGTTCCAGCCCCAGTTTAATCTCTGCTACTTCAAAGGACTTATGCGTCCGTGTAGAATCCTCAAAGAAAAGATTGGAAACAATCGGATGGTCTTCATAAGGAAGCTGAGCTCCATTTTTAAACTCAATTCCTCGCTTAATCAATTTCATCACTTGATTGACAGTGAGATCTTCCATGGATACCACATGGTTCAATGCTTGTTGATTTTCTGACATGGCTACTCCTTTAGCTTTCTAAGCTTCTTCAGTAATCAGAACTCTGTCTTGGCCATCAAGTTCTGCCATCTCTACGATGATTTCTTCAGAACGACTAGTTGGGATGTTTTTTCCAACGTAATCTGGACGGATTGGCAATTCTCTATGTCCACGATCGACCAGAACAGCTAAACTCACGCGCGCAGGACGACCATGACCTACAATATTATCAATAGCAGCACGGATGGTACGACCTGTATAGAGCACATCATCCACCAAGATAACTTCACGGTCTGTCACATCAACAGAAACCAAAGAAGTATCTTCTCCACTTTTAACATCATCACGGAAAGGTTTGGTATCCAATTCCACAACAGGAACTGAAAGATTTTCTAGTTGCTCCAAACGTTCTTGGATTCGGTGGGCGATAAATACACCACGAGTTTTAATACCAGCCAAGACGATTTTATTCAAATCTTTGTTGCGTTCGATAATCTCATAAGTAATACGCGTAATCGCTCGTTTGACAGTCAATTCGTCTACAACTTCTTTTGCCTTCATGACAAACCTCCAAAAAGAAAAGTCTCCTTAAACAAGGAGACTTGAAATGTATAGCTAAGTAAGCCCTACTGCAAACAGTATAGACTCCACCTTTCTACTTTATCACGCTCCTTGCCTGCCTCACGGGACAGGTTTAAAGGAATATTTAGTTATCAAATACTATAGCACAAAGCATGCTTAAAATCAAGCAAAAACTTTTGAAACCCCATCTTATAAATTGCTAAAGTCATATAACTGTGGGTACTGGTCACACTCTGGATTTTTAGGATGACAAATAGCTCTTCCAAAATAAATCATGGCCTGATGGGCAGCTAACCACTGCTCCGGTGGCAAGATATCCATGACCCGCTTTTCCACCTCAAGTGGTGTCGCTGATTTTTTGACGATATCGTGGTGTTTGCAAATACGCTCCACATGAGTATCTACTGCAAAGGCTGGAATTCCAAAGCCCACACTCATGACAACATTGGCTGTCTTGCGACCAACACCTGCCAAACTCTCCAATTCCTCACGTGTTTGAGGAACTTGACCATCAAAATCATCTAGTAACTGTTGGGCACATTTTTTAAGGAATTTAGCCTTATTCCGATACAGCCCCAGGCGAGAAATGTGTGAAGCAATCTCACCCTCTGTCGCAACAGACATGGCTTGTGGCGTTGGAAAAGCAGCAAAGAGACCCGGTGTAGCCTTATTTACCGCTGCATCCGTTGTCTGAGCTGACAACATGACCGCAACCAAGAGTTCAAAATGATTGGTAAAATCAAGACTAGGCTTAGCATCTGGAAACAGAGCAATGATTTCTTCTAGCACCTTTCGTGCTCGTTTTTTTGACAAGACCATTATTCGTCTCCATCAAATAGTCCTTGTAGGCCAGCAAAAGGACTGTTTTCTTCTTTCTTAACTGCTTGTTGAGCTTGGTATTCTTCCTCTGTCATGATTTGCCAATCATTTCCTGAAACAAATCCTTGACCGGCCTCTTCTTCAGCCGTCAAAACCTTGATAGGAATGTTTAGTAGGATATTGTCTGACACGCTCTCAGCAAGGTCAAGTTCTCCATTTTCGATAGGCAAGACCAAATCATCGTCTAAAACTTCCTGATCTAGTTGGTTGGTTGCGCCTTCCATGAAAACTTCCGTGACTGGATAAGATTCAACTAACTCAACCGGCTCCATACTGCGACTTGAAGCAAGAACAATGGTATAAGACAACTGATAATCTAAGAAATACATACGGTCTTCGTACTGTACTTTCCCAACCGCAAGGATATCTCTCACATCTAAAATTTCTTGATTGCGTGCACGCAGGTCTGCGGCTAGGTCTAACGTTTGTTCAAAGTGTAGGCCTTCAGGCTGCTTACGAATTTCTTGAATATTTAATTTCATACTTCCTCCATAAAGATTTACTCTCTTGATTATACCATGAAAAGGCTACAAATCAGCACAGCAAACTTTGTAATTAAATTTCGATTTTTTAACATATTTACTATGACATTTTTATTTTTTAGTGCTATACTATAGGCAATAATACATCAGAGCAAGGAGGATGCTCATATGGAAGACAAAGAACTCATTACTAATGCAACCCAACTCCTATCCGAGTTAAATAAAAGTTTCCAAAGCTGCAAACAGGGTACGGCAGATGATATTCGACTGCAAGAATTGCTTAACACTACTCTGCTAGAGCTCAAAAAAGCGGAAAAGTTGGACAACAGTATTTTAATCGACCTTGAGAAATTTTACCAACGTACCAGTCTACTTATTGGACTGGGTAGTCTAAAACTGAATGATCAAGCACGCACCGCTTGGCGAAACTATGACAAGTTCCATTACGAGCATGTCAAACACGTACTAACTCTTTATGGACCTGTTTTTGGATTCTAGAGATTAGAATTGTCAGTTTTCTGTTGACAAAATAACCTGAAAGGTATAGGATAGAGGTACTAATACTAGGAGGTAAGGGAGACATGAACAACTAAGTCTATCAAATAAAGAACCTTTATTTAGTAGATCTTGTTTTTGTCTCTTTTTGTGTGCTCTTTTATGCTCTTTTTCTAGCATTTTATACTCAATGAAAATCAAAAAGCAAACTAGGAAGCTAGCCGCAGGTTGCTCAAAACACTGTTTTGAGGTTGTAGATAAGACTGACGAAGTCAGTCACATATATACGGTAAGGCGACGCTGACGTGGTTTGAAGAGATTTTCGAAGAGTATTAATAGAGTTTTTTTTGACATAGACATTGGCTCTACTAGGTAAAGTAGAGCTTTTTGTTATGCACTATGGACATTCTAGAAAGGGCAACAATATGATAAAAATCAATCACCTGACCATCACTCAAAACAAAGATTTACGAGACCTTGTAGCCGACTTAAGCATGACCATCCAAGATGGGGAAAAGGTAGCTATTATTGGTGAAGAAGGAAATGGCAAATCAACCTTACTTAAAACTTTAATGGGGGAAGTTTTGTCTGATTTCACTATCAAGGGAGACATCCAGTCTGACTATCAGTCACTCGCTTACATTCCTCAAAAACTTCCCGAGGAGCTGAAAAAGAGAAGTCTACACGACTACTTCTTTTTAGATACTATTGATTTAGACTACAGCATTCTTTATCGTTTGGCGGAGGAGTTACACTTTGATAGCAACCGTTTCGCTAGCGATCAAGAGATTGGGAGCCTTTCGGGGGGCGAATCTTTGAAGATTCAGCTCATCCATGAGTTAGCCAAAACCTTTGAGATTCTATTTTTAGATGAACCTTCAAATGACCTGGACCTTGAAACAGTTGATTGGCTAAAAGGTCAGATTCGCAAGATTAGGCAAACTGTTATTTTCATTTCCCATGATGAAGACTTTCTTTCTGAAACGGCTGATACTATTGTCCACTTGCGACTGGTCAAGCACCGTAAAGAAGCGGAAACACTAGTAGAGCATTTAGACTATGATTGCTATAGTGAGCAGAGAAAGGCTAATTTTACCAAACAAAGCCAGCAAGCTGCTAACGACCAAAGAGCCTACAATAAAACCATGGAAAAACATCGACGAGTCAAGCAAAATGTAGAAACTGCGCTTCGAGCTACTAAAGACAGTACTGCTGGTCGCCTATTGGCTAAAAAGATGAAAAATGTCCTCTCTCAAGAAAAACGCTTTGAAAAGACAGCTCAGTCCATGACCCAAAAACCACTTGAAGAGGAAGAAATCAGACTTTTCTTCTCAGATATACAACCATTACCTGCTTCTAAAGTCTTAATCCAACTGGAAAAGGAAAATTTGGCCATTGGCGACCGAGTTTTGGTTCAAAAGCTACAACTAACTGTCCGTGGCCAAGAAAAAATTGGTATTATCGGCCCAAATGGTATTGGAAAATCGACTCTGTTAGCCAAATTACAGCAACTTCTGAATGATAAAAGAGAAATTTCCCTTGGTTTTATGCCACAAGATTACCACAAAAAACTGCAATTGGATTTATCACCAATAGCCTACCTCAGCAAAACTGGAGAAAAAGAGGAACTACAGAAAATCCAATCTCATCTAGCTAGTCTCAATTTCAGTTATCCAGAAATGCAGCATCAAATTCGCTCCTTATCTGGCGGGCAACAGGGTAAACTCCTGCTTTTGGATTTAGTCTTGCGCAAACCAAACTTTCTCCTTCTGGATGAACCCACACGAAACTTTTCACCCACTTCTCAACCCCAAATCAGAAAACTCTTTGCCTCATATCCCGGCGGTCTGATCACTGTTTCGCATGACAGACGCTTCTTAAAAGAGGTCTGTACGAGTATCTATCGTTTGACAGAAAATGGTTTGGAAGTCGTCGATTTACAAGATTTATAATTTTTTGAACATAGCAAAAATCCAGAGATCACCTCTGGATTTTTTTACATGTGTTTCAAGCGTTCAATCCGTTCTGAGATAGGTGGGTGGGTATAAAAGAGTTTTTGGAACCCTCCACCTTTCTTAGGAGCATTGATATAAAGTGCACTGCTGGCATCATCGACAGGACGACTCATCGGTTTACTATTATCCAACTTACGTAGAGCATTAATCATCCCTTGAGGATTGCGAGTCAACTCAACACTAGAAGCATCAGCTAGGAATTCCCTCTGACGAGAAATAGCTAGTTGCACCAAGGTTGCAGCGAGAGGTGCCAGCACAATAGCTAGTAGGGAAACCACTAGCATAATGATTTCTAAGCCATTTCCTTCTCGGTCATCATCACTTCGTCTACGACCTGCTCCACCCCACCACATCATACGACCTGCCATACTAGAAAGCATGGTGATAGCACTAGCAAGGGCAACAGCAATAGTCGAAATACGGATATCATAATTACGAATATGACTGACTTCATGTCCCATAACAGCTTCTAGTTCTTCACGATTCATGATAGCAAGGAGACCTGAAGTCGCAGCAACCGCTGCGTTTTGAGGATTTGAACCTGTCGCAAAGGCATTTAAGGCTGGATCATCAATGATGAAAACACGGGGCATAGGAATCTGAGCGACCATAGCCATATCTTCTACTACATGGTAGAGGTCTGGTGCCGTTTGTTCATCCACCTCACGCGCTCCATTCATGGACATGACAATCTCTGTCGATTGAAAAATCATGGACAAGGCATAGATAAAGCCGATAATCAGCGCAATAACCGAACCACCAAACCCAGACCGCATAAAGAGGTAACCAACCGCATAGCCAACAAGAGCTAAGAGTAGGAAAAATACCAGCAACAAAATCCAGGTTTTTCGTTTATTGCTCGCAATTTGATCAAACAACATCTTAGTCACCTAATCCGCTAAAATCAACTTTAGGAACTGCCTTTTCCTCTTCTGGTGTTTGAAGGAAATCCGCTGCTTTAAAGCCAAACATTCCAGCGATAATATTGCTTGGGAAAGTTTCTAATTTTACATTGTAGTTGCTGACAACACTGTTGTAGAGTTGACGAGAGTAAGAAATTTTATTTTCTGTGTTTGTCAACTCCTCTTGCAATTTAACAAAGTTGGCACTGGCTTTCAAATCTGGATAGCTTTCTGCAACAGCAAAAATACCTGAAACCTGACGAGTGAGGGCATCACTAGCTTTCATAGCTTCTGCTGGTGAAGTCGCTGCCGCCACTTGGTTACGTAGTTCTGCCACCTTTTCAAGGGTAGAACCTTCATATTTGGCATAACCTTTTACAGTCTCAATCAAGTTTGGCAAGAGATCGTTTCGACGTTTCAACTGAACATCAATCTGACTCCAAGCCTCCTTTGTTTGCATACGATTCTTAACCAAACCGTTATAGCTAACAATCACAAAAATAACAATAAGAGCGATAACTCCAAGAATAATCCAAGTCATTATATAAGTCCTTTCTACTTTTAGATTAGTACCAGTATATCAAATTTTTAATGATTGTGGTAAAATAAGATGATACTAAAGAAGGAAATAACTATGAAACCAGAAACATTTTACAACCTGCTTGCCGATCAGAATCTTCCACTTTCGGACCAGCAAAAAAAACAATTTGAACGTTATTTTGAGCTCTTGGTCGAGTGGAATGAAAAGATTAATTTGACGGCTATTACAGACAAGGAAGAAGTTTATCTCAAACATTTTTACGATTCGATTGCACCCATTCTGCAAGGCTTGATTCCCAATGAAACTATCAAACTTCTTGATATTGGAGCTGGGGCAGGATTTCCTAGTCTACCAATGAAAATCCTCTATCCTCAGTTAGATGTGACCATCATTGATTCTCTCAACAAGCGCATCAACTTCCTCCAACTTTTGGCTCAAGAACTGGATTTAGACGATGTTCATTTCTACCATGGACGTGCCGAAGATTTTGCCCAAGACAAAAACTTCCGTGCTCACTATGATTTTGTAACGGCTCGTGCGGTTGCCCGTATGCAAGTCCTATCTGAATTAACTATTCCCTACCTTAAAGTTGGCGGAAAACTATTGGCACTCAAGGCCAGCAATGCTCCAGAGGAATTGTTAGAAGCTAAGAATGCCCTCAACCTCCTTTTTAGTAAAGTAGAAGACAATCTCAGCTACGATCTACCAAATGGAGATCCGCGTTACATCACAGTGGTGGAAAAGAAAAAAGAAACGCCAAATAAATATCCAAGAAAGGCTGGCATGCCCAACAAACGCCCGCTTTAAATTTTTTAGTAAAAAAATATTTACAAAGTTCGTAATTTCTGCTATACTATCACAAGCAAAGGTTTTTAATGTCATCCCGTGAGGTGACGAAGACGCAGAAATATTTAAAACTCTTTAAAGTCTAGATTTTAGAGAAGTCTTACTCTGAGGGCCTATTGCTGTAAAATAATGGGCTCTTTTTTGATGCCCAAAAGTGAGGTTTATATGAAACAAGAATCAACTGTTGATTTGTTACTAGACGTTGACCAACGTCCTTCAGCTGGAAAAGGAATTCTCCTTAGCTTCCAACACGTTTTCGCCATGTTTGGTGCGACCATCTTAGTACCATTGATTTTGGGAATGCCTGTATCTGTTGCCCTTTTTGCTTCAGGTGTAGGAACACTCATCTACATGATTTCAACCGGTTTTAAAGTTCCAGTTTATCTAGGTTCTTCATTTGCCTTTATCACAGCAATGTCACTTGCTATGAAAGAAATGGGTGGTGATGTATCTGCTGCCCAAACAGGGGTTATCTTGACTGGTTTGGTCTATGTCCTTGTGGCTGCAAGTGTTCGTTTTGCGGGTACAAAATGGATTGATAAACTCTTGCCACCAATCATCATTGGACCTATGATCATCGTTATCGGTCTTGGACTTGCAGGTTCAGCTGTTACTAACGCTGGTCTTGTAGCGGATGGAAATTGGAAAAATGCTCTTGTAGCAGTTGTTACTTTCTTGATTGCTGCCTTTATCAATACAAAAGGAAAAGGATTCCTACGAATCATTCCATTCCTATTTGCCATTATCGGTGGTTACCTCTTTGCGCTAACTCTTGGCTTGGTAGACTTTACACCCGTTCTTAAAGCTAACTGGTTTGAAATTCCTGGTTTCTACTTACCATTTAGCACTGGTGGTGCCTTTAAAGAGTACAATCTTTACTTTGGTCCAGAAACCATCGCCATCTTGCCAATCGCTATCGTAACAATTTCTGAGCATATCGGAGACCATACTGTTTTGGGTCAAATCTGTGGCCGTCAATTCTTGAAAGAGCCAGGTCTTCACCGTACTCTTCTTGGTGACGGTATCGCAACTTCTGTTTCTGCCTTCCTTGGTGGTCCAGCCAATACAACTTACGGAGAAAATACAGGGGTTATCGGTATGACTCGTATCGCTTCTGTCTCAGTTATCCGTAACGCTGCCTTTATCGCGATTGCTCTTAGCTTCCTTGGTAAATTCACAGCCTTGATTTCAACTATTCCAAATGCTGTACTTGGTGGTATGTCAATCCTTCTCTATGGGGTTATCGCCAGCAACGGTTTGAAAGTCTTGATTAAAGAACGTGTTGATTTCGCTCAAATGCGTAACCTAATCATCGCAAGTGCTATGTTGGTCCTTGGACTTGGAGGAGCTATCCTTAAACTCGGTCCAGTTACCCTTTCAGGTACTGCCCTATCAGCCATGACAGGAATCATCTTGAACTTGATCTTGCCATACGAAAATAAAGACTAAGAGTCTAAACATATCAAAAAACGAGCATTTCCAATTACGGAAGTGCTCATTTTTTTGATACTTAGAAGTGAGTGTAGCCCCTCTAACACTGTTTAATATGTTTCCCCTACTCTATACTCAACCCATTCCTTTTCCTTCACTGGGTAAATCTTAGCAACTTTTGTTTCCTCATCATACACTACGACAAAATGCCCTTCACTATTCCAAAATTTACCTAAAATTGTACCATCATTTAAATTAGTACGTAACTTGCCTTCTTGACTTACTGCGCTTTCTATTTGTGCTATTTTAGGCTCTTTACTATCTAACCCAACAGTTACAAAACTTGACCCTATAATAATAAATAAGCAAAACACTACAGCTCCAATCCCCACAAATTTAAACAAATTATAATCGCCATTATCTCTTTTCATGTTATCTTTTATCTCTCTTTCTAACATCCCCCTAGAAGGCTCTCACAAGCCTCCTACAGCGTTTTAATACAGCTCACCCACACTCATAAGCTCCCATTCAGAAAAATCAACTTGGAAGACTTCTGGGGCTTTTGTAGTACCATTGTACACTACTATAAAATAGCCTTTTTCATTGTAAAACTGTACTGCACCCCAAAAGTTAGACAGAAAAAATCTAACTTTTGGGGTGCTTTTATTATGAAATTAACTTATGATGATAAAGTTCAGATCTATGAACTTAGAAAACAAGGATATAGCTTAGAGAAGCTTTCAAATAAATTTGGGATAAACAATTCTAATATTAGGTACATGATTAAATTGATTGATCGTTATGGAATAGAGTTCGTCAAAAAAGAAAAAAATCGTTACTATTCTCCTGAATTAAAACAAGAAATGATTGATAAAGTTCTACATGAAAACTGGTCTCAAGATAGAGTTTCTCTCGAATATGCTCTCCCAAATCGTGGTATGCTTCCAAATTGGATGGCACAATACAAGAAAAACGGGTATACTATTGTTGAGAAAACAAAAGGGAGACCATCTAAAATGGGACGTAAACCAAAGAAGAAACCCGAAGAGATGACAGAGTTAGAACGACTTCAAGCAGAAAACGAGTATCTGAGAGCGGAGAATGCCATCCTAAAAAAGTTGAGAGAACTCCGATTGAAGGAGAAAGAAGAAAGACAGAAATTGTTCAAGAATTAATGACTGAGTTTTCGTTAGATATTCTTCTAAAAGCCATTAAACTAGCTCGTTCGACCTACTACTATCACTTGAAACAGCTAGACAAACCAGATAAGGACCAAGAGCTTAAAGCTGAAATTCAATCCATTTTTATCGAACAAAAAGGAAATTACGGATATCGTCGGATTCATTTAGAACTCAGAAATCGTGGTTATCTGGTAAATCATAAAAGAGTTCAACGCTTGATGAAAGTACTCAATTTACAAGCTAAAATGCGACAGAAACGAAAATATTCTTCTCATAAAGGAGATGTGGGTAAGAAGGCAGAGAATCTCATTCAACGTCAATTTGAAGGCTCTAAAACAATGGAAAAGTGTTATACGGACGTGACAGAATTTGCCATTCCAGCAAGCGCTCAAAAGCTTTACTTATCACCAGTTTTAGATGGCTTTAATAGCGAAATTATCGCCTATAATCTTTCAACTTCACCCAACTTAGAACAAGTAAAAACAATGTTGGAACAAGCATTCACAGAGAAGCGCTACGAGAATACGATTCTCCATAGTGACCAAGGCTGGCAATATCAACACGATTCTTATCATCAGTTTCTAGAGGGTAAGGGAATTCAAGCATCCATGTCACGTAAAGGTAACAGCCCAGACAACGGCATGATGGAATCTTTCTTTGGCATTCTGAAATCGGAGATGTTTTATGGTTATGAGAAGTCATTTGAGTCGCTTAAGCAATTGGAACAAGCCATTGTAGACTATATTGATTACTACAACAATAAACGAATTAAGGTAAAAATAAAAGGACTCAGTCCTGTGCAATACAGAACTAAATCCTTCGGATAAATTAATTGTCTAACTTTTTGGGGTCAGTACAAACTTACTCAAAATCTCAGCGTCTTTCATTTCTGCTTTCAATCCACTATCTTCTATCTTTTTATTTATCTGTTGCTCTGTTTCTACTTCATTATTTCCTTGAGTTCCTAAGATATAACCACCAAAGCTTACCCAAAAGAAGATAAAAAGCATAAATACAATAGTTGCATATTTCAAAAAATTTAGTTCTTTCATTTCTTTATTATTCCTTTTTGTGTTAGTTGATACTATTTATATAGTTTTCTTAGTTCCTTAAATCCCAAGGGGTAAAAATAACCCCTTGCAGCCCCACCATTTCATCAAGCCATCTAGAGAAATTGGCTTCTTTTGTCTCATCATCATACCACTCAAAATCTTCAATATAAGTTGAGTTTGCGATTAGCTTGAGACGCTTGTTTTGGTATTGGGGATCTAAATAGAATAGGGGGCCTCTTCACTATACAAGTTAGCGAGAACCCGAACTCTTTTCCTATACTCTACTCGTTTTATTGGACCACTTTTTGTGACAGTTCCAGTGTATATGTTTTATATAATTGATGGCAAGCTTGATCCTCTCCTGCTTTAATCAAGGAAACACAAGGTAAGACAAGTTCTGCCCAGATAGACTCTAGTATTTCCTCACGATTTGGATGTTCCTCTAATTTGGCAACAATCTTAGGAGCCATCTTATAGTAGGATTCAATTTCCTCCTGACCACCATCTTGAAAAGCTAGATAAGAATCCCTGAATTTTCGCAAAGTCATCAATTCATCACAGTCATCTGCCAATCCCTTGTAAGTTACCGCTGCTTCTGTCAGGTAACAACCTCTTTGTTCAATCTGATAATAAGCATCTGGTTCACCAAAAAATCCAGTTTTAGAGCGCACATATCTCTCTGCATCACTCCTAAGTTGAAAAACAGCTACTTCTCTTCCCTTACGATATACAACAAATTCCATTTCTTTTTCCTCCCTATCTTACAATATTTAATAATTCCTCATAGCTAGAAACCACATCATAGATGTGCTGGTCATTAATCAATCCAGCTTGTGCTAATGCTTTAAAGTGAGCACGCGCACAGGCAATTTTTGCTTGCTCAGCTTGTTTTAATTGAAGACTAGACATAGAGCCTTTTGTTTCTGCAACAAAATAGATATGCTTGACACTTCCTTCACGGAAGGCGATTGCCCAGTCAGGGTTATAGTTTCCAAGTGGAGTCGCAATACTGAACTTCCCTGGTAACTTCACATAAACACGAACATCCTCGTATTGTTCCAAAGATTCTTTAAACGTCTTCTCCGTATTTGAATCAACTTTTACAAAATTGTAAATCCCTTTTTTGGATTCAAGTAAGTGATCATCTGACCTGTTAGCAGTTTCAGGATTGTCATAAAACAAGTCCATATCATACTCTTCATTTAACGCATTATACTGAATATGCTTGATAATTTGACTTGCTTTTTGTTCATTAATGAGCTTTGAAACCTTAAGAATAAACTCTTCTGGATTTTGTTTAAACTTGTCAAATTGGTAGACATAGATTTTACTTAATATTTCCGCAACCAACTTACGAGTTAAACCAGTCTGCTCAGCAACCTCCCCTAGCAAATCATATTTGGTCATAATTTGCGAATCCGTTAGATATTCTTGTTGGCGATCATTCTCAGCCACTGTCAAATGGAGACCTTCTTCCTTACTCATCTCAGTAGCGCTTGCTTGAGTTATATGAAAGCTTGGTTTGCTAACGACTAATTTCTCATTGATATAGTCAACCGAATGTTTTACCAATTCCGCATCATCAAACTCTACTTGGTAACTCGTCTTACGATTGATTTGCTTCCAGAGATTTAAAAATTCTTTTCGGGCAATATTTTCTTGATTGACCTCATTTGAGAACTGAATGACTGAATGATTGGCATTTTCAATTTCATACTGTCCTGCATGATAAACGCTCTCCAATATCTCTACCAGCTTATCCTCATAACCTGCTAGCGTTTCAGACAGTTGTAACTGATGATTTTCTTTTGCAGCAAAATATTCTGTAGTTAATTGTCCTTCACGATTTATATAGCCTTGTCGAATTAAATCAAAATGAATCGAATCTGCTTGTTCCTTGGTAATACGTATTGTTTGTCCTTCTTGATTGGTTAGAACTTTATTCGTAAAGAGAGCAACATCCACTTTTGCAGGACGATCTGCTAAGAGTTCTTTGATTTCTTCTTGTAGACTTCGAGCAAATTGATCATAACTTTCATTTGCAATTACTGTCAGTTTATTGATTTCATGAACATCATTTCCTAAGAGTTCAAAATCCTGACGAATTCCATTTTGGTCAACTGCCAAACGCATACCACGACCAATTTCTTGACGTTTACGAGTCTCCGCTGAAGATTGCTTCAGCGTACAGATTTGAAAGACATTAGGATTATCCCATCCCTCTTTTAGAGCTGAGTGAGAAAATAGGAAACGAACTGGCTCTTCAAAGCTCAACAAACGCTCCTTGTCCTTCATAATCAAGTCATAGGCATCGATGTCATTTGAAAGATTACTTTTCTTTTCACTGGCAGATTTATAATTTACGAAAATGGTCTTATCTGACTTCTTCACTTTATCTACCGAAAAGTAACCAGCATGAACTGAATTTCCCTCAAGATTAGCCTCTAAATACCTACGATAAGGAGTTGGTTCCTGTGTTCGGATAAACTGGTTTACTTGATTTCGATATTCTTCTTCAAAAATCTGAGCGTATTCTCCATTATAGGCATCATTATTTTCATCATATTGTTTATACTTGGCCACTTCATCGATGAAAAATAGGGATAATACTTTAATTCTTCGGTTATAAAGTTTACTTTCCTTTTCGATATGACTTTTTATAGTCTCTCGGATTTGAATTCTTCTGATGCTCGACTCATCCACTTCCCCAATCACTTCACCGACATGAAGTTCCTGAGTCACACCAACTTGAAGTTTGTTCTCTCTTGCATCAAAGTGACTAAGGGTCATTCCTTTATAAGCAGATAAATTCCCAGATTCAGCATACAAATCAAAGGGTTCTTCTACCACCTTCAATTTCCTTTTGACACCTGACTGCATTTTTACTTCAAACTCAATTTTTGCTTTGGGTGCTCCTGTTTTTTGTGGAATGATTTCTTGTAGATATAGATAGCCTTGTGTCCCGGTCGTCCCAGTTTGCTCAATAGCCTTAACCGCGATCTTCTTCACTAATTTTTGATTGTAAGCATCCATGGCATCCAATCTATAAACCATATCATGCTTTTCTTTATGGGTAGCCGAATAACGTAGCGTAAACAATGGCTTGAAATCTTTTAGTCTTTCCTTGGTTTGTTTCCCTTCAACAGACTGAGGCTCATCAATAATCATAATCGGATTCATAGCTGCCAATACATCAATCGGACGACGCCAACGGAAACTTTCCTGCTCAGAATGAATCCGTCGAGCATCTTTTCCTTTTGCATTAAAGGCTTGAGAGTTGATGACCATGATTTGAAGGTCTGACGAATTAGCAAAACTATCCAAATCGCCTAAACGTGAAGAATCGTAGACAAAATAGCGTGGCTGCTTCCCATACTCCATCTGAAAGTGACTTGACATAATTTGTAGAGACTTGAGAACCCCTTCCCGAATGGCTACACTTGGAACGACAATGACGAACTTAAGCCAGCCATAACGTTTATTCAACTCCATAATTGTACGGATATACGTGTAGGTTTTCCCTGTTCCCGTCTCCATTTCTATTGAGAAATTATAAGCTTCTCTCCCAGCAATCATATCAATAGAAAGACTATCAGAAGGACGCAAACCATAGCGAGTTTGCATAGTATGGACATTTTCTCGTATACTTGCTTGACTCAATTGAATCGGTGCATTGCGATAAGCATCTAAAACCAAATCTACCTCATCTGACTTGAGATGACCTGGATCCGCCATATACTGAACTCCAGTATGTTTAGCTTGCCCTTGAAATAAATCTGCAATAGCACTCACCGCATCCAACTGGAATTGTTGTTTTTTAAATTGTAGTTTCATAATTTATTTTCTTAAATTCTTATCTTTTTAGAGTAATTATATATAATCAACACTTTGTTAACTGCTTACAAATGTCACAAAATTTCAATATTATATACCTTTGATATCTACTATTTAGTCTATTACTAATAACATTGGCTACCATGTTGATGGTCTATGAGAAATAGCATACTCTATCAATTCCTCCATGTTACTTTGAATATCTTCATAAACATACTTTGAAGTAGTGAATGGAGATTTATAACAACGGATATAACTGGATAACGATCTGCCGGTTCGTGATAATTTAAAATCGTCAAATGGATTTCTTCCTTGATTATTTTGATTTCCAAATCTATCCTTTAAATTATGAATATATATGCCTACGATTCCTTTATCCAACTCAATTGCTTTTTTAATCTCATAGTTAATCCATTTACGTCCAGCGGTGTTCTCACCAATCAAAACAACCACACATGAACGCTTTGCCATTTGATTATCTATCCATGATTCTATCATTGCATCAGATTTTAATTTTACTTCTTCCCATTCATTATCTGAAAAAGTAGACTCGCCTGATACTCTCCCCATATTTCTAACTTGTGATGCTCGCCAGTTATCATTACTATAGTGAAAGCTAAAAAATACTTGTCTCTTCATACTTTCCCCACTTATCTAAAAACAATTAAAAGTGTCAATGTAGCAATAACTATTAAACCATAGGTATACTTTAAAATGGGACGAAATAGTGCTATCAGAAAATCCCCTTCTTCTTGTTTTGGAGTCATTCTAAAATCTGTTTCTATATCACTTAATCTTACCTCATCGTATAAACGTCTAAATTGTCGTTCTAATGACAAATAATATGCATCATGAAACCAGAATAAGATAGTCACACAAAAATTTAAAAGAAGTATATACCACATACTGGTATTACTAAACCAAAATGCGAACAAGGCTCCTATGGAAGTAAACGACCATCCTTTAATGATAAAAGAATTATTACCCATCCGTTCAATAATAGCTTGTATCATCTCTAAATGTTTTACATTGTATTCACTCATACTCTACACCACCTTCACTTTGGTATGAGGTGATAATTCTTTAAAGATTTCACTTACGTTAATCTTATCTGCTGAATTGGCAAATGAGCTATCTCGGAAAACAGCACGGAGTGGTTGTGCTTGAGCGATATGACGGATGACTTCTTCTGATATTTCATCTTCAAAACAAGCCATGAGTGATCCTTGATCTACATCATAGACTTCCGCTCCTGCTACTTTCTCCAGATCAATAGCTAGTGACAATTCCATTCCCCATGTCAGCATAACTTGGAAAAGTAAGTCGAGGCCAGTACGTCCTTCCTTGATATTGGATACACTATCAAAGAGTTCTCCTTGGATAAATTGATCAGGTCGAGCTGAAACATCCTTGAAATTAGAAGAATCTAACTTATAGGCTTTGAAGCCAAAGTCTTGTTTGCCAATCAATTCAGGATGCTCCTCCTGAATCTTGGCAGCAGAACGACGAATCCGCTCACGTGAAATTTGGTCAATAGTTTCATAACCTGCTTCTTTAGCAGCAGACTTATCAGCTACTTCCTCATCCAACGTACACAGGATAAACTTACGATTTCCACCATCTTCGGCATTCAGTTGCATAACCGCATCTGCCGTGGTACCTGAACCACCGAAGAAATCAAGAATAAGGGCGGTTTCTATACTTGCACCTAATCCTAACAAATTTAATAATAGTTTTGTCGGCTTAGAAAAATCGAATACTCTAAAATCAAATAACTTCTTAATTTCAGTATTGGCACGTTGATTTGTTCCAAACTCTACATTCCAAAAATCATTAGATAGTTGACCATTCTTCATTGCATCACTTAAATATATCTTTGTTCTTGGAACTCCTCCATTTTCTGGCCAATGAATTTTGTCATCTTTTAAAAGTTGGTGAAAATCTTTTTCCGAAACCATCCATGGTCCCATAAGTACTTTTCCAGCAGGACTTACAATTTCATAATTAAACCTTCCTCGAACTTCATCACGTAGGATGCCTCTCCCATATTTTCCTTTTGAATCTTCATAAGCATATTCTTTCTTAGCTGTATCTGAAAGTGGTAACCGTCCATATGTAACTCTAGAATAATCCTTTGAATACACATATATATATTCTTTTACTCTAGCAGCTTTACCTATATTAGGCTGATTATCACTTCTTCTCCAAGCAATCGTTTGAACGAGATTCTCCTCCCCAAATATCTCATCACAAATGGCTTTAAGATTAGCTTGTTCATTATCATCGATAGAGATAAAGATAACACCTGAATCTTTGAGGAGATTTCTTGCTAAGCACAGGCGTGGATACATCATATTGAGCCAGTCTGAGTGATAACGGGCCGAAGTCTTTTCATTTTTTGTCAGCCCAACTACCTGGCGTCCTTCTTCATCCAAAAGTTCCATATCTTCCTTCAACTCTTCATCTGTTTTTTGGAACTTATCAGAATATACAAAGTCTTTTCCTGTATTATAGGGTGGATCGATATAAATCATATCGATTTTTCCTAGATAGGATTCTTGTAAGATTTTTAAGACTTCTAAATTATCTCCAGTAATAAAGATATTTTCACTATTTTCAAAGTCAACACTTTCATCAAGATCTGGTCTTAGGGTTTTGGTAGTTGGTCGCCCAGCTTCTGCGATAGCTTCACGCTTTCCAACCCAAGTAAACTCATAGGATTCTCGACCATCCACAATTTCCTCTGATAAAAACTGTTTAAGCTTCTCAAAGTCAATCGCAGGACGTAATTTGCCGTATTCATCCCTCTTTTCCGTCAGAACTTCAGGAAAAAGTTGACCAATTTTTGAAATATTATCTGTAAAAACATCTTTTGAAGTGAGAGTTAATTTCTCAAGTCCAGAGTTTTCACCTGTTTGCTGTGCTGTGCTGTGCTGTGCTGTGCTGTGCTGTGCTGTGCTGTGCTGTGCTGTGCTGTGCTGTGCTGTGCTCATGGTAGTATCCTTTCTTAGCTTTGTCAAGCTTTTGTAATTTTAATTTTATAAAAAATTAAGTTGGCTTATCCTATTTTTGTAATGCTTCATTTTTAATACATTACAGCTTCATTTTATCAAAAATAGGGGTTGAAATCAAAAGTGTTCCCTAATCTCAATTTCTGATTGTTCTTTGTCAAAATTTACAATCAATTTTGCTTCTTTAAAGCTTCTATTTCTTTCAACGTAGACTGATAGTCTCTTTTTATTTCCATTTGTTTTCTCATTGATTTTTCAGAATACATCTTTTTCTTTAACTGTTGTGCCTTTTGTTCTAATTTATCTAATTGGTCACTGAGTTCAATAGAGTTTCTAAGATTACTTGTTTCTAAAACTTGTAATTCTTTCTTACCAGTTTCTTTTACAAGACTCTCATAAACATCATCTAAATCATTTCCCTCAAAGTCAATGCTTACATCATCATGCGTCTGAAAGCGACGGACAATCTTAAAGTGCTTGCCATCCTTTTCTTGACTTAAAGGCTCTTTATAATGAATAAGAAGTTCTTCTCTACCTTGTGGATATTTTAATACAAAGGCTGTGTAAATCCCTAATCTTATATCTAGCTGTTCTAATAAAGTTAAGGAAACATCCATTTGTTCGAGTTCTATTTCTAAAACCATGATTTGCTTCACTTTTTTTCCAGCAGGAATATTAGTGGTACTTGTATCAATCTGATGAGTAATTTGAATTACTCTAATCTGTTCTCTTAAATCTTTCTTTTCTTTTACAGAAACATTAAGATTATCAAAAAAATCACTATTTCCCTTTTTATGAGGCCGATATAGAAGGTGAGGTTTTGATAAGGCTGTGTAGGATGGAAATCTAATCATCAGAATCCCCTTTCATCAATATGAAGAAACAAATTAACTCAAAATCATCCATTCCCTCGATGCTAGTATTCATCAAGTCAACAGATCCAAAGTTAAATAGGGCATCCATAGTTGAAATCTGATCATGTTCCATTAGTTGATCGATTGCTTCTTGAAGCAATTCCGAATAAACAACCATTTCTTTACCGTCTTTTGTTTGATGATTAAACTTGTCTACTATTTGACTCAATGGTTTACTTTGACCCCGACAAATGCTACTGAGGTGCTCCAATATTTTCTTGCTTTCAGACGGAGATAACAGTAGTTCTCCATTTCTATTGATGTAGAGGATATAATATGGATGAAGCTGATTTTGATTATTTTTTCCTTTTATCTGTTCTTTATTTTTTAGTACAAAAATGACACCTTCTGATTCTTTATTGGAGGTAGGTAAAATAGTTTGCAATCCTTTTGGAACTCTTTCTAACTCAGGATGTTCTTCCAAATACTTAAGAAGGTCTATACGATAATCTTCTAATCCTAAATCCATAATGGAAATACCATCATTCATCTCCTCTAGATCGACTACTTCATCTCTAAGACGTTCTAATTGTTTTCTTCGGTAATTATTATCCTCTATTTCTTCACTAGATAAAACATTATCATCTGCTGTTGAAGTCAAGACAGAAATTTTCATCCTCGATTCAACTCTAGACTTGAGATCGATATACTCATCTAACTCAAGATTTGGCCAAAAGTTAACTAATTGAATGTATTTATTTTGACTACCAATTCGATCCACACGACCAAACCGTTGAACAATACGGACAGGATTCCAGTGGATATCGTAATTGACCATCATATCTGCATCTTGCAAGTTTTGACCTTCGGAAATCACATCTGTTGCAATTAAAAGATCAATCTCACTCTCATCACCAGGAAACAGGACATCACGAGATTTTGATTTAGGAGAAAAATAAGTTAATAAAGAATTGAGGTCTTTATTTTTAGTTTCCAAAGTTGTTGCAAAACCTTTTGTACCTGAAATCTGAGCAGTGTAGAGACCATACTTATCCAAGACATACTGACTAATATGTTTATAAAGGTAGTTGGTTGTTGTCGCAAATGCGGAGAAAATGATCAACTTTTTATTGCCAGCATTGATTGGATTTGTTAGTTTCTCATCTATCAAGGTAAAAAGAGTCTGAAGTTTTTGATCTTCTTGTGGTGTTATTTTACTAATTAGATTTTCTAACTCTGTCAATACTGCAAAATCTTGTTCTAACTCGACCTTCCAACTACGATAATCCATATCTTGTAGAGCAATCCGATTTTTCTTACCGATAGAGAACTCGAAATTACTGTTTTCCAAATCAAAATCATCTTCATTAAGATGAGGGTCAACAGATAAATGATCCAAGCCTGTCAATTCATATTCCTCGATAGCCTGTAACGTCTTTTCTACATAATCTTTTACAACGTCTATTAAAGTATATCGAAAAGCTGCAACAGAACTTTCTAAACGTTTAAGCAGGTTAATCATCATCAGTTTTTTGATACCAGACTCACGACCAAACTGAGTTAAATTCCCCATTTTTCCTTCTTTACTTTTATCGTATTTAACTCTCTTTGATGGGTAAATATGTATCGATGGTTGATAGATAGTCAACTGAAGTTTATCAAGTAAGTGATATAATTTTTTATAGGTAATTCCAAGATTTGAAACTGTTAAATCAGGTTCAAAATTAAGTGGTTTTAAGCGCTGTGGAAATTCTCCAATCGCTTCTCTATCATAAAATTCCCGAATATGTTTTCTACTTCTGGCTATGGTTACACTATCTAGTACTTTAAAGAAATCAAAATCTAATGTCGATAGCAGTTTATCTGTTGTTCTCTTTTCTGCAGGTAGATCAGCCCACTTGTTGTAAGCAGATTGAGCATTTCTGAAAATATCATTTATAGATGATTTGGTTTCTAATTTACTATCAATTTGATCCGTATCACCTTCATAGGCTAGAGCAATTTGATTTTTCAAATCATTAAAACGATTATTAACAGGTGTGGCTGATAGCATGAGTACCTTTGTAGGGACACCAGACTTTATGATTCGATTCATTAAACGACTGTATCGATTTTCTCTCCCCTCAGATAAGTCATTTTCGCTAGAGCCACCATTTCTAAAATTATGAGACTCATCAATGACAACCAGATCATAAGTATGCCAATTATTCAAGGACAGATCAATTCCATTAGAGTGTCCTGTATCTCTACTAAGATCTGTATGATAAAGCACGTCATAAAGCAAATGTCTATCATAAATTGGATTATTTACATAATCATGACGATACATATTCCAGTTATTTTCTAACTTTTTAGGACAAAGTACTAAAATACGTTTGCCTCGATAAGCATAATAAGTCATGACCGCTAAAGCTGTATAAGTCTTACCAAGACCAACCGAATCCGCTAGAATACATCCATTAAATTTTTCTAATTTAGAAATGATCGATTTTACTGCATCCTTTTGGAAATCATATAACAGCCCCCAAATTTTACTTTCTTTATAACCAACCCCTTCATTTGGTAAAAAGTCTTCATTGATATCTTCTAAAAATTCACTAAATAAATTATATAGCATCACATAGTAAATGAACTCAGGTGAATGTTCTTTGTGAGCTAGGTTTAAATTCTCCAAAAACTCTTCTGTAACATCACGAAAATAATCATCTTCTTCCCAGAGATTATCAAATTCATCTAAATAATTTAAACTAAGTGGTGCATGATAGAGGTTTCTACTCGTTTTAAATAGAGAAGCTTCATATCCTAATTCTTTGCGATCAAAGTTTTTCAAACGATCTACTGCCACTACATCATCCGAATTTTCAATTCGAATACCATTTGGCATTTCATCTGTTTCAATATTAATCGATTTGAATTGCGCTTTTCTTCGGATCCAATCAGCACATTCACGAGCAATCGCTTTTTGGGTCAGCTCATTCATCAATTTCAATTCATACTTTCCACCAAAAATCGATTGTTCCCGTTCTTTTTTGGGTATCGTATACTCACGGAAATCTGTTTTGGTTTCATCTGTTATAAAAGTCGGATTTGTAAAAATAAATTTTAACTCTTCTATATTCTCCAATTCCTCTTTCAACTGCTGATAAGCAAACATAGAAAAGGTTGCTGCTGCAATCTTGACTCGGCTTTCTGATTTCAACTCTTTCTTTAACTCATCTCCAAGACGAATCGACCGATTATCAATTTCCATAATTCCTCCCTATTAGACTATTTCTACTATTATATCATTCTTTGCAAATTCAAAATAGACCTTTATTCTTCTTTCTAAAAAAGGAAAGCCCTGCGGCCTTCCTTTGTCTTACTTACGTTTCTTCTTCGCTTTTTTCATTTTATTCGCCATGCGTTTCATGGACTGTTTCATAGCAAATTCACCAATTTTACCTTTGAGTCCGCCACCAAACATCTGGCTCATATCTGGCATTCCTGCTCCTCCGAGAGCTGACAAGTCAGGCATCCCACCTTGTCCCATCATTCCTTCAAGGGCAGACATATCCATTCCTCCCATATTTGGCATATTTTTAGGAAGGTTGTTTGGATTGATTCCCATTTGCTTCATCATCTTGTTCATATCCCCAGACATAACACCCTGCATGAGCTGTTTAGCCTGGTTAAAGTCCTTGATAAATTTATTGACTTCGACGAATGTATTTCCAGAACCTGCGGCAATACGACGACGACGGCTTGGATTTAACAAATCTGGGTTTTCACGTTCTTCAGGTGTCATGGAAGACACAATGGCACGTTTGCGAGCAATCTGGCGTTCATCAACCTTCATATTTTGAAGAGCTGGATTGTTAGCCATACCTGGAATCATCTTGAGCAAGTCTTCCATTGGCCCCATGTTTTGCACCTGATCCAACTGATCAATGAAATCATTGAAATCAAAGGTGTTTTCACGCATCTTCTCAGCCATTTCAAGGGCTTTTTGCTCATCGTATTCTTGAGAAGCTTTCTCAATCAAAGTGAGCATATCCCCCATACCAAGGATACGGCTAGACATGCGATCTGGGTGGAAGGTTTCAATGTCCGTAATCTTTTCACCTGTACCAGTGAACTTGATTGGTTTTCCAGTAATGTGGCGAACAGATAGAGCCGCACCACCACGAGTATCCCCATCAATCTTGGTAAGGATAACCCCAGTCACTTCTAACTGAGCATTAAACTCACGCGCAACATTGGCCGCTTCTTGACCAATCATGGCATCAACGACGAGCAAAATTTCATTTGGTTGAGCCAATGCTTTCACGTCACGAAGCTCATTCATGAGAAGCTCATCAATCTGCAAACGACCCGCCGTATCAATCAAGACATAGTCATTATGATTAGCTTGGGCTTGCTCCAAACCTTGACGTACAATCTCAACAGCTGGTACTTCTGTTCCAAGTGCAAAGACAGGCACATCAATCTGTTGACCCAGAGTTTTGAGCTGATCAATGGCAGCTGGACGGTAAATATCCGCCGCAATCATCAAAGGACGGGCATTTTCTTCTTTCTTGAGTTTGTTGGCCAATTTACCAGCAAAAGTTGTTTTACCAGCCCCCTGCAAACCGACCATCATGATGATTGTAGGAATCTTAGGTGACTTGATAATTTCTGCCGTATCGGAACCTAAAACAGCTGTCAATTCCTCATCAACGATTTTGATAATCTGTTGAGCTGGATTAAGGGTATCAATGACCTCGTGTCCGACTGCACGTTCACGCACTTTCTTGATAAAGTCCTTTACAACTGGCAAAGCAACATCGGCTTCCAGCAAGGCCAAGCGAATCTCTTTGGTTGCTTCTTGGACATCCGCCTCAGAGATTTTTCCTTTTTTACGTAGATTTTTAAAGACGTTCTGCAAACGTTCTGTTAAACTTTCAAATGCCATTTTTCTTCCTCTTACTCTCTATTATCAATGCTTGTTAAAATTTCTATCTGCTCCTGCAGAAAGTCTTCCTTGGGATAACGCTCCAAGATCTGGTCAAAAATCTGACTGCGAACAATGTAGTCCGAATACATGTGCAGTTTCATCTCATAATCTTCCAGAATTTTTTCTGTCCGCTTGATATTGTCATAGACAGCCTGACGACTGACACCAAACTCCTCGGCAATCTCAGCAAGGCTGTAATCATCAGCGTAGTAGAGCTCTATATAATTCATTTGCTTATCTGTCAAAAGCGCCGCATAAAATTCAAAGAGCGCATTCATACGATTGGTTTTTTCGATTTCCATAACTTTTATTATACCAAAAAATAGCCTAATCTACCACACTAGGAAGCCAATCCAAGAAGATAGCTAGCTAAATTTGAAAAAGACATGAGCCTAGCCCCAAGTAATTCCCAATTGATAGCTGGCAAAGGGATGTCCCTCTTGATTTTGTAGTTGATAATCTAGTTCAATCTTTTGCCCATCAACTTCATAACGGCTCGTTTGGATGATAAACTCCTGCATGCCCATTGGAGTAGGAATATAGGCTAAACTATCACTATCCTTTAAAAAGCGCATAATAGTCTTGGGATTGGAAAATCGGCTCATCACCAGCTCTTGACCATGAAATTTAATAACCACTTTTTCCTTTTCCTCATTATAGAAAAGCAGGTAGCTATAATCTCCTTTTTCATGCACTTCCACATCATAGAGTTGGTCAATCACTTCCAACTGCTCATCAAACTGAATCCTATTTCGCATCCGAATCTTCACATCAAGTCCTCTTTCTTGTCTCTTGTCCTACTATTTTACCAAAAAGAGCAGGATTTTGCTATAATGGTCATATGAACGAAAAAGTATTCCGTGACCCAGTTCACAACTACATCCATGTCAATAATCAAATCATCTATGACTTGATTAATACAAAAGAATTTCAGCGTTTGCGTCGAATCAAGCAACTGGGAACTTCCAGTTATACCTTCCACGGTGGAGAACACAGTCGCTTCTCTCACTGTCTAGGAGTCTATGAAATTGCACGACGTATCACAGAGATTTTTGAAGAAAAATATCCTGAAGAATGGAATCCTGCCGAGTCTCTCTTGACCATGACCGCTGCTCTCCTACATGACCTTGGACATGGTGCCTACTCCCATACTTTTGAACATCTCTTTGATACAGACCACGAAGCCATTACTCAGGAGATTATCCAAAGTCCTGAAACGGAGATTCACCAAGTCCTGCTACAAGTGGCGCCAGATTTTCCAGAAAAGGTAGCTAGTGTCATCGACCATACCTATCCTAACAAGCAGGTCGTGCAACTCATTTCTAGTCAGATTGATGCAGACCGTATGGACTATCTCTTGCGCGACTCCTATTTTACAGGAGCATCTTATGGGGAATTTGACCTGACTCGCATCCTCCGAGTCATTCGTCCTGTCGAAAATGGTATCGCCTTTCAGCACAATGGCATGCATGCCATCGAAGACTACGTCCTCAGTCGCTACCAGATGTACATGCAGGTTTATTTCCACCCAGCAACACGCGCTATGGAAGTTCTCCTACAGAATCTCCTCAAGCGCGCCAAGGAACTCTACCCTGAGGACAAGGACTTCTTTGCACGAACTTCTCCACATCTCCTGCCTTTCTTTGAAAAAAATGTGACCTTGTCTGATTATCTGGCTCTGGATGATGGTGTGATGAATACCTACTTCCAACTCTGGATGACCAGCCCTGACAAGATTCTTGCAGACCTGTCGCAACGCTTTGTCAACCGCAAGGTCTTTAAGTCCATTACCTTTTCACAAGAAGATCAAGACCAACTCTCCAGCATGAGAAAATTGGTTGAGGACATTGGCTTTGATCCCGACTACTATACTGCCATTCATAAGAACTTTGACCTCCCTTATGATATCTATCGTCCCGAATCTGAAAATCCACGGACACAGATTGAGATTTTACAAAAAAATGGAGAACTGGCCGAACTCTCTAGCCTGTCTCCTATCGTCCAATCCCTTGCTGGCAGTCGCCACGGAGATAATCGTTTCTATTTCCCAAAAGAAATGTTAGACCAAAACAGTATCTTTGCTAGCATTACCCAGCAATTTTTACACTTGATTGAGAACGATCATTTTACTCCAAATAAAAACTAGAAGAGGAAATTTATGAGTATTAAACTAATTGCCGTCGATATTGACGGAACCCTTGTCAATAGCCAAAAGGAGATTACTCCTGAAGTCTTTTCTGCCATCCAAGATGCTAAAGAAGCTGGTGTCAAAGTCGTGATTGCAACCGGTCGCCCTATCGCAGGTGTTGCCAAACTTCTCGACGACTTGCAGTTAAGAGATGAGGGTGACTATGTAGTGACCTTCAACGGTGCCCTTGTCCAAGAGACTGCTACTGGCCATGAGATTATCAGCGAATCCTTAACTTATGAGGATTATCTGGATATGGAATTCCTCAGTCGCAAGCTAGGTGTCCACATGCACGCTATTACAAAGGACGGTATCTATACTGCCAATCGTAATATCGGAAAATATACAGTGCACGAATCAACCCTCGTCAGCATGCCTATTTTCTACCGTACACCTGAAGAAATGTCTGGCAAGGAAATCGTCAAATGTATGTTCATCGATGAACCAGAAATTCTCGATGCTGCGATTGAAAAGATACCAGCCGAATTTTACGAGCGCTACTCCATCAACAAATCTGCTCCTTTCTACCTCGAACTCCTTAAAAAGAATGTAGACAAGGGTTCAGCCATCACTCACCTAGCTGAAAAACTAGGATTGACCAAAGATCAAACCATGGCTATCGGTGACGAAGAAAATGACCGCGCCATGCTGGAAGTCGTTGGAAACCCTGTTGTCATGGAAAATGGAAATCCAGAAATCAAAAAAATCGCCAAATACATCACCAAAACTAATGATGAATCCGGAGTTGCCCATGCCATCCGTACGTGGGTACTGTAAAAAGGTAAGAATAGACGAAAACCGCTCAGCTGAGCGGTTTTTACTATGAATATATCACAATGCTAATAAATCAATAAATTGAATTGCTGTTGCACAGTTACTTAAAGCTTGAGAGTACAAAAAAATGAACAGCTGTTATATCAAATGGAGACTTTATCACTCCGGCAATTCTACCTTCAAGCTCATATCAGTGGGTTGTAACACTTTCTGAACTGCTGCAAGAAAGGCTAGTCCATTGTCAGATGGAGAATACTGGAATGTGATATGAATGACTTTTTTGTCAAAACTATCGCCATATCGTGCCACATACTGCTTGCTTTCGAGGAAGTGAATATAATTATTAATTTTTTCTTGCAGAATTTCCAGATGGACTTCTTCTATCTCTTCCTCCCAGCCAACTGGATCCACCAGAAGAAGCTCTAAATGACTATCAACTATACCAATTGCATCAAGTTCGCTAGGTTCCAGTTCTGAAACAATGGCTTTGATGACAATTTGTCTAAATTCCTCTGCTGTAAAAATACGACAGCTATTTTCAGGATTTTTCAAAATAAAGGAGGGATGATTTTCGATGAAGAGCTTATCGGATTCATCTTGTGTAAACTGTTTTTTAGATTTCCAAAAACCATAATCTGCATAATTCATCAACTCTTTACCAGTATGTTCTCCAGACATATAACTATCGGCAGCTTCTTTGGGGATTTCTCTAATCACTTCTGGACAGGTAATATTAAAAGTTGGATAACGCAAGAAATACTTATCCCCATCTTGACAGATTTCCAACATATCTTTTTGACTAGTATAAATCGACTTCATTTCTAATATCTATTAGCTTCTTGTGTTTTTTTAAATATTTTTTTCCATACCATTCTTCCACTGATTTTCCTTCCCATTCGCGGTATTCTTCTGGGTATTTCCATTTGTAAAATGCTTGTAAATAACTAGGAAATTCGATGTAAATTAGCATAGCAATCACAGCAATATTTAGGATAATCCATGTTATCAAAAGACCTAATCCTTCCAATAAAGTTGAAAATTTTATGGAAAAACTTTTTATAATAAAGTTTATAATTACTCCAATTCCCAAAAAACTCATTCCATAAATCGCTATCTTATTGGCAATTTTGTTGCGAAGAGAAGAGCCACTTCCATTACCATACATCAGTTTTTTAAGACTTTCAATTTCAAGGCTAAACATAAAATAGGCTAATATAGTAATAAAAACAAAAATAGCAGCAACCATCCAAATAGATAAAGTTGGTAATGACATATCAATTGCTAACAGATTAAATTCAAGACTAAGCCAAATTAGAAATGTGATGACATGAAAATGATTACGATAGTGCAGTATAAAAGCTTTTCTAAAAACTTTACCAATCAATATGATAAATACCCAAATTAAGAAACAGACTAGATATACCTCAGCTGTTAGTAATGGATGTTGATAGATAGGCAATCTTAAATCTTTAGGATCAGAGTCGTGCAAGGACAGCGAGAAAACAAGAATCATAAAGTTTATAATGACAGGACCGATAAGAGTCAAAACAATATTCTGAATATGAAGAACTAGTTTAGACTTTCCTTCCCTATAATATGTTTCTAACTTAGAGAAAACATTTCCTTTCTGATACTGTAAAAAACCATCATCTTCTAGATTAAGACTTTCTTCAAAACTTGCTTTAAATAGTGACTTTTTTGTCATAAGTTTAATCCTCAATCTTCTTTTATACTAATTCTGAGTGCTTTTTCAAGTATCTCTTTCCATACCATTCTTCCACTGATTTGCCTTCCCACTCACGGTATTCCTCAGGATATTTCCATTTATAGTAGGCATAAAGGAAATAAGGAAACTCCATAAAAATAAGCATTGCAATTAAACCAATGTTTAACAAAATCCAACATATGAATAGACCTAAAAGAGTTACGGAATGTGAAAAATTAATAGAGAAAGCTTTGAAAATATAATTAACAATCACAGCCAAGCCCAATAGACCTGCTCCATAAATAGCAATACCTTTGGCAATTTTATCGAGTAAGGTAGGTGCCTTAATTTCTCCATACATTAGATTTTTCAAACCTTTAAGTTCTATCCTAAACATCCAATAAATTAAGGCTAAAAGAAGACAAACAAGAATAAAAATTTCTAATATTGTTAGAAATGGTAATGCTAAACCAATAGCAGCAAGGTCGAACTCTATAACAAACCAAATCAAAAACGTTATAACATGAAAATGAGTCCTATATGGAAGAATAAAAAATGGTTTGAAAAATTTACCAATTAGAACTAAGAGAAGCCATATAAATAACCCGATTACATAAACATGAGACGTTAAAAAATTATGATTAGAAATTGGAAAGACTAAATCTTTTGGGTCACTAGTATAAAGCATTGTTGAAAAAGTCAATAATAAGAAATTGAAGCCAATCGGGAAAATAAGTGTCAATATACCATATAAAACAGCGTTTTTAAAATAGTCAAATACATTCCTTGGAGGTTTGGACATTTTTTTATCTTGTTCCTTCAATTGATACTGTAAAAAACCATCATCTAATAAATTTAAACTCTCTTCAAAACTTGCTTTGAAAATTGATTTCTTCATAATTTTCACCCAAATCCTATTTTAATAACTCCTTGTGTTTTTTTAAATATTTTTTTCCATACCATTCTTCTACTGTTTTCCCTTCCCACTCGCGGTATTCTTCAGGGTATTTCCATTTGTAGTAGCCTTCTAAAAAGAAAGGAAACTCCATAAATACAATCATTGCCAAAAGAGCGATATCCGAGCCTATCCATACCAACAATAATCCTAATAAAGTTAAATGAGGCGAAACAACTATTCCAGTATTGGATAAAATTATCTTTAAAATTACAGCAATCCCTAATACTCCGGAACCATACAAGGCAATAAAACGCACCACTCTATCAACTAGAGTATTCTCACTTACCTCACCAAAGAAACGATTTTTTAAAATTCTTCTCTCAGTACGAATAAATAACAAAGCAAGAATAAATAAGAGAAAATAGATACCAGCGATACCTACTAATGTGAGAGTCGGTAAAGCTACTGTTATTCCTAATAAATTAAACTCTATACCTAACCAAATTAAATATGTTAAAATATGAAATCGATGTCTATATGGACGTATAAATGGCTCTCGAAAAATTTTTCCAACTATAATCAACACAAGCCAAATAAACGAACCAAGCAAGAAAATTTCAGGTGTCAATAGTTGCGTTTTGTAAATGGGTAATGTAAGATCCATAGGATCCGCATTGTGCAAAGAATTAGCAAAAACTGCTAAAAGAAAGTTTCCACCAAAAACAAAGAAAATACTAAAAAGAATATTCTTAATCCTGAAACCAATACTTGGGATTCCATTATTTAATCCCTTTCCTAAATGTTCGTAATACTCTTTCTTTGAATACTGAAGTGGAGCATCATCTAATAAATTTAAACTCTCCTCAAAACTTGCTTTAAAAATTGATTTCTTCATACTTTTCACCCAAATCCTATTTTAATAACTCCTTGTGTTTTTTTAAATATTTTTTTCCTTACCAGAAATCTAGATCCTAATCCTTAATCCAATCTCATAATACGGAGAGAAATCCCAACCAAATTAGTACATATATTTTCTCCTATTATACCACACCTCTATTTTCATCTGAAATGGTTTCCATTTTAGGACAAGAAAAAAACACTGATCATTCAGTGCTTTTTCGATTGAACTACTGCCCCCTGCAGGAATCGAACCTGCAACTACTCCTTAGGAGGGAGTTGTTATATCCATTGAACTAAGGGAGCTAGATAAAAACTCTGCTGAAGAAGCAGAGTTTTTTAGTCGAATTAACGACGGATTTCTTTGATACGAGCTGCTTTACCTTGAAGAGCACGCAAGTAGTACAATTTCGCACGACGTACTTTACCGTAACGTACAACTTCGATTTTTTCAACACGTGGAGTGTGGATTGGGAAGATACGCTCAACACCTACACCGTTAGAGATTTTACGAACTGTGTAGTTTTCTGAGATGCCAGCACCTTTACGTGCGATAACAACACCTTCAAAAATCTGGATACGTTCACGGTTACCTTCGACAACTTTCGCGTGTACACGAACAGTGTCACCAGGACGGAATGATGGGATATCTGTACGAAGTTGACCTTCAGTCAAGCTTTGGATTAATGGATTCATTTTATTCTCCTATCTTTGTCAATCTTGAGGAATCTTCCTCAGCGGATAAACTGTATTTTTGTGCGTCCATTACACACAAGATACAGTTTACCAAATTTCCACAAAAAAGTAAAGAAATTTATAGCAGAATTCCTAAAAAAATCGCAACCAAACCACCTAGGTAGGTTAAGGCTAGGTAGCTATAAAATACCTTCTTATCACTTAACAGTCTTTGGAGTTCGTCATTCAAGGTAGAGAAGGTTGTTAAACCTCCACAAAAACCCGTCGCTAAAATAGCATAGACTTCCTTAGACTCCACATGATTGTAGAATAATCCAATTAAAAAACAACCCAAAAGATTGGCTATTAGCGTTCCGAGTGGCAATTTAGAATCTTGATTATAGCGGGAAAAGAAATAGCGCACTAAAGCTCCGAAACCACAAGCAATTGCAAGATAGACCATTACCATTTCTTCCTCCCCAAATAGTAAGCCAAGAGCAGGCCTCCACCGATGCTCAAAAGCAAATACAGGACTAAACTAAGATAACGCCCTGTATCAAGCAGTTTCACAGCATCAAGCATTAGACTAGAAAAGGTTGTCAAACCACCACAAAAACCTGTACCCAGAGCTAAAATAACACCTTTACTGGTTCCCTTATAGACTAAGTAGCCCTTAACAAGATACACCAGGCAGAAAACACCTAGATAGTTAACAAGAAGGGTGCCCCAAGGAAAATCTGGACTGGCTGGTAACCAAGTAGAAACTAGATAGCGGACAAGTCCGCCCAACATGGCAGCTAGAAAAATCCCTAGCGGATAAAATTGTTCTTTTTTCATTTGATGTTTTGATCCTGATAATCACGCGAACGTTTGAGTATGTCCGAAAAAGTCGCTACAATAGTCTCCTGATAGCGCTTATCTCCTACGCGACTTCTAACCTTTTCAAAAATAACCGCTTCTCTCTTAGTATCTAAAATCGGTTTACCTGAAGCTTTCTTATAGGCAACTACATCCTCAACCAAATGCATTCGTTCTTCTAACAGTTTGACAATTTGATCGTCAATTTGATCAATTTCTTTACGAATAATATCTAAATCCATACAATCTCCTCCTTTATTTGAATTATTGTATCAAAAAGCCACCAAATAGGCTAGTAAAATCCCAACTCACAATAAGAAAAATGCACTGATTGATTGCATCAGCGCACTTTTATACTTATCCTACTTTTGCAGCCAATTCTTCTGCGAATTGTTCCAAGCGTTCAATGTCTTCTTCCTCAGCAGAGAGATCAACTTTGACACACTCTGAACCTTTTTCTGCCCCTGTCGCTACAAAAACGCGGTCAAAGTCATCGACAGCCTTACAGAATTCATCGTAGAAGGTATCTCCTGAGCCGACCACTCCGTAGATTTTGCCATTCAAGTTGAGGTCAGCTAGGTCTTCGTAGAAGTCCATCATCTCATCTGGCAATTCTCCATCACCATAAGTATAGGTCGCAACGATAGCGATGTCTGCTTCCAAGAAGTCTGAAGCGTCAACAGTTGTACATTCATCAACATCGACATCCAAGCCCAAGTCACGTAATTTGTCTGCTACAATATCTGCAATTTCTTCGGTATTACCGGTCATACTGGCAAATACAATTTTTGCTAATGCCATATCGTCCTCCTCAATTTATCTTTCTCCATTATATCACATCTTTTTCATTTTAAAAATAAAAATTCTTGTGCTACAATGAAATGAGAAAGAATTGAGGTTATTTATGGACATTTGCCATCAAATTTTAGAAAAAATCAAAGAATACGACACGATTATCATTCACCGTCATATGAAACCAGACCCAGATGCCTTGGGAAGTCAGGTGGGATTGAAAGCTCTTCTCAAACATCATTTCCCAGAAAAAACTATCAAAGCAGTTGGTTTTGATGAACCAACTCTTACTTGGATGGCTGAGATGGATTTTGTTGAAGATAGTGCCTACCAAGGCGCCCTTGTCATCGTCTGTGATACGGCCAATACTGCTCGTATCGATGATAAACGCTATCGTCAAGGTGATTTTCTCATTAAAATTGACCACCATCCAAATGATGATATATATGGTGACCTATCTTGGGTGGATACTAGTTCAAGTAGCGCTAGTGAGATGATTACCCTATTTTCCCAAACAACTCAACTGGCCTTGTCAGATCGTGCTGCTGAGTTGCTCTTTGCAGGAATTATTGGTGATACAGGCCGCTTCCTTTATCCTTCTACGACTGCACGGACCCTCCGCCTTGCTGCTTATTTGAGAGAACATAACTTTGACTTTGCGTCTCTCACTCGCAAAATGGACACTATGAGTTACAAAATTGCTAAACTTCAAGGCTACATCTACGACCATCTGGAAGTGGATGAAAATGGTGCTGCTCGCGTTATCCTGAGTCAGAAAATCTTAAAACATTTCAATGTCACCGATGCGGAAACTGCAGCCATTGTAGGCGCACCTGGACGCATTGACAGTGTGAGTCTCTGGGGAATTTTTGTGGAGCAGGCTGATGGCCACTACCGAGTTCGCTTACGCAGTAAAATCCATCCTATCAATGAAATTGCTAAAGAACATGATGGTGGAGGCCACCCTCTAGCAAGCGGTGCTAATTCCTATAGTCTAGAAGAAAACGAAATCATCTATCAAAAGTTAAAAAACTTGCTTAAAAACTGATAAAATACTTGCCAAACTTTTCTGAATCTGATAGACTAGTATGGTAACAATCTATGGCTCGCAAAGAGACCATGGCAGAAAGGAAATATTGCAAAATGAAAAAAGATATCCATCCAGAATATCGCCCAGTTGTCTTCATGGACACAACTACTGGTTACCAATTCCTTAGCGGTTCAACAAAACGCTCTAACGAAACAGTTGAGTTCGAAGGCGAAACTTACCCATTGATCCGTGTGGAAATTTCATCAGACTCACACCCATTCTACACTGGACGTCAAAAGTTCACTCAAGCAGATGGACGCGTGGATCGTTTCAACAAAAAATACGGTCTCAAATAATGATAAAAAGAACAGTTTCGACTGTTCTTTTTATCTTCTTTTTATGAACCAATCACTACTACTTTCTATTTGTCAACCATCACGCTGACACTATAATTGATTTCAAACGGGGTTAAAAAATATCGAAAAGAAGCTTGATATTGAGAATGGTCAAGATGATTGAAACTACGTAGCCTAGAATTGTGTTCCACTTAGCATTGGTAAATTCTCCCATCACTGACTTCTTAGAAGTCAGATAAATTAAGGGAAAAATTGAGAATGGAAGAGCGATTGAAAGAAAGACCTGTGAATAGACCAATAACTGATCTAAGGTCTTTTCTTGATGCCCAAACAAGACAGCAACTATCATCACAGGGAGCAAGGCAAAAATCCGTGTTCCGACACGAATAACCCACTGTGGTAATTTCATATGCAAGAAACCTTCCATAACGATCTGTCCAGTCAAAGTACCTGTAATAGTAGAATTTTGGCCACTTGCTAAGAGAGCTAAAGCAAACAAAGTTGACAGAGTTGAGCTGGCTATCGCTCCTGCTATTGTCGAATCCTGTAAAGCATTGTACATTTGAGAGAAAGCTGAAATTTCAGATGCATGGCCAAAAAAGAGGGAGGCGCCTAAAAGTAAGAAGCAAGGAATTGACAACAAACGCTAGAGACAACTGAAGATTTGAGTCCCAGGTCATAAAACGGACAGCTTTTCGTATATCTTTCTTATCCTTATGGTTGATTTTTCTTGTTTGAGATAGGGATGAATGGAGATAGAGATTATGGGGCATGACTGTTGCTCCCACAATCCCTAAAGCCAAAGTCAGTTGACTATCATGTCCTGGCAAGGAACTTTCAAATAAAGTCGAAGTCGGTAAATAGCCACCAAAAATCCCCTGCATACTTGGATTAGATAAAGCAACCAGATAAGAAAAGATACCTAATATGGTTAAGATAAGGGTTGTAACAATAGATTCAATCTTCTTGAACCCAAATTTCATCAACAAAAGCAAAAGAAATACATCTAAAACGGTTAGAAGTATCTCGACCATAATCGGTATTTTAAACAAAAGATTTAAGGCAATTGCTGAACCTATAACCTCAGCCAAGTCTGTCGCCATTAAAGCTAATTCTAAAATCACCCATAGACTATAGCGGAGCCACTTGGGGGCATGATGAGCTGTTGCCTGCGCTAAATCCATCCTCGTCACGATACCTAGCTTTCCAGCCATCTGTTGTAGCTGCATGGCGATGATGGATGAAATCAAAATAACAAATAAGAGACTATACTTATAGGAAGCACCTCCAACCACACTGGTAATCCAGTTTCCGGGATCCATATAACCAACTGCTACAAGAGCTCCAGGCCCTAAAAATGCTTTTAGATTTTGCCAAAAATGATTGTTATTCGGAGTTTCAATAGATTGATTGATCTCAGAAAGAGAGACCTTTTTGTAAGAAGACATCGGAATATTCACTTTCTAATCTTGTCTTTGCCTATTTTATTAATGGAGCTTTGAAAATATAATGAAAATAATTTCCTATTCCCAATTTATTCTTATTATATCATATTTTGAAATGATTCTTAAGGAAAGCATGATAGTTAAAAAAACTTTGCACTCTAGCTAGCCACGAGATGGTTTCTAGAGTACAAAGTTTTTTTATTAGACTTCCTGCGAAACTAGAATTCTAGTTCACAGTTGATAATTCCAGCAATCAAATTCATTCGTAATCCAAATCGTTTACGTCGATTTCGATAGGTTGTTGAAAACATTTTAAACGTTTTTACTTTAGCCAAAATATTCTCAACCTTGATTCTCTCTTTAGATAGCACATGATTATAGGATTTATCTTCAAGAGTTAGTGGATTAAGTTTGCTTGATTTCCTCGGAATTTGCGCTTGTGAATACATCTTCATGATCCCTTGATAACCACTGTCTGCCAAGATTTTACCAGCTTGTCCGATATTTCTGCGACTCATTTTGAACAACTTCATATCATGACAATAGTTCACTGCAATATCCAAAGAAACAATTCTCCCTTGGCTTGTGACAATCGCCTGAGCCTTCATAGCATGACATTTCTTTTTAAAAGAATAATTGGCTAGTTGATTTTTTAGGACGATTGATTTTTACCTCTGTTGTATCCACAATCACCGTATCCTCAGCACTAAGATGAGTTTTTGAAATCGTAAAGCCACTTTGAATAAGAGTTGCTTCAACCCATTGACTCCGACGGATTAAGTTGCTTTCGTGAATGCCAAAATCAGACATAATTTGTTCATAAGTGCGGTATTCTCGCATGTATTGAAGAGTAGCCATGAGGAGGTCTTCTAGGCTTAACTTAGGGGTTCGTCCACCTTTTGCGTGTTTAAGTTGATAAACTGTTTTTAACACAGCTAACATCTCTTCAAAAGTAGTGCGCTGAACACCAACAAGGCGCTTAAATCGTGCATCAGTTAATTGTTTACTTACTTCATAATTCATAGTTTTATTGTATCATATTTTGTTTCGCAGGAAGTCTACTTTTATTTTCCACTGCCAAGCACAATTCTTAGATTCACTCTGAAAAAGATTAGACTTTTAGCCTCAAAATTGATAAAATAAAAAAGAAAATAAGATAAAAGGAAATTATAAATCACCATGATGAACATGCAAAACATGATGCGCCAAGCACAAAAACTTCAAAAACAAATGGAACAAAGCCAAGCTGAACTTGCTGCTATGCAATTTGTTGGCAAATCTGCTCAAGACTTTGTTCAAGCGACCTTAACTGGAGATAAGAAAGTTGTCAGCATTGACTTCAATCCAGCTGTCGTTGACCCAGAAGACCTTGAAACTCTTTCAGATATGACTGTTCAAGCCATCAACTCTGCTCTTGAACAAATCGATGAAACTACCAAGAAAAAATTGGGTGCTTTCGCTGGTAAATTGCCATTCTAAGCATAAGAAAAACAAGCATTCAAGAGAATACTTGCCTATCCTGGGAGGAACAATTGTTCCTCTTTTTGCTTACTAAAAATTAAAGAATTCCATGCCCTGTTTGAACAGTAAATCCGTATACTCTGGGTCTTCTTGGGCAATAGTAACCTGATCTTGAATCATTTCCAAGTCATCTGTTATCATGCCATCAGCTCCCAAATGAACTGATTTATCAAAGGACTCTGAACTATTGATGGTCCACACGTACAATTTCTGATCCGTATTCCAAAGCTTGTTGACAAAATTTTCATCCAAGGTTGAATACTCCATAGTATAACCTGTAGCCTTGGTTCTTGGAAAAATACTATTATAAGGTAGAATGAAAAAGACTGGAATTTGAGTATCGTAGGATAAAACCTGGTCAATCACATGGTAGTCCAAGGATTGCATTTGGTGACCATTATGCTTAAGAACCGTTCCATATTTTTCCATAAAGCGTTTCATCATATCTGGACTATCTTTTCGACTGGTTTTAATTTCAATAAGGAGTTTTTGATGCAATTCATTGGCTTTATTGAGATAGTCATCAAAACTAGACACCTTGCTATGATAACCATTTTCTGAAATATCAAGTTTGGTTAATTCTTCCAAAGTGAGATCCTGAGGATTGGCATTAACTCCTGTCAAATTCTTGATATTAGCATCATGCATCATGACAAACTGACCATCTTTCGTTTCCTGAACATCCGTCTCAACGAAATCTGGACTTAGTTGGGCTGTCTTTTCTAAAGATTGGACTGTATTTTGCACACCATTCTTATTAGATACTCCCCTGTGAGAGATAATCAAAGGTTTATTGGCGACTGGAGCTTCTAAATAAACATATCCCTCAAGAGCGAAAAAGATAGCTGCACATCCCATCACTCCCCATCTCATCCAGTGGTCTTTCTTTCTCCTTGGTGTAATTTCTAATTCTTCTCCTGTTAAGAAGGAAACAAACTTAATGAGAAAGTAAGTCAAGGCCATATAGTGGAAATTCTTAATCAAGACAAAGTTGATAATTCCCAGCACAAGAGATTCCTTATGGGTCAAACCATCCATTAATACCTGACTTGCCAAGATTGGAATCAATAAAAGAATGAAAAATAGGTAGGTTTTGACGACAATCCAAAGCAAGTTCCAAATATAAAACCAGGAGTGCTTTCTTGTCTTTTCTAGACTGTATCTGACTGCTTCTTTGACTGTTTTCTTCTCAAATAAAAGCTGAGGTAGGGCAAACATCAAACGCACTGAAATATAAAATAGAAGTAAAGCTAGAATAGTGACCACTATACCTACTAGCCAATACTTGTCTTCTATATAATCAACGATAAAGTCTGGAATGACGATTTTATTGAGGTAATAAATCTTTAGAATCTTTCGAATCAATGGAAAGAGCATCATGACATAAAAGAAGATAAAGGTTATCTTGGAAAGCGTCACTTGCTTCATAAACAAGAAACTTTGGCGAAAGACCTTACGACTGTACTCTAGCAAAGTTCTCTTTTCATGATAGAGGAGGTGCCGGGCTCCGATAAAGAGAAGTCCTATCTGGTAATAGGCGATCAATAAATTAACGATTACCAAAATAAATAAAGCAAGACTAATAAATGGCGAACCCTTTATAATGGCAAAAATATTGTTGTAGGATAGAAAGAGATAACCTGTCTGACGGAGCAAAAGTCCAGCAATCCAAGAATTTGACGGTAACCAGACAAACTCAATCATCATAAAAGTCAAGAAAAATAGAAAAAGTATTTTATCTAGATTAAAGTATATCTGCTTAAAACCTAGATTTTTAGGTTTTTCAGGTTTCATAGGCACTCCTAGTCAAATAATTGAGACAAATCCAAGCCTCCAAAAGGATTGTTTGAAAGACTACTTTCTGTCTCTAACAATTCTCTAGCTTGGTCTGACTCTAGAAAGGACTCGTAAACACGCGCCGTCATCCGAGCATCCTCTAAGCTATTATGAGACTGACCTTGAAATCCAAGAAACGAGGCAACGGTTTGCAATTTGAGATTGGCAATACCATGTAAATCCGAACTCCGACGTTCAAAAGCTTCATCATACAAATCTACCTTATACTGCTGGCTGTAGTCTAAACCATGATCCGCTAAAATAGGTAGATCACTTTTAGCAGCATTGTAGCCTACCATAGGTAAAGAACCCACAAACTCTTGGAAATCTTTTATAACTTTCTCCACTGGAGGAGCATCTTTTAAGGTCTCAGCTGTAATCCCAGTCAAACCATTGATAAAACTCTTTAGAGGCACACTGGTATGGACATAGGAATCATAGGCATTGATTTCCTGACCATCTCTAAAACGCACTGCCGATACTTGAATCAAGTGTGTTTGCCCTTCATGCTGATTAAATTCTAAATCGAAAGCAATGTAATCTTCTAATCGTTCCATTCTATACCTCTCCTATACTGTTATTTTATACTAATTCAAACCACGTCAACGTCGCCTTGCCGTACTCAAGTACAGCCTGCGGCTAGTTTCCTAGTTTGCTCTTTGATTTTCATTGAGTATTACTTGAGCAACTATACTATTTAGAAACAAAAGAAGCCATCAGGTTAGCATTTAACCTAAACAGCTCCTTGATTATCCTCCAAATAAACGAGCAAAAAAGCCTTTCTTAGTTGATTGGACTTCTTCTTTTGCTTGGTCCAGCTCTAGCTTAAGATTTTCTTGATCCTTCATGGCTTGAAGGGTCAATTGTTGCTGCTGATCGAGTTGTTTGTCTTTCTCAGCAATCTGACGGTCTTTGATACGCATCTGCTCGTCTTTTTCTGATAACTGACGATCCTTGGCTTTTAATTGTTCATAAAGACGAAGAATTTCTGCATTCTTCTCATCAACCAGAATCTCCATCAGTTCACGTTGCTTGACATCTTCACTGACAGGCTCATCTTCAAAAATCGTTTTTTTATAGATTTCTTCTAGCTTAATCAAGCCACTTCTGGTAACGACTGTTACCCCTTTGTCATTTTTATCTGTGTCTTCTTCTGGTAATTCTTTGACACGGTTATTGATTGCTTGACGAGATAATCCTAAAACCTCTGCAATCTCACTGACGGTCATTTCAATACTCATAATATCCTCTGAAACGTTTTCTAGCTTTTCTTTACTTAAATCTTATCATAAGCTAGAAAAACTGTCAAATTTCCGCTTAATCTAAAGCCTTCAAAAAGGCTAACAAGACTTGGGCAGAGCGACGTCCAGCTTCGATAATAAACTCATCAAAAGAGATGTTTGCTTCATGGTTGGCATTATCACTCATAGCTCGGATGACTAAGACTGGAAGATTAAGAGCATGTGCTGCCTGAGCAATAGCTGCCCCTTCCATCTCAACAGCCAAAACATCTGGGAAATGGGACTTAATCGCTTCTATCTTATCATTTCCTGCAACAAAACTATCTCCTGTAGCAATCAAACCAAGATGCCAGTTCTGGTCCAATTGAGATAAACTCTCTTGAATTTTAGCAACAAAGGTTTTATCTGATTCGAAATACAGCGGTTGTTGTGCCATTTGTCCATAAGCATACCCAAAAGCTGTAACATCCACGTCATGATAGGCTAATTTGTCGGCAATCACAACATCCCCAACAGCAATATCTTCTGCTACTGCCCCAGCTGATCCCGTATTAATCACAGCATCCACTTGGAAATGATCAGCCAAAATCGCCACACTCATAGCAGACATGACCTTACCAATTCCACTTTCTACAAGAACGACCTCATGCGAGGCAATGGTTCCTGTATGATAGGTATTCCCCAAAACAACTTGCTCCTGAGCATTTTCTAGATGCTGGATCAGATAAGCCAGTTCTTCTGGCATAGCCGCAATAATTCCTATTTTCATTTCAATTCCTTTTCTATTACAACAGTTTCATTGCTAAGACAAGCAAAATCAAGAGAAAGATGACTGCAAATAAGATTTTATTCAGTTTAGAATTGAAGACATTTCTCTTGGTATTTTCGATGCGACGGCTTTTATGAATAGACGGTTCGACCTGAATCTTCAAGGTTTCCTGGCTAAATCCATGATCCTTAGGATTGGCATAACCAAAACAGGAAGAAGATGTTGGCAAAATCTTAGTCTCCTCATCATCTAGCAAAGGGGGACCTGAAATTTTTTCTCCTCTATTAGCTCTTTCGATTATTTCATCCGTTAATAAAGGTTTACCCATATCGACCTCCTCTATTTTTTCTGCAATTCCCAGTATTGAACAGCCATAATTGTCTTGGCATCACAGATATGACCTAATTTGATTAATTCCTTAGCTTCTTCTAATCTCACTTCAAGGACTTCCAAGGTTTCATCATCATCCTGCGGACGCGGATTTTCCACCTTTGTTAACTCGCTTGCTAGGTATAGTTTTAACTTCTCATTACAAAAGCCAATAGCTGAATAGAAGTCATACAAGAGTTCTAATTTCCCTGTATAGGCTGTTTCTTCCTCCAGTTCACGCAGTGCTGCTGCGACTGGGTCTGTATTTTCTCCTACCTCCAATTTTCCAGCTGGAATTTCGTAAGAGACAGCCTCGATGGCCTTGCGGTACTGCTTGACCAAGATAAGTTTTTGCTCATCGGTTACGGCTAAAACACAGACAGCTCCATTGTGGAAAATCAAATCACGTTGGGCGGTTCCCTTACCTTCTGGTAATTCAACCTGATCTTGGACCAGTTTAAATATTGGTCCTTGATAGATTTCTTTTCGGCTTAGTGTTTTTTCTTCAAATTCCATGACAGACTCCTACTGATTATTAGGATGATGAGGAAGGCGAGTTGCATATTCGTCTTTATTGACCTGACGACCACGACCAATAGCAATAGCATCTGCTGGAACATCTTTAGTAATAGTTGAACCAGCACCAACGAGGGAATTGTCACCAAGTTCTACTGGCGCAATAATGGTTGAATTTGAACCAACAAAGACATTGTTACCAATGACTGTCTTGTATTTGTTTTTGCCGTCATAGTTGACTGTAATGGTTCCTGCACCAAAATTAACGTTGCTTCCCACTTCACAGTTTCCGATATAAGTCAAATGACCAGCCTTAGTATTCTCGCCGATAGAAGAACCTTTCACCTCAACAAAGTTACCAATATGAACTTGGGCACCCAGACTTGAACCTGGACGAATGTGGGCGTATGGTCCAACAGTTACACCGTCTGCAACACTACTTTCTTCAATCATAGAGTTGGTAATAACAGCTCCTGCTCCAATAGTGCTATCCACTACATAAGTACCATTTGTCAAAACAGTCTCAGCACCAATTTTCGTTTGCCCCTTCAAGGTAACATTGGCTTCGATTTGAACTTCAGGAGCAATCTCAACATCAATATCGATATAAGTTGCTTCTGGATTGACAAAGCTAACACCATTGACCATATGCTGATGATTGATGCGACGACGCATAACCGACTCAGCAGTCGCAAGTGCCACACGGTCATTTACCCCAAGACTTTCATCAAAATCTTTCAAAGTATAAGCGCCAACTTTTTCACCAGCTTCACGGAAAATTCCAATGACATCTGTAATATAGTATTCACCTTGAGCGTTATTGGTATTGATATTTTTCAGAGCCTCAAACAAACGCTCGTTGTCAAAGACGTATGTTCCAGTGTTGATTTCCTTGATTTGCTTTTCAAAATCTGTAGCATCCTTCTGCTCAACAATGCGAAGAACCTCAGCATTGTCATTACGAACAATTCGTCCATAGCCAAAAGGATTATCTGTTTCAGCAGTCAAAATAGTGGCCACATTTTTATGATTGATGTGGAAATCAATCAAGTTTTTCAAGCTTTCACCTGTGATTAAAGGAGTATCTCCTGCGATGACCAAGGTGTGACCTGACAAACCTTCTAAGATTGGCTCTGTCATCATAACCGCATGACCAGTTCCTAACTGTTCAGATTGAGTCACAAATTCTGTCTGTCCAGCCAAGACCTCTTCAACCAATTCTGCCTTATGTCCGACAACTGTTACTGTCTTTTCAGGTTGGATAGCTCCCACACTACGGAAAACATGTTCCAGCATTGAAATACCCGCAACCTTGTGCAAAACTTTTGGCAAATCAGATTTCATGCGAGTCCCTTTACCCGCTGCTAAAATAATGGCATAATTTGACATAATCTTCTCTTTTCTCTAGAAATTCCCTTTTATTATACCATATTTCAAATCATTCCGCGCCCTTGAATGAAAAAATGCTCCAAAGTCCTTTTGTACTGCACCCCAAAAGTTAGACAGAAAAAATCTAACTTTTGGGGTGTTTTTATTATGAAATTAACATATGATGATAAAGTTCAGATCTATGAACTTAGAAAACAAGGCTACAGCTTAGAGAAGCTTTCAAATAAATTTGGGATAAATAATTCTAATCTTAGGTATATGATTAAATTGATTGATCGTTACGGAATAGAGTTCGTCAAAAAAGGAAAAAATCGTTACTATTCTCCTGATTTAAAACAAGAAATGATTCATAAAGTCTTACATGAAGGCTGGACTAAAGATAGAGTTTCTCTTGAATACGGCCTCCCAAGTCGTACGATACTTCTTAACTGGCTAGCACAATACAAGAAAAACGGGTATACTATTGTTGAGAAAACAAGAGGGAGAGTACCTAAAATGGGACGTAAGCCAAAAAAGAGACCTGAAGAGAGGACAGAATTAGAACGTCTTCAAGCAGAAAATGAGTACCTGAGAGCGGAGAATGCCATCCTAAAAAAGTTGAGAGAACTCCGATTGAAGGAGAAAGAAGAAAGACAGAAATTGTTCAAGAATTAATGACTGAGTTTTCGTTAGATATTCTTCTAAAAGCCATTAAACTAGCTCGTTCGACCTACTACTATCACTTGAAACAGCTAGACAAACCAGATAAGGACCAAGAGCTTAAAGCTGAAATTCAATCCATTTTTATCGAACACAAGGGAAATTATGGTTATCGTCGGATTCATTTAGAACTCAGAAATCGTGGTTATCTGGTAAATCATAAAAGAGTTCAACGCTTGATGAAAGTACTCAATTTACAAGCTAAAATGCGACAGAAACGAAAATATTCTTCTCATAAAGGAGATGTGGGTAAGAAGGCAGAGAATCTCATTCAACGCCAATTTGAAGCAGCTAAACCAATGGAAAAGTGTTATACGGACGTGACAGAATTTGCCATTCCAGCAAGTACTCAAAAGCTTTACTTATCACCAGTTTTAGATGGCTTTAATAGCGAAATTATCGCCTATAATCTTTCAACTTCACCTAACTTAGAACAAGTAAAAACAATGTTGGAACAGGCCTTCACAGAGAAGCACTACGAGAATACGATTCTTCATAGTGACCAAGGTTGGCAATATCAACACGATTCTTATCATCGCTTCCTAGAGAGTAAGGGAATTCAAGCATCCATGTCACGTAAAGGTAACAGCCCAGACAACGGCATGATGGAATCTTTCTTTGGCATTCTGAAATCGGAGATGTTTTATGGTTATGAGAAGTCATTTGAGTCGCTCAACCAATTGGAACAAGCCATTGTAGACTATATTGATTACTACAACAATAAACGAATTAAGGTAAAACTAAAAGGACTCAGTCCTGTGCAATACAGAACTAAATCCTTTCAATAATTATTTGTCTAACTTTTTGGGGTCAGTACATTTCCTTAACCCATTTTTTGAGTATTTTTTTTGATTTTTTCCCATTTTTAAGGTAAAATTATGAGATATGAGAAAGAAAATTAATCCGCTTATTTTATTTGGTTTTTTTGGGATTATAATTTTCATTTTAATCCTAAATCGCCCTCGTTTTGAAGATCATCCTGTAAAAACAAAATCCAATATCGCCCAAGTACAGACACAAGCACTACATAATATAGATAAACCAGTAATTGATGTTTCTGGTTGGCAACGTCCTGAGGAAATTAATTACGATACTCTCTCCCAAAATATTTCTGGAGCTATCGTTCGCGTCCATAGTGGCGCTCAGTCTTCAAAAGAAAACGATGCTTCCTTTGTCAATGGGATAGATAAGGCCTTTAAGACCCATATTACCGAATTTCAAAAACGAAACGTCCCAGTTGCTGTCTATGCCTATGTAGCTGGAAAAAGTGTCCAAGAAATGGAAAAGGCTGCTGAAGTTTTTTATAACGCTTCATCGCCATACAGCCCTAGCTACTATTGGCTAGACGTAGAAGAAAAAACCATGTCCAATATGAACGAAGGTGTTGAAGCCTTTCGAGCAAAACTAGAATCACTAGGTGCTAAAAATATTGGAATCTACGTTGGAGTCTACTTCATGGAAGAACACAGTATTGATACAGACAAGTTTACCTCTGTTTGGATTCCTTCCTATGGTTCTGACTCAGGATTTTACGAAGCTACTCCTAAGACTGATTTAGATTACGACATTCACCAGTACACGTCTAAAGGAAAAATTGCTGGCTTTGACCACGATTTGGATATCAACGTTATCTCTTCCTTAAAGAACAAAGAAGAAACCTTTAGAAAACTCTTTTTAAAACCTTAAAAGCATTTGTTTATCATTTGCTTTTTCTTTTTGTGTTTGATTGTGTTACAATATAGTAAGGATTTTTTGAAATAGAAATAGTTGGAGGAAAAATATGCTTTCATGGTTAGCACGTGTTATTAAAGGGATTGTCATTGCTCTTGGATTTATCTTACCGGGAATTTCCGGAGGGGTTCTAGCAGCAATCCTAGGAATTTATGAACGAATGATTGGTTTTCTGGCTCATCCCTTTAAAGACTTTAAAGAAAATGTTTTGTATTTTATACCAGTTGCCATTGGTATGCTTCTGGGAATCGGCTTATTTTCCTACCCGATTGAATACCTGCTTGAAAATTATCAGGTCTTTGTCTTATGGAGCTTTGCGGGTGCCATCATTGGTACGGTTCCTAGCCTCCTAAAAGAATCAACTCGAGAATCTGACCGAGACAAGATTGATTTAGCTTGGTTCTGGACAACCTTTATTATTTCTGGATTAGGACTCTATGCCTTAAATTTTGTCGTTGGAACCTTGAGCGCCAGCTTTCTGAATTTCGTCCTAGCGGGTGCACTACTGGCTCTAGGCGTGTTGGTTCCTGGCCTCAGTCCATCAAATCTACTTTTAATTTTGGGCCTCTATGCTCCTATGTTGACTGGTTTTAAAACCTTTGACCTCTTGGGAACCTTCTTCCCGATTGGAATTGGAGCAGGCGCAACTCTCATCATTTTTTCAAAATTGATGGATTATGCCCTAAACAACTACCACTCACGCGTCTATCATTTCATCATCGGTATCGTCCTATCAAGTACTCTTTTGATCTTGATTCCAAATGTAGGAAACGCTGAAAGTATCCAATACACAGGTCTTTCACTTGTTGGATATGTCATCATCGCCTTCTTCTTTGCACTGGGAATCTGGCTTGGTATTTGGATGAGCCAATTGGAGGACAAGTATAAATAATGGCAAAAAAAGTTAAAATCAAAAAAACACTGGTAGAACAAATCCTGTCTAAAGCAGGTATCCCACATCAGGGGATTCAAATCAATGCCCTAGAAGGAGAGCTTCCTCAAGGTTATGAAAAAGATCAGATTTTCAAAACCTTAGCTCTTTTGGGAGATAAAACAGGACCAATTATCGGAATTGTCCCTATCACTAAACACTTGTCGGAAAAGAAACTAGCCAAAATTTCTGGCAATAAAAAAGTGAGCATGATTCCACAAAAGGACTTGGAAAAAACAACAGGTTATATTCATGGAGCCAATAATCCTGTCGGAATTCGTCAGAAACACAATTACCCCATTTTTATCGATAAGATTGCTCTAGACTTGGATCAAATGATTGTCTCTGCTGGAGAAGTTGGTCACAGCATTATCGTCGCACCACAAGACTTGGCCAGCTTTGTAAAGGCCGACTTTGCAGATATCTTGGAGGACAGCAAGTAATGAAACTCTACTTTGTCCGCCACGGTCGTACTGTCTGGAACCAAGAAGGACGCTTTCAAGGTGCTAGTGGAGATTCTCCCCTTCTTCCTGAATCCATTGAAACCCTAAAACAACTAGGCCAGTATCTCAAGGATATTCCTTTCGATCAGATTTATTCAAGTGATTTACCTCGAGCGGTCAAATCTGCTGAAATTATCCAAAGTCAACTCCAGACACCCTGTCCTTTAGAAAGCGTTCCTAATCTCCGTGAATGGCAGCTGGGGAAGTTGGAAGGTTTGAAAATTGCAACCTTGGAATCTATTTATCCCCAACAAATCCAAGCCTTTCGTTCTAATCTAGCTAAGTTTGACACAAAAATGTTCGGAGCCGAATCCCTCTATAGCACCACGCAACGGACCATCCAATTTATCAAATCATTAAAAGATAGTTCGGCTGAGCGTATTCTAATTATCGGCCACGGCGCCAATCTTACTGCTAGTCTTCGTACTCTTCTAGGTTATAAAGAGCCTCTTCTTCGTAAAGATGGCGGTCTAGCAAATGCCAGCCTAACCATTCTAGAAACCCATGATTTTGAAACATTCACTCTCGATACTTGGAATGATACTTCCTATCGATAACAGAACTTGATTATGGCGTCAAGTTCTTTTTAGTTTTGAAAGATTATACGTGAATTTCTTGCTTATTTATGATAAAATGGGAGTATCGCAGAAAATGACTCATCGTATTCAATTTTGAGTAAAACTAGGAGGATCCCATGTCAACAGAACATATGGAAGAACTAAATGACCAGCAGATCGTTCGCCGTGAAAAAATGGCTGCGCTCCGTGAACAAGGAATCGATCCCTTCGGAAAACGCTTTGAACGTACTGCTAACTCTCAAGAATTAAAAGACAAATATGCTGACCTCGATAAAGAACAATTACACGATAAAAACGAAACAGCTACTATCGCAGGACGCTTGGTAACCAAACGTGGTAAAGGAAAAGTTGGTTTTGCCCACCTTCAAGACCGCGAAGGTCAAATCCAGATCTACGTTCGTAAGGATGCTGTCGGTGAAGAAAACTATGAAATCTTCAAAAAAGCAGACCTTGGTGACTTCCTTGGTGTCGAAGGTGAAGTGATGCGTACCGATATGGGAGAACTCTCTATCAAAGCTACTCACATCACTCACTTGTCTAAAGCACTTCGCCCACTCCCTGAGAAATTCCACGGTTTGACAGACGTTGAAACAATTTACCGTAAACGTTACCTTGACTTGATTTCTAACCGTGAAAGCTTTGAGCGCTTTGTCACTCGTTCAAAAATCATTTCTGAAATCCGTCGTTACCTTGACCAAAAAGGTTTCCTTGAAGTGGAAACACCTGTTCTTCATAACGAAGCCGGTGGTGCTGCTGCCCGTCCATTTATCACCCACCACAATGCCCAAAACATTGATATGGTTCTTCGTATCGCGACTGAGCTTCACTTGAAACGCCTTATCGTTGGTGGTATGGAACGCGTCTATGAAATTGGCCGTATCTTCCGTAACGAAGGGATGGACGCTACTCATAACCCTGAATTTACTTCCATCGAAGTTTACCAAGCTTATGCAGACTTCCAAGACATCATGGACTTGACGGAAGGCATTATTCAACATGCTGCAAAATCAGTCAAAGGCGATGGCCCAGTTAACTATCAAGGTACTGAAATCAAAATCAATGAACCATTTAAACGTGTTCACATGGTGGATGCTATCAAAGAAATTACTGGTGTCAATTTCTGGCAAGACATGACTTTCGAAGAAGCCAAAGCTATCGCTGCTGAGAAGAAAGTTCCTGTTGAGAAACATTACACTGAAGTTGGCCACATTATCAACGCCTTCTTTGAAGAGTTTGTTGAAGAAACCTTAATCCAACCAACCTTTGTCTATGGACATCCAGTAGCTGTATCTCCACTTGCTAAGAAGAATCCTGAAGACCAACGCTTTACTGACCGCTTCGAGCTCTTCATCATGACTAAGGAGTACGGTAATGCCTTTACTGAGCTCAACGACCCAATCGATCAACTTAGCCGTTTTGAAGCCCAAGCTAAAGCCAAAGAACTTGGTGATGATGAAGCGACAGGAATCGACTATGACTACATTGAAGCTCTTGAATACGGTATGCCACCAACAGGTGGTTTGGGAATTGGTATCGACCGTCTCTGCATGCTTCTCACTGATACAACTACTATCCGTGACGTATTGCTCTTCCCAACAATGAAATAAATTCTTATCCTCTGGCTCTTGCCAGAGGTTTTTTGATGCAAAAAGAGACTGAGGAAAAACTCAATCTCTACTTTTCACTTCTTTTGTTGCCACATCTTCTCCAAACCATTTTTGGCTGATTTCCTGGAACTTTCCTTCTTGGTATAGTTCGATAAAGGCCTGGTTTAATGCTGTTAATAATCTTTTATCAGCTGGTCTAACTCCGACCGCAAAGGATTCACTTTCAAATCCTGCTGAAAAGACATTGTAGTCATTTAATTTACCCTCAGACTGGAGATAGTAATTAGCATACACTCGGTCAATCAACAAGGCATCAATTCGGTAATTTTTCAAATCAATCAAGGCCTCATTAAAACTCTGGTACTGATTAGCCTTCTGGTCTTTGACACGATTTTTCAGTAAATCTGGCTGGGCTTCAAAGTCTAAATAACCAGAGGAACCGGCTTGGGCTCCCAAGGTCTTATCCTTCATATCCTCTACTGAATGAATTTGCTGGCTTTTCTTCGCAACCAGAACTTGCTGATTTTCCATATATGGAATGCTAAAGGCAACCTTCTCTCGGCGTTCATCAGTGGCAGAATAGCCATTCCAGATGGCGTCTATGGTTCCATTTTGCAGTTCTGTCTCCTTCATATCCCAGTCGATTGGTTGAAATTGAACCTTAAAAACTAATTTTTCAGAGACAGCTTGTGCTAAGTCAATATCAAAGCCCGTATATTGGCCATTCTTTTCTTCAAAACCCATGGGTACAAAAGTATTGTCAAAACCAATAGTAATGGCCCCCTGATCTTGATACTTATTCCAGTTATCCTTCTTTGGATCGCTAGCCTTCTGAGTACAAGCCGTTAAGAAGAGGGTCAGGAGCGAAACAAACACTAAAGCAATTTTCTTATTAGTCATTGGCACCTCCTACTTGGACTCAACCTTGAGAATCTGATCTGCAATATTTTCAGCGAACTGTAAATCGTGGGTAACCACAATCTGCGTCATTCCAAGTTCCCTATTTTGTAAGATAAGTTTTTCCACTTCCAAGCGCAATTCTGGATCAAGTGCAGAAGTTGGTTCATCGTAACCAATGATTTCTGGGTCAATCATCATAGCACGCGCCAAGGCCACCCTTTGCTTTTGCCCACCAGATAGTGAGAAAGGATAGGCATCTGCGTGCCCTGCCAGTCCCAACTGTTCCAGGAGCCCACACGCCTTCTTCTCAGCCTCTTGCTGCTTCATTCCCATGGTTTTTACGGGCGATAAGGTCAAATTATCTAGAACTGATAAATGAGGAAAAAGTTGAAAATCTTGGAATACAAATCCCAGTAAATTCCGCTTCTCTAGTTCATCCAGTTCTAAAGATTCTCCATTATAAAAGATTTGCCCTGAATCAATGGTTTCAAGACCCGCAAGCATACGTAAGAGGGTTGTCTTACCTCCACCAGAAGGCCCAACGATAGCTAGGATTTGCTTTTCAGGAATTTTTAGACTGAAATTGGATAAAATTTGCTTTTCACCAAAGACTTTATTGATATTTCGTAATTCTAACATGGCAGCCTCCTATCTATAGTAACTGTACTTCTTCTCAACTTTTTTGGAAAGAATGGTCACAATCCCAATCAAAATCAAGTAAATGGATCCTGCCAAGAACATTGGAACCAGACTAGCATCACGGTTTGCAGCTGTTCGACTAGCCAAGATAAGGTCTGAAATGCCTAGAGCATAAACCAAGGAAGTATCCTTGACCAAACTCATGACTTCATTAAAGACACTGGGAAGAACAATTTTGGTCACCTGAGGCAAAATAATATAGCGCACTGTGTCAAAAGAATTAAACTTCAAGACCTTGGCGGCCTCATATTGACCTTTAGGAATGATATCAATTCCTCCACGGAAGATTTCAGCAAAGTAAGCCGCATAATTCAAAACAAAGGCAATGATAGCCGCAGGAAGACGGTCCAAACGAATCCCAATACTTGGGAGCACATAATAAATAAAAATCAATTGCAAAAGCAAGGGTGTTCCCCGCATAATCCAAATATAAATATTAATCAGATGATGGAGGGGTTTCCAGTGGACTTGCAAGGCAAAGGCAATCAAAACGCCCAAGGGAATAGAAAAAATCAAGACTAGTGCAAACACCTGTAAAGTCATGCTTGCACCGCTCAATAAACTCGGTAATATCTCAAACAAATAAGACATACTGACACCTCCTTAAAATAATTGTTCCTATTATAGCATAAATAAACAAAATAACCAAGAATTTTTGTAAAAAAATTCTCTTTGAAAAAGAAAAACTATATCTATCATAAATGATAAGATACAGTTTTAAAAATATATTCTTACAATCTCTCATACAATTCTTGCATTTGCACATCATCTGGAACCAGTTTTAAGTAAGCTTGAGCATTGACTTTTGCTTCCTCAAAGTAGCCCAATTCACGCAAGAGATAGATATAGTGTTCCAGAAACTCTGGATTGTCCTTTAAATCTCCTGCCAACTCTTGGTACAGCTCATAGGCAGTATCCAAATCGTCCATTTCTTGATAGGAACGAGCAATCATCCACTTGGTCAAGAGATTTTCTGGCTCCTCACTTTGCAAGTCTAGAATATCCTCATAACGCTCCTGCTCCAGATAAATAGTTGCTAGACGGAGTAAGATTTCTTCCGTATCCTCAGCATCTCCTTTAGCAGTAAGGAGGTAATTTTCTGCACCACTAGCATCATGCAATTCATAAGAAAATTGTGAAGCTGCTAACAAGAGTCTTGTTTCAAAAGGATTTTTCTCCAAGCCTTGCTTAGCGATACACAGGGCTTCTTGAACTTGATGTTCCTTATGTAAGGCCTGACTGTAACCATACTCATATCCCTCAAAGTCAGGTGATATAGTATCAAGCTGCTTAAAGTAGAGGACGGCCTTTTGATATTCTTCTTGATCAAAGTAAAGACTGGCCAACTCAAAAGCCGTTAGGTCATCGTATTCTAACTCCAGGGCTTTTTCTAAAAACTCTGTAGCCGTTTCAAATTTCCCTAACTGGGCATAGGCAAAGCCAATTCGTTGATAGGTAGAAATGCCCGTTTGCTCATAAATAGTACGATTATCTAACTGGGCATAGCCTTGAATAGCCTCTTGGTAATTTTCCAACTCACTATCCAACTCTGCTAAGCCCAATATCAAGAGAGGATCTTCTGAGTAAGTCAAGGCCTCCAATAATTTCTCACGCGCCACATCTGTCAAACCTTCCAACTGGTAAAGGTCTGCCTTCAGAGCCAAAGCCGAAATATACCAGTCACTGTCAGCTTGGATTTCCTCAAGATAAGCAAAGGCTTCTTCGATTTGACCATCCTCGCTAGCAATTGCTGCTAGATTAAGATGAACCTCTGGGAAATCCTCTACAATTTTCAGGTAAATTTCCTTGGCTTGAGGATAGAAACCAATCCCTTCTAGATAAGTCGCTAATTCATAAAGAAGCTCACTTGGATCATTTTCTAAAGCTTTGACGAAATAATGCTCTGCCTTAACTAAATCTTGCTCTTCCAAAGCCTGTAACATCTGTTGACTATTGTTCACTCTTTACTTCCTCTCCCTCTAGTTCATATAGACCACTGACTACCTTATACCATTCAAAAATCGCTGAAATAACAACCTTAGCAGAGGCATAAACCGGAATACCGAGCAAGACTCCCCAGATACCAAACATGGATCCTGAAGTTAACAAAACAAAGAGAACATTAATAGGATGGATGTTTAATTGACTTCCCAAAATCAATGGAGAGACAAAACGACCTTCAATAGTTTGTTCTACGATAAAGACAATCACTACTTTCAAAAGCATAACTGGCCCAGCAATCAAGCCTAATACTAGGGCAGGAAGCATGGCTAGGAAGCTACCAAGATAAGGGACCAGATTTAAAATACCAGCAGTAACACCAAGCGTAACCGCATAGCGTAGACCAATAATCTTGAAGAAAATCATAAACATTACCGCTACAATAATAGCCACTGTCACTTGCCCTCGAACATAGTTAGACAACTGTTGATTCACATCTGATAAAACCTGTCCAACAGGTTCTTTCAATTTCGTTGGCATGAATTGGGTCAAATAGTGACGTAGGCCTTTTCCATCACGTAAGAGATAAAAGAGCATGAACGGAACGATAATCAAGGCAACAATCACTTGCGAAGCACCGCTAATAAAGGCACTTACCCAGTTGACTGCCTGAGAAGAAACTTTACTTGCCCAAACTGTAGCCTGACTTGAGAAGTTGGTCAAAACTTGTTCTAACTGAGGTCTAAAATCATCTGGTAAACGCTTGGTTACCAAATCGTCAATAACCCTGTCAGCATCTTCGAGATAGATTGGTACATTTCTTGCAAATGTTAAAACTTGACGTTGCAGATTTGGAATCGCTACTGCCAAGCCCCAAATGATAAAAAGAGCGATGATGACAAAGACAATAGTGATAGCTATAACACGATTAACCTTATGTTTCTCCATCCAATCAACAATAGGATTTAACAAATAGTATAGTAAACCAGATAGAATAACTGGCAACATCACGACTGCCAAAAAGTCTAAAACAGGTGAAAATAAAAAACTAATCTTACTTAAAATAAACAGATTGAGTCCCAATAATAAGGTTACCAAAAATACCGTAATGGCCTTGTTATCCAAAAACCACTTGAAAAACCAAGATAGGCTAAAATGTTTCTCTTTTTGTTCCATATATAATTCCTTTCTGTTGTCCTTTCATTATACCATTTTTAGATCAAAATAACTCTTTTTTAAAGTGCTTACATGGAGACTGCGACATAAAAAATCTCCTCAAAAGAGGAGATTTGATTAGTCTTGAATATGACGGTCTAAGTTCTTCTGATAATCAGCATTGGATTTGGCTTTTTCATCAGCAAATTTCTTGCGGAACTCATCCATTTCTTTAGTAGTGACAATCTTATCTTGGAGTTTAAGATATTTATAACTGTTTTCCCCTGTTTTGTCACCAACCCAACCATCAGCACCACTACCTAATACTTTCTTCGTTACTAACATTTGGGCACCGTCTGAGTGTACAGGAATAACTAGAGCACTATCTGTTAACCAAGCTTGCGCCTTAGCATATTTAGAATAACGTTTTTGCAGATCTATTTTTTCACTATTTGCATCATCAATCAATTCTTTGTATTTATCCAATCCAACTGTTTTAATGACTGGATTATCTGTTCCTGGTGCTACACCAAGTGCTCCTAGAAGAGTTGGGCCAGATGTTGGATCAAATACATCTAAATAGGTTGATGGATCTGCAAAGTCTGGACTCCAACCACTATTGACATTAATGTCCCAATCAACATTATTATTTGATGTCGCTAGAACAGTCATGCTTCCCAATTCATCATCAGAAACCTGTTGAATGTCAACAACTACATTTTCAGAGCCTAGCGCTTCTTCAATGGATTGTTTATAAGACTGAGCTTGATGGATAAAATCTGTCTGAGTCGATGAAACTGGCAGATCTAAATGAATCGGAAACTGTACGCCATCAGCTTGAAGGGTTTTCTTAGCAGTTTCAAACTTAGCTTTAGCTTTATCTACATTATGAAGTGAATCTTGCGCATCATCAAGACTGACATCTTTCCAGACATTATCCAATTTATCCAATTCTGTCTTAGTAACTTGACCAAATGTTTGGTCTCCAACTTGTACAAATGTTGGAGGAGTGAAACTTGTACGTAATTTACGAGGCGCCACTTCATCCCCAAACACCTGAGAAACAGCTGCTTTACGATCTGCAGCAAATGCCAAGGCTTGACGGAAATCTTTGTTTAATAAAGCTTTCTTAGTAGATGATTTCTCTGCATCACTTGTTTTAGCAGTATGATTGTATGACACACGATCAATATTAGTAGACATATAGAATACGCCACCTCTTTGTTGACTGTATACAATATTATCCTTGTACTTTTCTTTTAGACGTTCATAGTTGGCAGAGTTTTTAAAGAGAGGCGCAGCTGGATAATGTCCCTCATCAAAACCGCGTCCTAGGGAGTCTGCATCTTGACCATCAAAGAAGGATAACTTGATATCATCAATAAAGACATTTTGTTTATCCCAGTAGTTTTGATTTTTGGTCATTTCGATAGAAGATTTAGAGGTAAGTCCCTTAAGAAGGAAAGCCCCATTGTAGAGAATGCTTGTTACATCAGTAGCTTTACCAAAATCATCTCCTTTAGAAGCCAAAAAATCTCCACTTACTGGAGCTAGAACTCCCATCGTTGTCTTAGAATTCCAGAAAGATTCTGGATGGTTCAAAGTGTAAACAACAGTATAATCATCTGTTGCTTTTACACCAACAGTAGAAAAATCCGTTGTTTTCCCATTTACATAGTCATCCAATCCTTTGATAGAATCCTGTACAAGATAAAGTCCTTCTGATTTCTTATCTGCTGCATGTTTTAGACCAGTCACAAAATCCTGAGCCTTAACTTCTCCATATTCTTCGCCTTCATTGGTATACCACTTGATACCCTTACGAATTTTATAAGTATAAGTCAAACCATCTTTGGAAACAGTCCAATCTTCCGCAACTGATGGAACCAGATTCCCATATTGATCATTTTCAAGCAAGCCGTCAATAACGTTACCTGTGACCTGTTTTGTACTCTTATTACCAGAAACAGTATAATCTAGAGTCGTAGGATCTAATGAGAATACATAGGCATAAGTAACTGGTTTAGTTGCTTCTTTATTACCATTACCAGATGAACACGCTGCTAGAACGGCAGTAGACAAAACTGCAATTCCAGTCGCTAAAAAAACTCGTTTTTTCATAGTAAGGACTCCTTTAAACATTTTATGAATTCATTATAGCACTTTTAAGAAGAAAAGTAAGGAAAACAATCTCAATGTTATTATATTTTTTAAAAAAACAATCAATTATTTTTTTAAAGTGCTTACATCTAATTGGATGTCTTTAATTGGCTTGTTTTTGTGATATAATAGTCTTATCTTTACACAGAGGTATAGTAATGAAAGAAACTGTTTATTTTGGAACTTATACACGTCGTACTTCCCAAGGGATTTACATGGCAGACTTTGATTCAGAAACTGGTCTGCTTTCAAATCTAGAACTTTTTGCAGCTGAACCAAGTCCGACCTACCTTGCCTTTGACCAGCATCAACATTTATACACTGTTGGTAGTCAAGACGATAAGGGTGGAATTGCAGCCTATCAAACTAATGGCACCTTATTAAATCACGTCGTTGAAGAGGGAGCCCCCCACTGTTATGTTGCCGTTGATGAAGAGCGTGATTTGGTTTACGCAGCAAACTACCACAAGGGACAGGTCCTTGTTTATAAACGTCAGGAAGATGGTTGTCTTCTACTTAGTGATGTTGATCAACACAGTGGCCAAGGTCCACATGAAAATCAAGCTTCTCCACATGTTCACTATACAGATTTAACACCTGACCACTATCTAGTGACCTGCGACTTGGGTACTGACCAAGTAATTACTTACGATCTTGATTCAGAAGGAAAATTATCTAAGCTCTATACCTATCATAGCCAGCCAGGAGCAGGCTCACGCCATATTATTTTCCATAACCATTATAAAATCGCTTATCTCATTTGTGAACTCAATAGCACTATCGAAGTTCTAATCTACGATGGTGTTGGCGAATTTGAACGCATGCAAGTCATTTCAACTCTACCAGACGGTTATGAAGGCTTTAATGGTACTGCTGCTATTCGTCTCTCTAAAGATGGTAAATACCTCTACGCCTCTAACCGTGGTCATGATTCTATCGCAGTATATACAATTCTTGCGGACGGTAGCTTAGAGTTGTTAGAAATCGTTCCGACACATGGTCAGACTCCACGTGATTTTGATTTGACACCGGATCAAGAATTTGTCATTGCTGTCCATCAGGACTCTGACAATGCAACTGTCTTTAAACGCAATTCTGAAACTGGACGTCTAGCAGAACTTTCTAATGACTTCCATGTCCCAGAAGCAGTCTGCATCAGTTTTGCCCCTTAAGAAAACATAAAAAATGAACTTGGTAACTCAAGTTCATTTTTTTCTTATAGTCTATTTCCGACATTAATACGGTTAATGGCACGTTGCAGTGCAATCTTCGCACGACGTTCTTGGTCAATCAAGTGTTTGTCTTGTGCTTCTTCAATTTCACGCTCTGCTCGAAGTTTGGCACGTTCTGCACGACTAACGTCGATATCACGAGCCCGTTCTGCAGAGTCAGCAACGATTGTGATAACACCATTGGCAACTTCGATAACACCTCCGTTCACTGCAATCCAGTTCACGTGATTTTCATCATCTACACGTTTAACCTTAACCTCATCAACTGCTAAAACTGCAATCATATTTTCATGTCGTGGCAAGATTCCCATCTCACCATCCAGAGTTCGAACTGATACAAAGCTGGCATGGTGATCATAGACGAGACCATCTGGTGTCACGATCTGGACAGTTAACTGAGCCATAGATCACCTCTTAAAATCCCATTTTTTCAGCTTTTGCAATCACATCTTCGATAGAACCTACACCACGGAAGGCATCTTCTGGCAAGTGGTCGTGTTTACCATCAAGGATTTCCTTAAAGCCACGAACAGTTTCAGCAACTGGAACATAAGAACCTGGCTGACCAGTGAATTGTTCCGCAACGTTGAAGTTTTGTGACAAGAAGAACTGGATACGACGGGCACGAGCAACCAAGGTCTTTTCTTCATCAGAAAGCTCATCCATACCAAGGATAGCAATGATATCTTGCAATTCATGGTAACGTTGAAGAACGCGTTTTACTTCAGCAGCAACTGCATAGTGCTCTTCTCCAACGATTTCAGGTGCCAAGGCACGTGAGCTTGAAGCAAGTGGGTCAACGGCTGGGTAGATACCCAATTGTACCAACTTACGTTCCAAGTTAGTTGTTGAGTCCAAATGAGCGAAGGCTGTTGCTGGCGCTGGGTCAGTATAGTCATCCGCTGGCACATAGATAGCCTGGATAGAGGTTACAGAACCCTTCTTGGTTGATGTGATACGCTCTTGCAATTGACCCATTTCCGTAGCAAGTGTTGGTTGGTAACCAACGGCTGATGGCATACGACCCAAAAGGGCAGATACTTCAGAACCAGCCTGAGTGAAACGGAAGATATTATCGATAAAGAGAAGCACGTCTTGTCCTTCTACATCACGGAAGTATTCGGCGATTGTCAAACCAGTTAGGGCAACACGCATACGTGCTCCTGGCGGCTCATTCATCTGACCAAATACCATGGCTGTTTTCTCGATAACACCTGATTCTTTCATTTCCCAGTAAAGGTCATTACCCTCACGAGTACGTTCCCCAACACCGGTAAATACTGAAATACCACCGTGTTCTTGGGCAATGTTGTGAATCAATTCTTGGATTAAGACGGTTTTACCAACTCCGGCACCACCGAAAAGTCCAACCTTTCCACCTTTAAGGTAAGGGGCAAGAAGGTCGATAACCTTAATCCCTGTTTCAAGGATTTCAGAAGAGGTAGACAATTCATCAAAAGTTGGAGCTTTTTTATGAATTGGCTGACGCTCTGCATCTTCTGTAAAAGGAACTTCCAAGTCAATGGTATCTCCCAAAACATTGAAGACACGTCCCAAAGTTTCTTTACCTACTGGTACAGAGATTGGACGACCTGTGTCCAATACTTCCATTCCACGAGTCAAACCATCTGTTGATTCCATGGCGATAGTACGGACCATACCATCTCCCAACTCCAAGGCTACTTCAAGGACGATTTTTGTTTTTCTTTCGTCATTTTTGTAGACGACAAGTGCATTGTTAATCTCAGGAAGTTTTTCCCCTGCTGCAAACAAGACGTCTACAACGGGACCGATAACCTGAGCAATTTTACCTGAACTCATCTCCTTCTCCTATTCTATATAAGATACTGTCGGTCCTAGCTTAACTAGGTCCTAAGTTCATTTTCATACGAGCTGGACTAGTGCCTATTCTAAGGCACTAGCTCCTGCTACGATTTCTGTAATTTCTTGTGTAATCGCCGCCTGTCTGGCACGGTTATACTGAATTGTCAAATCATTAATGACTTTCTTAGCATTATCTGTCGCTGTTTGCATGGCTGTCATACCAGCAGCATTTTCAGCTGTCTTAGCATCGATAATAGCACCATAAATCATACTTTCTGCAAATTGAGGCAACAACTGCTCCAAAATTTCTTCTCGACTAGTTTCCAACTCAAAGGTCAAACTGTAACTGTCATCCGCTTCATTTGGATCCAAGTCAACAATCGGAAGCATTTGCTCCACACGCATTTGACTGGTTAGCGTATTGACATGGTGGTTATAGCAGACATAGAGTTCATCAAAAAGTTCATTTTGGTACATTTCAACAGTTTTTGAAATAATCTTACGAACTTCATCAAAGCTTGGTTGATCTGCCAAGCCACGTAGTTCATAAAGTGGTTGAATACCACGAGCTTTAAAGAAATCAGCTCCCATTCCACCAATACAGATCATTTCAAAACCTTTACCGTCTGGATGGTATTCTTCTTTCAGCTCCATAACGGCTTTCAAAATAGAAGAATTATAACCTCCAACCAAACCTCGGTCTGATGTAATGACGATATAGCCTGTCTTCTTAACTGGACGGCTAATCAACATCGGATTGGTTGAACTACCAGCTCCATTCCCATGAAGAATATCCGTCAAAAGTTTACGAACTTTCTGAGCATAAACTTGGAAGTTGCGAGCAGCTTCTTCAGAACGACCTAGCTTAGCAGCTGATACCATCTGCATGGCATTTGTGATTTGACTAGTATTTTTTGTTGAGGCGATTTTTGTTTTAATATCATTTAGAGATACTGCCATCTGACACCTCTATTCTTATTGGAAGCTGGTTTGATTGAGAAACTCTGTAATCGCAGCATCCAAGACTGCTTCTTCTGGCAAGTCTTTTGTATCACGAATGGTTTCCAAAATCTCTGGATGTTGAGCATCAAAGAAGGCATGGAACTCTTCCTCGAAACGAACAATATCATCTACTGGAACAGTATCCAAGAAACCATGTGTCAAAGCATAGAGAATGGTTACTTGTTTCTCAACAGGTAATGGTTTGTGAACAGGTTGTTTCAAGACTTCAACTGTACGACGTCCACGGTTCAACTTAGCCTGTGTTGCCGCATCCAAGTCAGAACCAAACTTAGTGAAGGCTTCCAACTCACGGTATGAAGCAAGGTCGATACGAAGTGTACCAGCAACCTTTTTCATGGCTTTGATTTGTGCAGAACCACCTACACGAGATACAGATGAACCCGCATCGATGGCTGGACGAATACCCGCATTGAAGAGACCATCACCAAGGAAGATTTGTCCATCAGTGATTGAAATCACGTTGGTTGCGATATAGGCAGAGATATCTCCTGCTTGTGTCTCGATAAATGGTAGGGCAGTAATTGATCCACCACCAAGTTCATCAGAAACTTTAGCTGAGCGCTCAAGCAAACGGCTGTGAAGGTAGAAAACATCCCCTGGGAAAGCTTCACGACCTGGAGGACGACGAAGCAAGAGTGACAGTTCACGATAAGCTACCGCTTGTTTTGATAAATCATCATAAACGATCAAAACATGCTTACCTTGGTACATAAATTCTTCCGCCATGGCAACCCCAGCATAAGGAGCTAGGAAAAGCAATGGAGATGGTTGTGAAGCAGAGGCTGTCACAACGATTGTGTAGTCCAAGGCACCGTACTGACGCAGTGTTTCTACTTGTGTACGAACTGTTGATTCTTTTTGTCCAATCGCTACGTAGATACAGATCATGTCTTGACCTTTTTGGTTCAAGATTGTATCAATCGCAATAGTTGTTTTCCCTGTCTGACGGTCACCGATAATCAACTCACGTTGACCACGACCAATCGGTACAAGGGCGTCAATAGCTTTCAAACCAGTTTGCAATGGTTCTGATACAGACTTACGTTGCATAACACCAGGAGCTGGCGCTTCTACTGGACGAGTTTTATCAGTGTAGATTTCTCCAAGACCGTCAACTGGACGACCAAGCGGATCCACAACACGACCAATCAGACTTTCACCTACTGGGACTTCCATGATTTTACCTGTACGACGGATTGTATCGCCTTCACGGATATCTGTAAAGTCACCTAGGATGATAATACCGACGTCTGTTGACTCCAAGTTCTGAGCCATCCCATAAGAGCCGTTTTCAAAAATCAACAACTCTCCACTCATGGCATTTTCAAGGCCGTGAGCACGCGCGATACCGTCCCCGATATAGGTTACAACACCTGTTTCAGTCACATCAAAATTGGGTTTGAAATTTTCAATTTGTTGCTTAATTAAAGCGCTGATTTCTTGTGCGTTAATTGCCAAAAGAACACCACTTTCTATTTCAAATTTTCTTTAACAACTTTAAGTTGTTGTTTAATACTCACATCAATTGTCTTGTGATTGGCAAAAATGACAAAACCACCAATAAGACTTTCATCGATTTGTTCTTTTACACTCCTTACTTTAAGAGACATTTTTTTCTCAATCAAAGGGAGCAAGCGACTCTTCTGTTCATCAGTTAAAGGATGAGCTGACGTAATCGTCACTTCAAATCGATTTGTTTCTTTTTCAAGTCGGTTCAAGCAATCTACAAGAATATCATAAAAAAGATTTGCTCTGTGATTGTAGATAAGAACCTGGATAAAGTTTTGCAATAAAGATGACACTGAATCTTGGAAGAACGTAATCGTTTTTTCCTTGTCAGACTCGTCTACTGCCACTTTTTTAAAAAAAGAAGGTAAGCCTGTTTCTTCAGCAACTTGCTTGATTTGATCCAAGTCTGAAAAAATCCGATCTTCTTCTCCTTTTTCAATCACTAATTGGACAAAAGGTATGCTGTACTTTTCAATTACCTTTGCTGTTTTCTTGTCCATTAAGCTTCTCCTAACTGATCGATATACTGATCAATGAGTTCTTTATGGGCATGACCGTCAAGGTTTTGTGCGATGATTTTACCAGCCAAGCTGATTGTCAAATCTGCTACCTCACCCTTAACGCTTTGTAAAGCTTCAGCTTTATTTTGAGCAATTTCTTGGTTCGCTTTTTCTTTCAAGCGTCCTGCTTCTAGCTTAGCATCTGCTAAAATACTAGCCTTACTTTTCTCAGCTGTTTCTTTCGCATTCTCAATGATTGTCTTAGCTTCTTTACGGCTACCAGCCAATTCATCTTCGCGTTTTTGAGCCAATACTTCTGCTTTTTGACGTGCTTGTTCAGCTCCGTCAATATCTGCTGCAATTTTTTCTGCTCTTTGTTCGAAAATGCTAGTCAAATTTGACCAAGCGTATTTCTTAACCAAGACTAGCAAGAGAATAAAGGAACCAGCGATTAGTATAAAATCACCAAGTAATTCACCTACTGTTACATTCATAAACTACTCCTTTCTATTCTTCATCATTAATTTTATTTCCTAAGTACATCGAAGACAACAATGTAAATACATATGCTTGTACACAAGAAATAAAAACAGAAAATGCAGTCCAGATTAGATTTGTTCCAAAAGCAATAGGATACCAATAGAAGGCCTGATGAGAAAGTAGGACTAACATACTTGCCATCACTTCCCCTGCAAAGATATTACCAAAGACCCGCAATGCAAGTGAAAGGAGATTGGTAACTTCTTCCAAGAGATTCATTGGTGTCATAAAACCTGGTGTTACAAATGCTTTTAAATACTTTTTGATTCCACGACGACGAATTCCTTCTACGTGAGTCATTAAGATAATTGTAAAAGACAAGACCAAGTCAAATGACAAATTTGCTGTTGGTGAGGTCCAAAGATTTACACCATCTGTAGTCTGAATTCTAGCCATTAAGCCAATATTATTTGCAATGGCCATAAATAGGAATAAACAGAAATAAAAGAGAGAATAATCCTTTATCATTGGACCAAGGTTTGATTTTGTAAATCCAACAACAAAATCAAATAAATACTCTAATACATTTTGTTTTCCTGTGGGTCTCAAAGTCATATTTCGAGTTGCCCAATAAATAAAGCCAAAAATAAGTGCTACAGTCAACAAAGTCAAAACTACTATGGTTAAATTAAAGGTAACAGGACCAATATTGATGGTTGGATTAATACTTTCTTCCATCTAAAATCCTCCCTTTTTCAATTTATACTTCTTTTATTTGATGATAAATGAAAAGACAAGAGTAACGAAGAAAGTACCTTCAATAAAGGCAACCCCTAGGATCATCAAACTACGTAGTTCTGAGATGATATCTGGTTGGCGAGCAACTGATTTCAACAAACCGTTCATCAACATACCTTCACCAAGAGATACACCCATACAGGCAAGACATAGACCGAAAAATGTTAAATTCATGACGAATTCTCCTTTTAATTAAAATTTACTTACTTAGTTTAGTCCTAAAAATTGGATTTGTCAACTTTTTACTAACATTGAAAGCGTTTAATGAAAATTATTTACAATTTTACTATTTTTAAGTCTATTATATAGAAAATTTTGGAAAAAACTTGTAATAAATCCGTCTATTATCTAGGTCTTTCTGAAAAATAATGAAAAAATCCGAGATGAAATCTCGGATGGAAATTAATATATTTTTTTAACCTAATGTTCTTTTAGTAAATAGGATTAAAGGGAAAGCAACTAGAAAGCTTTCGTCCCCTACATATTTATTAAGCACGAACTGTGACGCTGGTTCCATCTTCCTTATAAAGATTGATGAGACCTTCTTTGAGAGCTCGAACCATATCTCCAGCTTGAACAGGTTGTGGAACCTTGATAGTCAATAGTTCCATTGGATTTGGAGCGCGATCGATCTTATTTCCTTTAGCATCATGCAAATCTTCGATATACGTTTCAAAATGACGGAAACCTGGACCATAAAACTCAACTTGGTCGCCTTCATTAATAACGTTCCGTTGACGAATAGTTGCTGTTTGTGTCGCATCATCATAAGAAACCACTTCAGCGACAAACTTATACTCAGGAATTTTACGACGAGCACCAAACAACTGCTCATTTTCAGATGGTGTACCATAGTAGAAACCTGTTGCTAATTCACGTTGGGCAACCTTCCACATCTCATCAATCAAGTCTTGCTTGATAGCTTCAAACTTCTCTGGACTCTCTAGATAAGCATCAACAGCCGCCTTATAACAGTTAGTTACTGTTGAAACATAGTGAATAGACTTCATGCGTCCTTCGATCTTCAGACTGTCCACACCGTTTTCAATCATATCTGGGATATGGTCAATCATAGACATATCAACGGCTGACATTGAAAATTCTTCAGGAATTTCACCTTTAAGACTCTTACGTTCCTTCCCAAATGGCATATCGTAAAGGTCGTACTTCCAACGGCAAGACTGAGAGCAACCACCACGGTTAGCATCACGCATACTCATGTGATTTGAAAGCGTACAGCGACCTGAGTAGGAAATACACATAGCTCCATGAACAAAGGCTTCAATCTCAACGTCTGTACGTTTGCGAATTTCTGCCAATTCTTCCATTGAAACCTCACGCGCCAAAACGACACGAGTCAAGCCCAGTTCTTTCCAGAACTCAAGAGTTTCATAGTTGGTGGCACTTGCTTGGGTAGAAAGGTGGATCTCAAGACCTGGTGCTTCAGTCGCTGCAATCATAATCAAGGCTGGGTCAGATACGATAACTGCTGCAATCCCGATATCACGCAGTTTACGGAACCACTCACCAGCACCAGCTTCATTTCCTTCGTGCATAACCATATTGGCAGCTACATAGACTTTAGCACCGTATTTAGCCGCAAACTGTACGCCTTCTTCCATCTGTTCGAAAGTAAAGTTTCCGGCACGGCTACGAAGACCATAGGCCTGACCACCGATAAAGACAGCATCTGCTCCATATTGAACAGCTACTTTTAGCTTCTCTAAAGTTCCTGCAGGTGATAAAACCTCAGGACGTTTTAATGTTTTTGTCATGTTTTCTCCTATTTGCAATATAAAAGTTTGACGTTTTTCCTTCTCATTTTATAGTAAATAAGTGATAAAATCAAGCCTAGATAAATTGTTTTGACAATTCTAATCTTTTAGATTATTAAAGCAAAAAGATTGTCAAAGAGAAAAAGCCCACAGATGTGAGCCCTTTTCTAATATAGGTTAGAAAAAACTATTTCTCCACTTCTTTTTTCTTGTGTGCAAGAAATCCAAATCCACTCAAAACTCCTAGAAGTCCTAAGACTACAAGATTAGCATGATCTTCTGTACCTGTATTAGGCAATTCCTCTCTCTTACTTGCTACAGAAGTCGGAATTTGTGAAGTTTCTTTTGTCGATTGTTCAGTTGGTGTCTTTGATTTTGGTACTTCTATCTTTGGTGCTTCTACTTTTGGTGCCTCAACCTTTGGTGTTTCAACTTTTGGCGTTTCAACTTTTGGTGTTTCAACCTTTGGTGTTTCAACCTTTGGTGTTTCAACCTTTGGTGTTTCAACCTTTGGTGTTTCAACCTTTGGTGTTTCAACTTTTGGCGTTTCAACCTTTGGTGCCTCAACCTTTGGTTTCGTACCTACTGTGATAACTTCTTCTACTGCTTCTTCAGTAATCGTGGTTGGTTCATTCGGTGTTACTGCTCCTGTATTAGGATCCAAGGTATAAGTTGTCGTAGTAGTTGTCTTACCAGATTTACCAGGTCTTGTTACTTCACGATAATCTTTATCTTTTGTACTATCTTCTACATAACGTGTTGTATATGGAGTAGTTGTTTCTACAACTTTAGGTTTAGTACCTACTGTGATAACTCCTTCTACTGCTTCTTCAGTAATCATGGTTGGTTCGTTCGATGTTACTGCTCCTGTATTAGGATTCAAGGTATAAGTTGTCGTAGTAGTTGTTTTACCAGCTTTACCAGGTCTTGTTACTTCACGATAATCTTTATCTTTTGTATTATCTTCTACATAACGTGTTGTATATGGAATAGTTGTTTCTACAACTTTAGGTTTAGTACCTACTTTAACCACTTTTGGTACCATAGGAGTTTCTTTTTCAGTCGGCTTACCGTCAGTTACAATACCATCAAGTTCATTCACAATTTTAGGTGTTGTAGTTACAATTTTACCTTCGCTACCGTTCGATTCAACAATTTCCGTACCATAGTCGATTGTTTTGTCTTCTACATAAGTTGTTGTAATTGGAATTTTTGTTTCTGTTTCTATAGGTGGTAAGTTATTCTCATACTTCTGTTTATACACATAGGTAATGACAGTTTCACCTTTCACAATCTCTGTAATATCTTGTTTGTCTTGTTCTTTAAAGGTATAACGCTTGTTCTCAAAGTCCAAATCGGTCGGATGAGTTAAAGATACCTCAGAACCTACTTCTTTAAGTTCAGATTTAACACTAGGTGCAATTTCAACACCTTGTTCGTTTACAAACTTCTGAGTCACTAAACCTTTGTTTTGAACTTCTGTATAAGTAACAGTATGGAAAGTGCGAGACACACCGTTGATTGCTTTTTCTGTATCTGTCAATTCAACTCTTTGGAGATTTGATGCATAAACAATGCGAGGTGTAAACTGATTACGTTTATTAGGAACTACTTTACTAGCAATGTACTCTTTTTGAGAAATTGTATTTTCTCCAAGTAAAGATGTTTCTTGTCTATAAGTGTAATCAGCACCAGCTGAACGTAATTCAAACTCGGATAATTTAGATTTTGGAATATCAGAAGACGTTATAACCCCTTTACCCTTAAAACCTTGGACATCTAAGAATTTTGCATATAAATCTTTAATTGGAATAATATTTCCTTGCTTATCCTTATAAGTATAAGTTCGAGTGTAACCAATGAAATCAGTATGATTTTCAGCACGTCGAGTTAAGTTTTTAATAATTACATGAGTCTCAACAGGTTTACTGCTAAATGTAGCGTAAAGTTTGGTTTCTTCAGGTAGCGTATACTCAAATTTAGCAGTTGTCTCAATACTACCGATACCGTAAATACTAGATAAAACACTATCTGAACGAGGTGTGATGGTGTAACTATACACAGTGTTTGGAGTTAGTTCCACAATACGAGCAGGATACCCGATATTCACACGATTTGTTTCATATTTATCTGTAATTCCAATTCGATCAGGTACCTTAATAAATGTTTCTGTAACTTCCTCAGTAGTTGGTTTCGATACTGCATTATACAAACCTTGAGAATCAGTTAAATCCAATTCATTCGCTTTCAAGTAATGAAGTTCCCCATTACTTGATGTAATTGGACTAACTGAAGCTTCTTTCGAGACATCTTCATTAATATCTCGACTATTTACCTGAGAAACTAATCTAGCTTTTACTTTGATATAATTAGCATTAATAAAAGTATTTTTAAACTCATCAATCTTAACTCTATCCGCTTTCACTTGTTCTTGTTCAGCTTTTGCAGACTCTAAATCACGAATTTGAGCATCTACTTTTTCTTCAGCAGTTGCGCGTAAATGTGTAACCTCAGAAGAACTATTTGCAACACCTACATTTTCAGTGGGTGTTTCTGTAACCTTAACCCCTAAAGCTTTTACTTCTTCAACTTTAGCTTTTAACTCGGTTTCTTTTACCGTATGTGTTGTACTCGTTTCATACTCACTTTGAACCACAGTTTCGCTAGGAGGAGTCTGTGCTGCATTAGGAGGTGTACTTGAATTTGGTTGTTCGTCAGCGCTTACAATCCCATTTAAAAATAAACTCCCTAAAGCAGTCGTTAGGATAATGCCACTTAACAAACCTAACTTAGTTTTACGGAGATAGCCATGACCTTTTTCTTGTTTTACTGCTTTATGCAATAGAAACACCAACTTTCATTTATTTGTATTGTTAATATTATTACATAATTAACTAAAAAAGTAAAGGTATCAAGTCAAGAATTAAATACAATAAATTTATAAAAACTTCCTAACTACTGTACTAGAATTTTCTAAAATTCAAAAAACAATATCAGAACGGATTGATACTGATACGAAACAAAAAAACAAAATGACTCTTTATACATCTATGGTAGGATTCAAGACAGATTATTTATTTCTTAATCGATATATAAAAGGAATCCTGATTAAACTGTCTTTAAAACTTAAGAAATCAAGGATATGATAAAAGGAATGGATATCAGTATATCTATTTTTACCATCTCAAAAGTAGATCCAGAGAATATAACTGTTCTCTTATGATGAGACTTTGGAGGCAACCATTCTGTCTTGTTTTATGAAAGAATAGCTTAACCTTTTACTTAAAATATTCAGCTAAAAAAAGAGAGAACGATTTTGTTCTCTCGAAATCCTTATTTTTCATTTACTATAAGAGTAAAGTATTTATAGCTTTACTCCCACTCAACTGTTGCAGGTGGTTTACTTGTAATATCATAGACGATGCGGTTAACATGATCCACTTCGTTTACGATACGTACAGAAATCTTTTGAAGGACATCCCAAGGAATCTTTGCAAAGTCAGCTGTCATACCATCGATAGAAGTGATTGCACGAATGGCGATTGTGTAATCATAAGTACGACCATCACCCATAACACCGACTGAACGAACGCCTGTGTTGACAGTGAAGTATTGCCAGATATCGCGGTCAAGACCAGCTTTAGAGATTTCTTCACGAAGGATAGCATCTGATTCACGAACGGTTTCCAGTTTCTCTTCAGTGATTTCACCCATGACACGGATAGCAAGACCTGGTCCTGGGAATGGTTGGCGCCATACGATATGGTCTGGCATGCCAAGTTCTGTACCAAGAGCACGAACTTCGTCTTTATAAAGAGTGTTGAGTGGTTCAATCAGTTCAAATTGCATGTCTTCTGGAAGACCACCCACGTTGTGGTGTGACTTGATAGTTTGAGCTGTATCCGTACCAGACTCAATCACGTCTGTATATAAAGTACCTTGAGCAAGGAATTTCACATCTTTGAGCTTGCTTGCTTCGTCATCAAAGACATACACAAATTCGTTACCGATGATTTTACGTTTTTGTTCAGGGTCAGAAACGCCAGCAAGTTTGTCAAGGAAACGTTTAGCGGCGTCTGCTTTGACGATATTTAAACCAAACTTACCACCAAGCATGTCCATAACTTGGTCCGCTTCTCCTTTACGAAGAAGACCGTGATCCACGAAGATACAGATCAATTGATCGCCAATAGCCTTTTGGAGAAGAACTCCAACAACTGAAGAGTCAACACCACCTGATAGCCCAAGAAGGACACGTTTATCACCGACGGTTTCACGAATTTTTTGGATCTGCATATCAATGAAGTTATCCATTGACCAGTCGCCTTTAGCCTTACAAATGTTAAGTGCAAAGTTACGAAGGATATCATTTCCGTATACAGAATGACGAACTTCTGGGTGGAATTGGATACCGTAAATGTGTTTATCTGGGTTTTCAATGGCTGCATAAGGGCAGTCAGCTGATGTTCCAGTACGAACAAAGTCAGAAGGAATCTCAGTAACCGCATCACCATGGCTCATCAAAACAGTCTGCTCGTCTGGTGTTGATTCAAAAAGAGCTGATGGTGTGTGTGTAAGAGTTGATTGACCGTATTCACGATTTCCAGCATCACCTGCAGGGACAACTTTTCCTCCAAGTTTATGGGTCAATAACTGCATACCGTAACAAATTCCCAAAATAGGAATTCCGAGTTCGAAGATTTCTGGGTCAATATCGAATGAACCATCTTCGTATACAGAGTTTGGACCACCTGATAGGATAATTCCTACAGGATTGATTTCACGAACTTCAGCAGCTGAAATTTTATGGCTCTTTAGTTCTGAAAAAACACCAATCTCACGGATACGGCGTGAAATCAGCTGGTTGTATTGGCTACCATAGTCCAATACGATGATTTTTTCTACATCTTTCAAATCAGTTGAAATGTTGCTCATCTTTTTCCTTTCTCAAAAGAAATATCTTTTTTCAATATTCTATCACAAATAAGGCCGAATTACCAACTAAACAAGGCTAAGATTGACTTTTTCTAGTTTATTGGGGTACAATAGAGAAAAGATAGAAATGAAGTGAAAAATATGCTACCTGCTTATATGAAAATCCACGATCAGATTAAAAAGGATATTGACGAACATCGTTGGGCCATTGGTGAGAGGTTGCCGAGTGAAAGAGATTTGGCTGAACAATTTGAGGTCAGCCGCATGACCCTCCGCCAAGCTGTATCTCTATTAGTCGAAGAAGGCGTTTTAGAGCGTCGTGTAGGAAGCGGCACCTTTGTTTCCAGTACTCGGGTACAAGAAAAGATGCGAGGGACAACCAGTTTTACTGAAATTGTTAAGTCCCAAGGCAAAATTCCCTCTAGTCAACTCATTTCCTACAGAAAAACCATTCCCAATGAGCAGGAAGTTGCCAAGTTAGGAATTTCTCCAACGGAGAATATTATCCGAATGGAACGTGTTCGCTATGCCGACCAAGTTCCTCTAGTTTATGAAGTTGCTTCTATTCCTGAAAAATTTATTAAGAACTTTAAAAAAGAAGAAATCACCAGTCATTTCTTCCAAACTCTACAAAAACATGGCTACCGTATTGGCAAATCACAGCAGACTATTTATGCTCGCCTCGCTAAAGAAAAGATTGCTCACTATTTGGAAGTTGAAAAAGGTCATGCTATTCTTGGGTTGACTCAGGTTTCCTACCTAGAAGATGGTACTGCATTTGAATACGTAAAAAGTCAGTATGTAGGCGAACGTTTTGAATTTTATCTTGAAAACAATTAGATTACTAGGCAAAAACTCTCTGTCACGGACAAAGAGTCTTTTTTATTTTTCTAAGAGTAAATCTTTCAAAGAAATCAGAGTTACAGCAAACAATATCATTGCCATACCAAGAAAATCAATGGGATAAAATTGTTCATTCATGATTAAGAAGGCAAAGAAAACAGCCGAAATTGGCTCAATTGAAGCCAACAAACTTGACTTAACCGGTCCAATCAGACTGGCTCCTTTTAAGAACGCTGTATAGGCAAAGACAGTCCCGATAAGGATAATGCCTGCAAAAGCAAGAAGAAAATCAAGACTAGTTGGGATAGCAGTCTGTAGAACCCCTGTAAAAGGAAGGGCGACCAAACCTGCTATGACCATTCCCACACCAATAACCAAACTACTCCCCCACTTCTTAATCAAGGCTATGGGCAAAATAATATAAAGTGCATAAGTCAGAGCAGAAAAGAGACCCCAGAACAGGCCTGCAGGTGTCATGGATAACTGGTCCAACTGCCCATGAGTTGCAATCAGGAAGGTCCCTCCAATGGCTAATATGATGGAAATAATCTCTCCAAGCGTCGGCGCCACCTTATCCTTGATACAGCTATAAATCAAAATCCCGACAGGACAAACATACTGAAGCACCGTCGCGGTACCTGCATTGGTTTCCTGAATAGCAGTTAGATAGGCGAATTGGTTGAGGAAGAGACCAATTAGAGCAAAAATAAGAAGAGACAGCAAACTCTTTCTATCCTTTAAAAAGGCCAGCATTTTATCCTTTGCAGTAGCATAAGCTAAGAGCATGAGAATTCCACCGGCAATTAAAAGTCGTAAGTTAGTTAAAACCAGAGACGAAATTCCGTGCGCCATCAGGTATTGGCCACTCGTTCCTGACAAGCCCCAAGCAATCCCAGCCACAACTGTTAATAAAGTCCCTTTTAAACTGTTTGACATGTCTCTCCTTACTCTTCTTTACGAATCAAGTCCATCACTTGATTGCGGTCCAAAATCCATTGAGCTCTCTCATCCTTTTCATAGGTACGATTCGATAGGAAAATGGCCGCTTCTTGCTTCTGACGATTCCACATGATAAAGGTACCCGTATAGCCCGTATGGTCTAGCCATTCTCCTTCCAAATTCCATGCCAAAGAACGTTCCTTGTCATCCAAAGGTGAAAAGTTTTGACTCAAGTCTCTTGCAAAATCATCTGCTAAATAGTGTTCTAAAAAGATTTGTAAATCCTTTACAGTCGAAAATAAACCAGCACTACCTGCATGTCTGCCCAAGAGGCGAGCCTTGGGATCATGTACCAGACCTGTCTCGACACCTCTGACGGTTGGAACAGCAAGCTCAACAGGCCCAAACTGGGTTTCCGTCATTCCCCACGGTTTCCAGACTTGTTCTTGTAAAATTACATCCAGGTCTTGATTAAATATTCTTTCCAAAATAAAACCCAACAGCAAAAAATGGACATCCGAATAAAGAAAGGCTGGCTGATTTCGTCTCTTGAGATGAAACATCGCTTTCTTTAATTCAGGGGCTGTTAAAAGATCACGATTAGGAATAAACGGATCAAGGTCTGTAGCGTGAGTTAAGAGCTGACGAATAGTGATGTCTGGATAATCACTTTCAGGTAAAAAATCGGTTACCGGTCTGTCAATATCTAATTGACCTTTTTCCCACAAGAAGGTAAAAACGGTACCAACCCCAACAACCTTGCTGACACTAGCTAGGTCATAAACCAGTCCTGGCTCAGTATCCAAGCCATGCTCTGGGGCACTCTGTCCTAAATAGAACTCCGTCCATTTATTGCCCTTAAAATACGCAAAAGAGGCTCCAGGATAAATCCCTGCCTCGATTTGTTCTTCTATTTTTTTAATAATCTTGGTCCACTTCATACTTCTTCAAACCACAATTCAACATTATTTCTATCTTTACCAAGGAAGAATTTTTCAGACTTAGGAATAAAATATTCGGTAGACTCAAACTTCTGGCGAAGACTTGCTATATCTAGTTCATTGACCAAGAACTTGAGCATAGACAAGTCCCAAGTAACCGTATTGTCCACAGTCAAATCTTGCCCCTGAGCTGGGATAAAATCAAGTGATGCCCCAATTTCAGATGATTCCAAGAAACTTTCGATATCAGTTGGAAAATGTAATTCCATAGAAATCTCAAATTTACTTAAAGAAATTGACTCCAGATCTGTTTGAAATTCAGGTTTTTCTCCTACTTCTACTAGATTTTCTCTGTCATCTTCCGCATGAATCAAAACCAAATCATCTTCTGGAGAGTAAATTTCAAAAGCGTAGCCGTTTTGACCTTTATATAATTGATGAATCGAATCTGTTTTAGATAAGAGTCCTTCAATTTCTAAGGGATTTTCCACTTTGACAATCAATCTAGCTAGTTTTTTTCTTCCCTCTACCTTACGAGTGCGCATACTTGGAGCTTCTTCTAAAACCAGCTTTTCTAGACCTGTTTGATCACCTAGTGATAGAAAGGCTGACTCTTCTAACAAGGCCTTCATGCCAAGGGTTTCTATATAAAATGTTTCATTTAATTTTCTATTATTAACTTTTAAAGTAGGAATAATCCGTACAATCTGATTTACATTCATAAATTCCTCCAACTCTTTTATTTTAAAGGATTTTAGAATTTTTTACAAGAAATTATGCTCAGATTTACCTTTTTTTCGTAAAATTTCATCTAAAAAACCGAGGATTTCCTCGGTTTCAATTTCTTATAGGTAAAGGAATTTGAAGATAGCTACTGCCGCAATTGCTGCTGCAATCGGTGCTACTACTGGTACCCAAGAGTACCACCATTTTGAATCGCCTTTGTGCTCACCAAGAACTGATTTTGGAAGGAAAGCATGAAGGAGACGTGGCCCCAAGTCACGGGCTGGGTTCAAGGCAGGTCCTGTAGGTCCACCAAGTGATGTTACCAAGGCCATAACAAGGAATCCAAGTGCCAAGTGAGCTACTGAAAGTCCTGAAGCAGTATGTGGTGCTACTTGGGCTTTGATTGCTAAATCAGAAAAGTCAACATTTTGACCTGCTTGACTAGCCATTTGTTTCATATATTGAAGCACTTCAGAACCAAAGAAGTTTTTAGTCATTCCAAGGGCTGCAAAGAAAAGAACAAATGATCCAACAAACTCATTTACAAAACCATTAACAGTTGCTGCAAAATGTGATTCTTTTGTACCATTATCCAAACTTGAAATTGTTGAGAAAGTACCCAAAATGTTGTTTGGATTTTCAGTTTTCAAGTAGTATGGGCGGTGTGTTGCCACAACCAAGGCTTGACCAAAGATAGCACCCAAAACTTGTGCGATGATATAAGGCGCAACTTGTGCCCAAGGGAAAAGACCGCTGATTGCAAGGCCAAGAGTGAAGGCTGGGTTAATGTGGTTTCCAGATACGTTACCAAACATTAATGCTGGGATCATAACCCCCATACCATAACCAACAGCGATAACGATCCAGCCACTTTGGTGACCTTTCGTACCTTTAAGTTCAACGTTGGCAACTGCACCATTTCCAAGAATGATCAAAATAGCAGTTCCCAAAAATTCAGTGGCATATTTAATTGCCCATGTGAAATCCATTTGATAGATTCTCCTTAAAATTTTTTAGACAATCCTTATTCTATCAATTTTTATATCTTTTAGCAACAGGTTTTCTAAAAGAATATATAAGAAAGCGATTTTATTTCTTATAAAAAACAAAAGGATTAAGGAGGTGCATTTCCTTAATCCGAGAGTTCTTATTCTTGACGTTGTCCGAAATCTGCAATCATCTGCTCCATTTCTTGTCGACTCGGAGTTGTCAGCATATAAAGGTAATCTCCTTGAAGTTCCGCAAAGGCCGCTGGCATGATTTTTTTAACCTTGAACTGCTGACTATATTTGGCAAGCAAGTCCTCCTCAGAATAGACATAGTGAGCATTTGCACGGCGTGATGTAGCCAAACAATACTGAGCTTCAAAATCTGACGCTGGGAACTCTTCTCCTGCGACAATGGCTGCATAGCCACGATAGAGGTCCAAGGAATGAGCAAAGTTATAAACATCAATAGTGAAACCACCTGCAGGGCGGTTATTGTACTCAATGGCGATGTAATCATCCCCTTCACGGAAGAACTCAATATGGAAGAACCGTTCTTTCATACCAAATTCCTTGACAATCGCTTCACCATACTTGCGAAGTTTAGGATCCATGTCCTTAAGAACATAGTAGGAATTGTCCATCTTGTAAATCATCAGATCAAGTGGTGTATGAGCATAATCGAAAGTCGTTGAAAAGACGATATTGCCATCCTTGTCCACAAGCCCGTCAAAGGTACAAATTTCGCTAGAAGTGACAAATTTTTCAAAGAAATAAACGGTAGAATGGTCCCATTGAGCCTTGAAGTGATTTACATCTTCTTCTGTCTCAAGCTTAAAGGTTGCTGCCGCTCCCACTCCGTTATCAGGTTTGGCAATCATTGGAAGGCCGATTTCATTCACAGCTTGATCCACATCTGCTTCCGTCTTGATAACAGCTCCAGGGACCACAGGGACACCTGCTTTTTTGAAAAGTTTCTTCATTTCAGACTTAAATTTCGTCTTTTTGAGATCCTCAGGTTTGGCACCAAAAACATTAAATTGCTCACGAAGACTTGCGTCCAACTCTAGCCAGTATTCATTGTGGGACTCGATGCGGTCAATTGGGCCATGTTTATAAAAGAGAAAAGCTACAGCACGTTTGACTTCGTCTACATTTTCAAGATTATCTACACGGAAATACTCGGTCAGGCTATTGCGCAAGGACTCATCCAATTGCTCATAAGGTTCTTGACCAATTCCCAAGACTGTGATGCCTTTATTAGCCAGTTCGATCGTAAACTGTTGAAAGTTTTGTGGATAGTAGGGAGAGATAACAAGGTAATTCATAGGTAACTCCTTTTATAGATACAGGTGTCCAAGAAAATAGGGCATTTGTTTACGCCACCATTCCCAGTCATGGGCGACATCATGTCCCCATTCAGCAAACCAGGCTGGAATTTGTTTCTGGTCAAAGGCTTCTTTAAGCTTGTAGAAAGATGGTAAACCGTCTTGTTCCCAGGCACCAAGACCCGTACACAGCACAATCTCTGCCTGACGGTAACGGTCAATAAACCAGCCGTCGTTTTGGTTCCAAATATAATCTACTGGCGAGTTTTGATAAATAGCATCGTCATTGTAATAATCGCCGACAAAGAAACGTGCGTCGTAAACACCACTGAGAGCAATCACCTTTGTAAAAACATCTGGATGCTGGAGAAAAAAGTTGACTGCATGGTAGGCGCCCATGGAGCAACCTGTCGTCATCATACCATCAAACCAACCTGTCTTATGCTTGATAAAAGGAATGGCCTCCTCAATCACATAGCGCTCGTAGGCACGGTGCATCTCTGCTTGGTCGTGACCATTTTTCCAAGTAGCCAACCAGCTCTCACTATCTACACTGGATAGGGTAAAAAACTGGACACGGCCTTCCTCGATAAAAGAAGCACAGGCTTCAATCATGCCAAAATCATAGTATTCGTTGTGACTACCACCTGATGAAGCAAAGACAACAACTGGAATTCCAGCATGTCCATAACGGTTGAGGTACATTTCACGGTTGAGGTGACCACTCCAGTGGCTAAGCTTTTCAATATGCATTGGCTTTCTCCTTTCCTAACTTACCATTTTTCTGCAAAAAATCTCAGACAGTCTGGTAAATTCTCCGACCAAGGAATCTCACTATGGATGGCACCAGACTGAACTTTCAAGACAAGATTATCCAAATGTACTCCCCCTGCTATCAAATCATGGTAATAGCGAAGCGACGAGTCGATATAGGCTTGCTTGATATTACCAGCCATCAGAGTCTTGTCTGTATCATCTGCTTCTTCTGTTCCTACATAGATGAAAATGCGCTGGTCAGGCGATAGTTTCTTGCGCTCAATATAGCGGTTAAAAGCTTCTTGGTGGAGCCAGTTAGCAGATGAAAAGATCCCTAGACAACCAATTTGGTCTTGATATTCCAAACCGATAAACTGGGTAATATTGCCTCCTAGTGAGGAACCAATCATAGCCGTATGCTGGCGGTCTGCTTTTGTACGATAGGTCTCATCGATAAAAGGCTTGACCACCTCCATGACAAACTCGGCATACTCCACACCCTTACCACCAAACTGTTGGCCTGGGATAGGAGATTCTTGTAACTTCCAAGCCGCATACTCATTCATCCGCCCCATACCATCATTGTCAATAGCAACGACAATCATGCGACTGATATCAGGATTGCGCTTAATAGCTGGAATAATCTTCCATGAGTGACCAATGAAAGACTCTTTGCTATAAAAAACATTTTGCCCGTCATGAAAGTAAACAACAGGATAGGAACGGTCTGTATCTTTCTCATAATCTTTAGGAAGAAGAACACGTACACGGCGTTCCTTACCAGTATAAGGAACCTTAAGTTTGTGTTCTTTCATTTTTAAATAAAAATAGGATTGATTCATTGTCAGAAAACTCTCTATATTCAAAATTTTATTTTATTATATCACAATTATAGAAAAAAAGTTAGTTTTGCTTCCATTTTTGGAATTAAAAACTAACTTTTTCATCTATTTTTCTAAATTCTTCTGGATTTTCTGATTAGAGGAGATTATCAATCAAGTCATCCACTTCATCTTTTTCAGCCTGCGGTGTAATCTCAGTAATCATGATTCCAGCCACTGCTCGCTCAACCAAACCTTCAACATCCATACGTGCTTCATACTGTTCTGCATTTTTAATCTTAGGATTGGTCTTAGGACGGTCAGGTGCAAAAATGGTACAACAGTCTTCAAAAGGCTGGATAGAAATTTCAAAGGTGTCAATTTCCTGAGCAATGTCAATGATTTCCAACTTATCCATTGTCACAACTGGACGGATGATGGGAGTGTTGGTAACTGCATTGATAGCCTGCATGCTCTCCAAGGTTTGGCTGGCTACTTGACCTAGGCTTTCCCCATTGATGATAACTAAACCATTTCGTACCTCACGAATACGATCTGTAATTCGCATCATAAAACGACGCGTCAAGGTCATGAGATAGGCTTCTGGCGCCTTGGCCTTAATTTCCTCTTGAATCTCTGTGAAAGGTACTTCGATAAACTGAATATTTCCCCCAAACTTGGTCAATTTACGGGTCAAATCTTGGGCTTTTTTAAGGGCTCCAGGACTGGTGTAAGGTGGGCTGGCAAAATGAACAGCCTCAATATCCACTCCACGTTTCAAAGCAAGATAACCTGCTACAGGTGAGTCAATCCCTCCTGACAACATAAGCATCCCCTTACCTGAAGTTCCCACTGGTAATCCACCTGCCCCACGAATGGTTTCATAAGAAAGATAGGCTGCTTCTTCACGTATCTCCACTTGGAGATTGATATCAGGACTTTTCATTTGAGCTTGCACATTTGGAATGGCTTCGAATACAGCCCCTCCAAGTGTTTGGTTGAGTTCACGACTATCAAGTTCAAAGGTGTGGTCGCTACGCTTGCTAGAGATTTTAAAGGTCATGCCTTCCTTGTAGATATCTTTCATAATCTCTTGAACAGCAGACTTCAGAACTTCTACAGATTTTTCAACCTTATAAACAGGGGAAAAGTTTTGAATTCCAAAAACTTGTTTGAGCGATTCTGCTACTGCTGTGTAATCTGCTCCATTGAGGTAAGCGTGGGCACGGTCACGATCTGCCGTTACCTTAACTTGGGGATAGATAGACAAAACGTCTGAAATATTATTGCGAAGTTTATTGATGAAACGCATACGGTTTTTACCCTTGGTTGACAGCTCACCGTAACGAATCATAATTTCTGAATATTGCATGAATGCTCCTATCTTACTTTTCTAGTTTGATTGTAAATCAATTTTAACTTGGTCAAAAACTGCTCAATCTGACTCATATCATTTTCAAGGTCTAGGCTTAAACGTACAGCTGACTGGGCCTTATCCTTGTCCACTCTCATGGCAATCAAAGTCCCTGCAGGCTTCCCTGCCTTGGATGAACAAGCAGAGGTCGTTGAGATGAAAATATCATAGTCTTCAAAGGCATGAACAATGACTTCACCGCGAACACCCTTGATTCCAAAAGTCAGAATATGAGGGGCAAAGTCTTCCTCATCTGAAAAGACAAAAATATCTGGATAGTCCAGAAGGGCTTGGCGAATCACTGCCTTCATCTGCCCAGTCTTGCTCCTAAAGATATCTAGCTTTTCCATAGATAAACGGAGAGCCTTGGCTGTCGCTGCAATTCCTGCCACATTTTCAGTTGTCGAACGGTAATCACTTTCCTGACCACCACCTGTTAAAAGAGGCGTAATCTTCTTTCCAGACTTGATATAGACAAAACCAACACCACGAACTCCGTGGAACTTGTGACCAGAGAAAGTCGCAAAATCCACTCGTTCTGTCAGATACTTTTCAGTCGGAATCTTGGCAAGTGCCTGAACCGCATCAACGTGGAAGGAAATAGTTGGCTTGTCTGCCAATAGTTCTGAAATAGCTTGAATAGGTTGAATCGAGCCGATTTCATTGTTCACAGCCATGACGGAAACGAGGGTCGTATCAGGTCTTATCAAATCTGATAACGCTTCAACATTTACAAATCCTTTGTTATCAACTGGAGCAAAATCTACTTCAAATCCTTGACTTTTCAACCAGAGGGCTGACTCTTTGACTGCCGGATGTTCAATGGCTGATACAATGATGTGTTTTCCAAACTGAGCCTTTTCAAAGGTCACACCCTTGATGACCCAGTTATCTCCTTCTGTCCCACCAGAAGTAAAGAAGATTTCATCGCTTTTCTTACCGATTAAATCTGCAATCTGTTGGCGAGAAGCATCTAAGATTCGTGTTGCCTGGTCTCCCAAACGATGGAGACTAGATGGATTTCCTAAAATTTTTGAAGCGACCTGCATATAAGTTTCAAGGGCTTCAGGATAGGGCTTGGTCGTCGCCGAATTATCAAAGTAAATCATGTTTTCTCACGCTTTCTAAAATCACTCCTTCTATTGTATCATGAAACGGAGTCTGCGACAAGAAAGGGCAATTCCTCTTTTTTTAAGATTTTTTTAAAGAAATGCGGTATAATAAATTTTAATTAAAGGAGAGAATATATGTCTAATTATCGTAGAACTTCAAAACCAAAAACAGAACACATCAAAAAAGGCTTTACGGTCTTTCAAAAAACTGTTGCCACTATCGGTAGTATCCTTGGCTTAATTACTGCAAGTATCACTATCATGAACGCCTTGGATAATAATAAAAATACTAAAAAAGAACCTACGACAAGCCAGACGACAACAATTGTCAAAGAAATTCAAAAGGAATCCCCTCAGGAAAACACTAGTCCCAATAAGGAAAATAACACTTCTCAAGAAAAAACACAGCAAGAGGAAACACCAAAATCTAGCGTCAAGGAAGAGAAAAAAGAAGAGCAGAAAGCAGCAACTCAGGATTCTTCTACTCCTACTCCAAGTAAACCTGCCACTGATAATGAAAAACAGTCCAATAATACTCCAACTTCGGAAAATAAAACTAATCAATAATCACTAAAATAGCCTCCTTCCAAGCTTGGAAAGAAGCTATTTTTTTATTGTTGTAAAACTTTTCTTGGTTTGGTACCTTCAGCTGGGCCAATGACACCTGCCATCTCAAGTTCTTCCATAAGGCGGGTCGCACGGTTAAATCCAACTGATAAACGACGCTGAATCATAGATGCGCTGGCTTTCTGGGTCTCAATGACCAAAGCCTTGGCTTCTTCAAAGAGCGGGTCACCACCAGATTCACCATCTGAAAATTCTCCTTCATTTTCAGAAACCTCACCTGGATCAAAACTCTCATCGTAGTCCGCATCTGCCTGAGCCTTGATAAAGTTTACGATACGTTCGACATCATCATCCGAGATAAAGGAGCCTTGGAGACGAACTGGATGATTTTCATCAATTGGTTTAAAGAGCATATCTCCACGTCCAAGCAGTTTCTCAGCTCCATTTTCATCTAAAATAGTACGGGAGTCTGTTCCTGATGAAACTGCGAAAGCGACACGAGATGGGACATTGGCCTTGATCAGACCAGAAATGACGTCAACGGATGGACGCTGGGTTGCAAGAATCATGTGGATACCTGCAGCACGCGCCTTCTGTCCGAGACGAATGATAGCATCTTCCACTTCCTTGCTGGCTACCATCATAAGGTCAGCCAACTCATCCACAATTACAACAATGAGTGGTAGCGGAACCTGCTTGTACTCAGACTGAGCATTAAACTCTTCTACCTTGGCATTAAAACCTGCAATATTCCGAACTCCCACCTTGGCAAAGAGTTCATAACGATTTTCCATTTCATCCACGACCTTTTGCAAAGCCTTGCTGGCCTTACGTGGATTGGTCACGACTGGAATCAAGAGGTGGGGAATATCATTGTAAACAGACAACTCAACCATCTTGGGATCGACCATCATAAATTTAACTTGGTCAGGTCTCGCCTTCATGAGGATGCTAGCGATAATGCCGTTAACAGCTACTGACTTCCCTGAACCCGTTGAACCTGCAACTAGCAAGTGGGGCATCTTGGAAAGGTCAAAAGCTCTTGCGGTGCCATTAACTGCCTTTCCTAGAGGAATTTCTAAGAGATTTTCTGCTTTCGTTTGAGATTGTTCCCATAGTTCGCGGAAGGATACCGTCGCAATCTCAGAGTTAGGAACCTCAATCCCGACTAAGGATTTACCAGGTATTGGAGCCTCAATCCGGACATCCTTGGCTGCCAAGGCTAGAGCGAGGTCATCTGCTAGATTGGAAATGCGGTTAACCCGTACACCGACTGCTGGCTTGACTTCATACTTGGTCACTGACGGCCCAATTTCAGCCCGTTCAACCGTTACCTTAATACCAAAACTAGCAAAGGTTTCTTCTAGGATTTTGATGTTTTCACGAACGATTTTCTTCTCTTTCGACTGGTCTTTTGGTTTATCTGGGGCAAAGAGTTGTAAGCTTGGAAGTTTGTATTCAAGGGCTTCCTTTGCTGAAAAATCGACCTGAACATCTTCGTCATCAGAGCCATCTCCCTGTTCAGTGAATTCAAGTTCAGCTTGAGGCAAGATGATCTCTGGTTCTACCCACTCTTCTTCTGGAACAGGTGGAACGTCAAGCACAACATCTTCTGTAAGAATTTCACCCGTTTCCATATCAACAGGAGGCATATCGAGTAAGGCTTTTTCAGCCTCTTCTTTTTCTAATCTATCCTCTTCCTCAGCCTTTTGACGAGCTTTTTCTTCTTGTTTGACAAAGCGTTCCTCTTTTCGACGCTCATGCCCTTCTCGCCATTTGGCAAAGCCTCTACTGAAAAATTCAGCAATATCGTAAACAGACCAAGGACTGACTAGGAGAGCACCCACTAAAATCAAGATAGAACCAATAAAGTAAGTACCGATATTTGAGAAGAGAAAGGCTGTTGGAACATAGAGTCCAACACCAATCAAGCCACCTCCAGCAAAACTGGTCGTTCGAAAACCAGTTAAATCCGTCACAACCTGAGCCATGGTTCCTTTTAGAACGGACTTGTCCAAACCATATTTCCAAACTAAGTAGGCCTCAAAAATCAAGAGCAAACCTGCAAATATGGTGAAAAAGCCAGATAGGAGCCCTTCCTGTTTTCGTATCCACTTGAAAAAGAAGAGGTAGAGCAGGATACCAAATATTGCCAGATAAGCTAGGCTACCCACTAGCAAGCGAATTAAATTGTAAAGGGTTATACCTGCAGCCCCTAATTTGAAGGCTGCGAAAATCAATAAAAGGGCGATTCCTAACGAAATCAACATTCGTTGAATCGCTTCTTTTCTTTCGAGTTCTGCTTTAGACGGTCTCCGTCTTGTTTTACTTGTATTCTTGTTTGCCATTCTTCTATTATACCATATTTCACAGGCATTTCGGAAAGAGAAAAAGACTGCACCAAACGGTCCAATCTTTTCATTTTTCTATTTTTTATGCTTGTGGTTTGCGTAGGTAACCATAGACCACACCACTTACGATTGCTCCTACCAAGACAGAAACGAGGTAAAGAAGAGCATTTGAAGTAAGGGCAATAACGAAGATTCCTCCGTGTGGCGCCATGAGTTTGATACCAGTAAGACCAACGAGTCCACCTGCTACTGCTGAACCAAGGATGAAGCTTGGGATAGCACGAGCTGGGTCAGCGGCACCAAATGGAATTGCTCCCTCAGTGATAAATGACAAGCCCATGATGATGTTTGTCAAACCAGAGTTGCGTTCTTCCTTAGTAAATTTATCTTTGAAAAGAAGGGTTGCGACAAAGATTGCAAGTGGTGGTACCATTCCTCCAGCCATAACTGCTGCCATAGCTACAGAACCGCCTGAAGAAACAGTCGCTGCAAGTGTACCTGTACCAAAGACATAAGCCGCTTTGTTAACTGGTCCACCCATATCGACAGCCATCATTCCACCAAGGACGATACCAAGAAGGACAGCTGAACCTCCTCCAAGACCGCCTAGGAAGTCATTCATAGCAGTGTTGATTGCTGCCATTGGGATGTTAACAGCTAGCATGACAAATCCAGTCAAGATTGTCCCAAGAAGTGGCAAGAGAAGGATTGATTTTGCACCTTCAAGTGAACGTGGAACTTTGACATATTTCTTGATAGCAAGAACTAAAGCACCTGCGATAAATCCACCCACAAGGGCACCTAGGAAACCAGATGAGACACCTGTAAGAGTTGAAGTTGCTTCACCACCTGCTGCATAAGGGATCTTACCAAAGGCAAACCCTTCTTTGGCAATAGCACCAGCCACGAAACCTGCTACCAAACCTGGTTTTTCAGCGATAGAGTAGCAACATAACCTGCAAAGACTGGGAGCATCAAACCAAAGGCAGCTCCACCAATTTTCATAAACATAGAAGCTAGCTCATGGTAGGAACCAAGATTACCAAGATTTTCATTTGGAACACCCAAAGCACCGTCAATTAAGAAGGCAAGGGCAATCATGATACCACCGCCGATTACGAATGGCAACATTTGAGAAACACCACTCATCAAGTGTTTGTAGAAGGCACCACCGAGGCTTTGTTTTTCGTTGCTTGCTGTTGAAGCTTTTGCTCCATTAGCAGCACGGTAGACTTCAGCATCTCCTGAAAGAGCCAAGTTAATCAATTCTTCTGTTTTACGGATACCGTCAGCAACTGGACGATTGATCAATGGTTTGCCATCGAAACGATCCATCTCAACCGCCTTGTCTGCAGCGATGATAACAGCTTTAGCCTTGCGGATGTCCTCAGCAGTTAGTTGGTTTCCAACACCGCTAGCACCGTTGGTTTCAACCTTGATTCCAACACCCATTTCAGCAGCTACTTTTTGAAGGGCTTCTTGGGCCATGTAAGTGTGGGCGATACCTGTCGTACAAGCTGTAACAGCTACGATAAAGTCACCAATTTCATTAGCAGGTACTTGAACAGGCTCTTCAGTTTTTTCTGAAGCTTGGTCAAAAAGTTCGATAACTTGGTCAGCTGATGTTACTTGACGAAGTTTATCAGCAAAGCCGTCTTTCATCAAGTATTGAGACAATTCTGCCAAGGCTGCCAAGTGGGTGTCATTGGCACCTTCTGGAGCTGCAATCATAAAGAAGAGGTCAGTTGCTTGCCCATCCAAGCTCTCGTAGTCAACACCCTTATTTGACTTGGCAAAGAGAACTGTCGCTTCTTTTACAGCCGCGTTTTTGCTGTGAGGCATTGCGATTCCATCACCCAAACCTGTAGAAGTCAAAGCTTCACGCGCCAAAATTCCTTCTTTAAAGGTTTCAAAATCTGTCACATAACCGTGGTCTGTCAAGCTTTTAATCATCTCTTCGATGACAGCTGTTTTTTCAGTTGCCTGCAAATCCAGCAACATGACATCTTTTCTCAATAGGTCTTGAATTTTCATCGTTTTTCTACCTCAACTTTTTCATATGTTTCTTTAATAAATTCTGCTGTTGCCAAGTCATCCGAGAAGGTAGTTGCAGTTCCGCAAGCTACTCCCCATTTGAAGGCTTCTACTGCATCTTTTGATTTGACAAATTCACCTGTAAATCCAGCAACCATAGAGTCACCAGCTCCAACTGAATTTTTGACTGTCCCCTTGATTGGTTTAGCAAAGTAAGCTCCCTCAGATGTGACAAGAAGGGCACCATCACCAGCCATAGAGATAATGACGTTTTGAGCTCCTTTGGCCAGTAACTCTCGCGCGTATTTCTCAATTTCATCTAAACTGTCTAGTTTAACCCCAAAAATCGCTCCAAGTTCATGATTGTTTGGTTTAACCAAAAGTGGCTGGTAGTCCAAACTATCAATCAAGGTCTGTCCTTCAAAGTCACAAACCACTTGCGCACCAGTCTGGCGTGTCAAGGCAATTAGATCCTTGTAAATGACATTGCCTAGATTCTTAGCACTTGAACCAGCAAAGACAACTGTATCTTCTGCAGTCAAACTAGATAAAATAGCTTTCAATTCTTCTAGCTGAGCTGGTTCAACATTTGGACCAGTCCCGTTGATTTCTGTCTCTTGGTCTGCTTTGATTTTAACATTGATACGAGTATCTTCTGCCACTTGGACAAAACGTGTCTCGATTGCTTCATCAGCCAAAGTATCTGTGATAAATTTACCAGTAAAACCTCCGATAAATCCAGTCGCTGTATTTGGAATATCCAAGCGTTTCAAGACACGACTGACATTGATTCCTTTCCCTCCAGCAAACTTATCATCACTATCCATTCGATTGACACTACCGACTTGGACTTGGTCCAAACGAACGATATAGTCAATGGATGGATTGAGTGTGACTGTATAAATCATACTTCTATTACCTCCGTTTTCTCCTTAATAGCCTGCAAGAGCTCATGCCCTTGACTTGTGATAACAATAGCTCGTTTGAGTGGTGCTACCTTGGCAAAGCAAGTTTGTCCAATTTTTGACGAATCAACCAAGACATAGGTCTGTTTGGCATTCTCTAAAATAGCGCGCTTCACAGCACCCTCTTCCATATCAGGAGTTGTATAATAGCCATCGTCCACACCATTCATCCCGATAAAGGCACGATCAAAGTGCAATTGGTTAATCTGGTTAAGAGCAACGCCCCCGATGCTAGCATCTGTTGCCATCTTGACACTTCCTCCAACCATGACAGTTGGAATCTGCTTTTCAACCAACTGTGCGGCATGGTGAATCGAGTTGGTCACGACTGTAACATTCTTATTGACCAATTCATGAATCAAAAAAGCAGTTGTTGTTCCAGCATCGATAAAGATGACATCTTGTTCCTTGATGAGAGAGGCTGCTTTCTGAGCCAGCAACTTCTTCTCTTGAAGGTTTTTGACAGATTTTTCTTGAATGGTTTCTTCTTCCTGCAAAGAGTGAGGCAATTCTGCTCCACCATGTACGCGACGAAGCTTGTTTTCCGCTTCCAACTCATCCAAATCTCTTCGAACCGTTGATTCTGAGGTCTCTAGCAAACTAACTAATTTTTCTAGAGAAACTACATGATGTTGATTTAACTCCTCTAAAATCAGTTGCTTCCGCTCTGTTTTTAACACCGAATCACCTCCTGTTATCGTTTACACTATTCATTCTATCACACTTTATTTAAAAGTCAAGCATTTTTTATCATTTTCTTTCAAAATCTATCATTTTCCTTATTTCTAGAATTTTTATTGCAAGATAAGGGCCTTTATGGTAGACTATTTGAGTAAGTATTGGAAGATTACTCAAGAGGCTTAAGAGGCCGTGTTGGAAACGCGGTAGGCGTGTAACAGCGTGCGTGGGTTCGAATCCCATGTCTTCCGTTTATTTTAAAAAAGATACCCAAGAAATCTTGGGTATCTTTTTTCTTATATGCTTGTTTTATAACTCGGGTGAATTTCTTAGAAAATATCAAATAACAATTTCACATTGAGAATTGTTAAGATAATGGAAACGATATAGCCAAGGATGGTATTCCATTTGGCATTGGTAAATTCTCCCATCAGTGATTTCTTAGAAGTTAGATAAATCAGTGGGAAGATTGAAAATGGAAGAGCAATCGAAAGAAAGACTTGTGAATAAACCAATAACTGATCTAATGTTTTTTCCTGATGACCAAACAGAACCGCTACAATCATGACAGGCAACAAGGCAAAGAGACGAGTTGCCAAACGAATGAACCATTGAGGTAATCTCATATGCAAGAAACCTTCCATAACGATTTGTCCAGTCAAGGTACCCGTAATTGTCGAATTTTGACCACTGGCTAATAAAGCCAAGGCAAACAAGGTTGATAAGGTCGAGCTAGCTATAGCTCCTGCAATAGTAGAATCCTGCAAGGCATTATACATTTGAGAGAAGGCAGAAATCTCAGATGCATGGCCGAAAAAGAGAGCCGCCCCGAGAATTAATAGAAGGGAGTTAACCACAAAGGCCAAGGATAATTGGAGATTTGAATCCCAGGTCATAAAGCGCACCGCTTTTCGAACATCATCCTTGTCCTTGTGATTGATTTTCCGAGTTTGAGACAAGGAAGAATGCAAATAGAGGTTATGAGGCATAACCGTCGCACCTACAATCCCCAGAGCTAAAGTTAATTGACTTTCATGCCCTGGCAAGGGACTTTCAAATAAGGTTGCATTCGGTAGATAACCCTCAACGATTCCTTGGAAGCTTGGATGTGACAAAGCTACCAGATAGGTAAAAATTGCTAGAATGGTTAAAATCAGTGTTGTCACAATAGCTTCAATCTTCTTAAAGCCAAATTTCATCAGAAGCAATAAGAGAAAAACATCCAACACGGTCAAGAGAATTGCTATCATAATCGGAATCTTAAAGAGAAGATTGAGAGCAATCGCTGAACCTAGAACTTCTGCCAGATCTGTCGCCATCAAGGCTAATTCTAAAATCACCCATAGACTATAACGAAGCCATTTAGGTGAATGATGAGCCGTTGCTTGAGCCAGGTCCATCTGGGTTACAATACCAAGCTTTCCTGCCATCTGCTGAAGTTGCATGGCAATGAGAGATGAAATCAAGATAACAAACAAGAGACTATACTTATAGGAAGCACCACCGACTACACTGGTAATCCAGTTTCCTGGATCCATATAACCAACTGCAACAAGAGCACCCGGACCTAAAAAGGCCTTTAAATTTTGCCAGAAATGATTGTTATTTGGAGTATCGATAGATTGATTAATCTCAGAGAGTGACACTTTTTTATGAGAAGACATAGATACTTACCTCTTTCTAAACCTACTTTTTCATTATTTTTCTTAAGGCACCTTAATTATAACAGAAAATATGATAAAAACTTAAGAAAATTCAGGACTTGATTTAATATTTAGGATCCAACAAAATGTTGTATTCTTTTTTTGCAAAAGAATACCAAAGAATAAAATAAAAAACGTTGATTTAACAACGTTTTACCAAGGAATGCAAAAGAATGCAAAGGAATAATGGAGCCGGTGGGAGTCTTAGAAAGATTGTTAAATCAACTCATAGTGACTTTAGGGTCTGTTTTAAGTCATGTTTTCCCAAAAAATGGCGTAAATCACGGCTCAATCCTGTATTAAAATCTACTTGCATTATACCACAAATTCCTATTTAAATTTCAAAAAATCTTCATCAAAAATATTATTATTAACAAAACACCGTTTTTGACAATAATCAAAAAAAGAAAAAGAAGGCATTATTAACAAAATGGCATTTTTGACAATAATACACCACGATTTCCTCTTCCTATTCTTCAAGAAAACGTTTTTTTGAACAATAGGATTGTGATTTCTATTTCTAATCGTTCAAAATGCGTGTTTTTGCAAAATAGAAAATCGCAAGCCAAACGACCTGCGGAAACATCATCTATTCTAAATAGTCTTTTTCTGTAATTACTTTTAATCTAGTAGAATAATTCTGAAATGTTGAGAATTTAAAACGTTTAGGATCTTCAAGTTTATTTCTATCATTTGCTTCCAAAGCGTGATTATAGTCTATAATAGCTTTTACCAACTTATTAATAATAGCTCTATCATTGTCCATTACTTTATAATAATCTTCGATTTTCCGAAGGCGGAAAGTTGTATTCAACAAATAACTTTCATCTTCTAAAATCAATGTTTTACCAATATCTAATCCTTCAACATATCCTTCTTTTGCCGAATTTCTAAGCTTATACTTCAACTGGTACTTTTTAGGAATGTAACTTCTAAATGGAATCAAGAAAGTTAGCCCCTGTATTTTGACAACAGTTACCGCAAATCCCCTTCCTTTATTCATTACTTCCTTTGTCTTAAAGTCATAATCCATCGCTTGAATAAGGTCGTAATCCTTGCACATTTCTAAATCAATTTGACCTAATTTTAACTTCTTACTTTTCATTCCTATTCCTTAGATAAAAAGCTCACTAAAAAGTGAGCAACATTTCCAATGAGATACTTCTGTTGACGAGCGCGTCTCTCCGCCCCCTCATTGCCTCAAGAAAAGGCTGGGCGAATCGAAAGGAGGTAGATTTTTCCTGTTTTCAATTCTACTTATTTTTGCACATTTTTTGAATTTTGTCAAACAAAAAAACCGCAAGCCTGAGCCTGCGGTGAAAGACCTATTCTTTGTCTTTGTTTTTATTTTGATTATTCCCTGTAAACAAACCAATTAGCCCTAGTGCAGTAGTTCCAGTTAAAACACTACCTGCAACTTGTTTATCTGTCGCTATTAAGTAAATTCCACCGATAATAACAACGAGGGCGATTAAAAAGCCGAATAACTGTCCCAATTTATGAGAAGAGATATTCCCTGATAAGTATTTATCTTCCATCTCTCTACGATGTTGGCTTTCTGCAATACCATTATCAATAATCTTTTGTGCAGCATCAGGATATAGCTCTTGATACCCTTTGAGGATATCTGGATGTGGTAGATCACCTTGATAGATTTCCAACTTCTGCAGAACTACTTGACGCTGTTCATGTGGTAAGCGCTCGACTTCATCAACAATATTATTGACTTCAATCAAATCTTTATTCTCGGTATCCAAATTTCATTACCTCTTTCTGAATGCCCATCGTTGATTTCTTGTAATCACTTTTGACTTTCTTCCAGTCTGGGACTGTATCAGCTTTTACTTTTGAAATGCTCTGGTTAAAGCTAAAAACAGGCAATACAATTGCTGTCATACCAAGTAAAAAAGACTTAAAGTATTGAGGTTGTTTTGTATTTTTTAACATACCAAATTCCTCCTACTCGCTCCATAATATTTTTTTGAATTAACTTGATTATGACATCTTTCTTTAAAAAAGTCAATGTTTCTTGCTCTTTTTAACGAAAAAATCCCCACAAGAACGAGTCCTGTGGGGTAGAAATACATTTTAGAAAAGTTTTCCTTTCATTTTATTTTTTAAATTATTTAGTTGTAATCAAGCCTTCTGGCTCAACTGTGAACTCTGGCTTGTCTGCCAGTGTTCCATCTGGTTTGAGGTAGTACCAGCCTGTCTTGTCGGCTGACTGAATAAAGGCGTTTGATACCATGTTTCCGTTCTTACGGTCGAGGTAGTACCATGTCTGCTTATGCTTAATCCAGCCAGTGACCATCTTACCTTCTTCATCGAAGTAATACCAAGCGTTGTTGATACGAGCCCAGCCAGTAGCCATAGACCCTGAGTCTGTGAACCAGTACCAAGCGTCCTTGTAGTTCAACCAGGTACTACGCTTCATGAAGCCTTTATCATCGAAATAGTACCAAACATCATTGATTTTCTCCCATTTGTTAGTTGGGTATGAGCCGTCTTCACGAACCCACCACCAACCGTACTGGTTCTGTTGCCAGCCGATTTCGACTTCTTCAGGTGGCACGATATAACCAACGATTTCACTTACAGAGCGCTCATTGTAGCGACAAGGGCCACCTACTTCAAGGTAGTCCCAATTGCCATCAATATTCTGCTCAATCGTCTTGATGGTATATCCGTCTGAGTCCTCATAGACAAGACCTGTATGCCCGTAGTTGACACCGTCGCCAGCTACGTATGATTTCACGAAGAACCAACCAGCCTTTGGATAGTCAACATCATACACGACTTTCAGGCCTTGTGAACGTGCTGACTCAAGCAAGTCGTAGGCATTGCCCCAAAGGGTCACACCATACCAATGACGAAGCCCGTAACAAGGTACGTCAGCACATTGGAAGCCATAGGCTCCATCATTATCCACTCCATCGCCAGCGTTAGCCTTGTCGATGAAGAATTGAATCATTTCCTGTTTTTTAGACATACCTATTCCTCACTTGGTTTCTTGTATTCAAGCGCTCGTGTGCTGTCTGTGATTCCGCTAGTCGTCGGGTCATTGACCAGACCGATAGCAGTCAAGAACACGAATACCGCATTGACAAGCAGAATCAGCTTGTTGCCGATATCACCCAAATCCAGATGATATCCAAAGACTGCTGCACCAGCTTGCAAGACAAGCAAGAAGGCTGGGATTGCAGTTAGCCAAAAGAATTTATTTTGTAATCGTAGTTTCCAGTTAATCATATTGTTTTCCTCCTTAATCATATTCCAAGAATGGACGCATCTTGTCCAAAATGACCGGATACATCTTCTTATTTCCTTCTGCAGTAGGATGTAGACCATCTCCAATGAAACGATTTCTGACACTCTCTAAGACAGGGTTTAAACCTGACTCATTATGCAGATCAACACAAGGGATAGCGTACATTTCAGATACTTCTTTTACCGCTCGAACATAGTCTTGTAACAAGTTTCCTTTATTATTTGGTGTTGTCTGAGCATTCACCCAAGTCGTACCACCACCTCTAAAATATCGTTTCAGAGGTGTCATTGTCATCACTTTCGCATTTGGACGATTGACAGCAAGCCATTCAAGAATGTACTTGTATGCTCCATAGAACGAACTCGTTCCGGTATCAGTAACATTTCCTAAAGTTGCATTATTCCCCCAGTCATTCGTTCCTCCAAAGATAACTACAATGTCCGCATCAGCTGGAATTGTATCGAGTCTGTTTACAAACGGCTTCAATCTATCTGTCACATAACTTGAAGTACAGACAGAGGTTCCGCCAATCCCTAAATTCGTGACTATGCTATTAATACCGTTGCTTTTACACCAGCTATCAATGTAGCGGTGCCATTGCCAACCTCCAGCGTTAACACCTTCAGTAATCGAATCACCCAAACAAGCAATTTTTTTGGTCTTTGTCGTTTTACTAAAAGTATTGATGTAGTAATTACCTGCGTTGTTGTCGTAATAACCAAGCAATACATCGTTGGTCGTGTTAACCTCGCCCCCGACAATTCGTTTTTGAGCCTTGTTAAACACGATAAATCCTGCGCTACCGTTAATAGAGACCTCTTGAGCATCACACCAATAATTAGACTTTCCGACTTTCACATTACATTTTGGGAAAGATAACTTTTTTAAAGATTTGTTGTACACGATATTCCCGTTAGGGATATAGATGACTGTATTGCTATAAGTCGCTATTTCTTCAGTATCCAGACCACCACTTCCTGAGTTTGGACGACTCTCTAACGTTAAAATCCTTTGTTTTAATTCGCTATCGTTGTAATTGGTAGGCAGTATTCTCTCACCAATTCCTTGGACAGAAATGCTAGTACCACTAACAGCAGTCACTTTCCAAAAACCTTGGTTCGTACCAGTAGTACCACTCCAGTAATCTTCAATAATATCTCCGACTTTAATACCGTCAGGGTTCATGATAGCGTCTGGTGTTATTGTCCTATTAACACCAACACCGCCTCCGGAAATATCACCTTTGGCAATGCGATATGTTGGTGTATTGTTATCTGGACGACTCTCTAAAACAGTCAATCGTTGCTTGATTATAGAATCGTCATACGGAATAGGTAATTCCGATTTCTTAGCGTACCCTTCAAGAGATTGATGTTCTGTCAGATAATGCTTCTCTTCAAGTTCTTCATGCGTGACAATCTGAGAATAATCTATCTCAGTTGCCTCATGAAGTTCTTCTTTAGTTGCGTAACGTGTCTTGATATCCTTGATATTCTTACCGATTTCCGTTGCTAGATTTTCAAGGTTATGCATATCAATCACGCTTTCGCTTGGTTATAAGTTGCTACTAAATCAAGATTGGCAATTTCATCTACACGTCCGCTAACTTCTGTTACTTTGCCGAGAAGTGCGCCGTTTGCATCTTGATCCATGTTCGTGATTTTTTCCGCAATCTCTTTCAATGTATCAAGATTTTCAGGCACTGACTCGCCCAAAATTTCAGCTTTAACTTCTGATTTAGCTTGAGTGACTGCCTGAGAAATAGCTTGCGTCATTGCCGAAGTCTCTACTTTAGTGCTGACGCTTTGCTTCACTTCCTTGACATCTGCTCCGACCGCTTGTGCGAATGCTGTTAATTTTGTTGTGTCCATGTTATTAAACCTTTCCTAAATTGTAGTAAAAAAGCAAGTCAGGGATTTCCTGACATGCCCCACCTTCGCTTACATGTCGTTCTGCAAGCTGTTTCTTAACTTCTTCAACGATATCTAATTCCTTTAATTTATAGATATCTTCCGTAACCAATTCTTTATCTGAGTCTTCAATTTCAATATAAGTATCTCTGTCGCTTGGGAAGATATACCCTCCAACCGAGATTTCCACTCGATATTTTCCGCTTGGTAAAATACTGTCTAAATTGAAATTGACAGAATGGCTAGTGACGGGAGCAGTTGTCTTCCACCTACGTTGTCCCTTTGTTAGAGTAATAACCGCATCTTGACCCTCAAACAAGGTCATGACACGATAATTCTCGTCTAACAACTCAAACCCAAAGGTGGAAGACAAATCCCCTTGCTTAATAAGGTCGCCACCATCAATCCGAGCCAAATTGGTTGTATTAACTTTGCGGTTGTTACAACCCATTCTGCGCCCCTTTCTTAGCTTTTACTCTGAATCAACGTTTTCAACTCTCTCACATCTTCACCTAACGACTTAACTTGTTCCGCAAGGACTAAGATAGCCTTGTTTTGTTCATCGTGGTTATCTAGTCGTTTGTTTGCAGACATCTTGAATTCATGCAGATTCTCGATGTCTTTCTCTAAAACCGTGAGACGATTCTCTTGTTTGGTCGCTCGGTCTTTCATCGAGAAATAAAGTCCGACAACAGGAATGAGAGAGAGAAAAATTTGGACAATTAAACGTTCAAATTCTGCCATAAACACCTCCATTATTGGTTAGGTGCAACTGTTGTAGCAGAAGGTTCTGTTGCTGTAGGAGTTACGGTAGCTGTCGTAGAAACTGCAGCTGCTGGTGCGACAGTCGTAGGCTCATTTGGTGCTTTCGGTGCATTAAACTTCCAAGTTGCTAGAACGCCATTCTGGTAAGGTGTTCCTTCAAGTTGAGCAAGGGTTTCTCCTTGATAAGTAAAGGACTGATTGGTTTGAATCAGGATGCGTTTACCTTCTCCATTAACTTCGACATGACTAGGGTCCTCAACCGCAAAGATTGCACCAGGCTCGTAAACTTTTCCGACTTCAGCGAGCGGGAATAGTTCAACCATCTCTTTGTAGGTCGTACCGTAAGATACTTTTTCACCCATAATTGAATCTTGAGCCATCACTCGCACTACTTTATTAATGCGGTTCGCAAGTGCTTCAAGATCATTCTGCTTCGCTTCTGTTTGAGTCGCTTTCTGCTCTGTCTCAGCCAGTTTCTGTTTAGCCTGCTCCAATTCAGCTTGTGTTTCTTGCAGTTTCGCTTGAGCTTGTACAATCGCAGATGTAGGGTCAAGCTCTGCACGAACTTGCTCTAGGACTGCTTGAATTATTTTTTCATCAGAATCTCCTTGATGGTCTCCGTCCAATTCACGAGTATAATACGTGAAAGGTTGTTCCTTACGGATAGTTACTACTGTTTTGTCAACTCGAAAAAGTTTGTTTTCTACTAAAAATTCCATGTTATTTACTTCTTTCTATAATTTATTTCTTTATCCACATAAAAATATTACAGTAATTCTGGTGCGGAGGTGTTGTTGGGGTTGCGTGACACAAGCCATCTTTGTGATTAAAATAGACTTCTAAAGGAAAGAAATCGCTAGAAGGAGAATTGATTTTGTATTGAGATACTATCATATCGCTTTTTCCATAAAGATCAGGTAGCTCATCTGTCTCTCCATTACGCTTCGCAGGTAAAAGGTTTGTTGGGATTCTAAAGATATTTTTGGCATGAAACGAATTATTTTCAAAAGATTCTCCTGCAATTGCATATTTCAAAATTACGACATTACCAATGACGAAAATTTTATTATCGTTTTCAAGAGCGAACCTAGATGGTTTTACACCTTTCTCAAACTCCAAAGGGATAACTTTCAAATCCAGCCTGGGCAACACCTGCCAACTTCCCCATACGCCATTCACTTTCGTCCGAACAGCAGTAAATGTATTCATGTTATCTACTGCTTGCTGCATGACGTTCTGACCGTCAATTTTGGTTACAGTCACATAGAGCGGTGAACGTGACCCTTTTGGTGAATTCGTCAGCCCTGCTCCTGTATACATACCTGATTCAACATAGCTATCCCAATTTCCTGTAGCAGTTTTAGCACTGCCATTATCATTAGTTAGCTTGGTTAGCTGCGCCCCGTTCCATCTGTTCTTATCCACGCTTGATACGTGAATAGTCGAATTTTGCGAATGAGAGTTAAACTCACTTTTACTCGCTTGTTCAACATTGACCACGTTGCCTAGACCAACCTGAGTCTTTGTAACACCATGAGGGTTATTCTTGTTTCCTGTGTGGTCTGTCAACGCACGACCATCTGCCTTACTATTCCAAGAGGTTCTCTCTTGTTGAGTAATGTGTTTGGTCGTGTCTCTTGCGTGAGCGTCAAAATCAGTCTTGCTGGCTTGTTCCACGTTAGTTACATTTGCTAGACCGACTTGTGATTTCGTCACATTGTGCGGATTGTTATGATTAGTAGCGTGAGCGTTGAACTCCTGCTTACTAGCCTGCTCCACATTCGTGACATTACCCAAACCTACCTGTGTCTTTGTGACACCGTGAGGGTTGCTGCGGTTGTTCGAATGACTTTGAAAATCAATTTTACTTGCTTGCTCAACATTCGCTACATTCCCTAGTCCCACTTGCTCTTTCGTGACATTGTGTGGATTGTTTTGATTTTGAATGTGAGCAGTAAGGTCTGATTGATTCGCTTTATTTGTTGTTTGATTGCCGATAATCGCTTCAAGGCCATCAATATCAGCAACCTTGTGACGATGGGTCGCGTCAGCTTTTCCGTTCCATTTCGTGCGCTCCTCAACCGATACATGTCGTGATGTATCTCTGCTATGATTATCGATACTGTTTTGCAACTTGGTTTCTGTTGATTTTAACTCAGAGATAGAGGCATAAACCAAATTGTTGGCATTGTATTGAATGGTAATCTGGCTATTCTTGCTGATAGTTGTATTGAAATCATAATCTCGATATACATAGGCAGATGTTTTAGGAGGAATCACATCCCCCTGTTCTGCCCAAGTATACATATACATGAACTCTTCATGATTCCCACGTTTTGCAAACACACCAATCTCATTCACAACCATTTCACGTTCAATACGTGAATTATCCAATCGTGCCACGATACGAATCGTATCCGCTGCTTCAGTTGATATAGATTGTGCAACTTGTAGAGAATGAACTACTTGAGCTACATCGTTTTTCTTACTAGCATCTGTCCGATGTCGACCACTTCCCAAAGCAATGCGAGTAAACACTAACGGTTCTCTATTCTGAATAGCCAGAGCCGTTTCGCTACTTGCTTTATCGGTCAGTATCGGCTGGATAAAATATCCCATCTAATCGCTCCTTTCTTTAATTAAATCGAACTGTACGAACGTCTAAAAGCGTGTGAGCACCGACATAAATTGTGTTCATCATCGGTGCTTCAACAGAGAATTGGATTCCTAAATGAGCAGGAATCAACTCACGCACATACTTTAAGAAACGGTTCAAATATCCAGTTGGTAATTGTCCTAAAAATCGGATATGTACCGCTGAATCCTTGACCGTTACCAAGTTGTTGACATTCGTGAAGCTCTTTGTAATTTTTTGTAAGCTCACTGAGTTAATTTTGATTTTGGAAGAAATTAAAGTGATTAGATACCGCCTTCGTTCTTCCAAGTCTGTTGTTTTCGGTTTTACCTGAAGGGCCTTTTCCCAACGGGCAATCCAGTCTTCCGTCGCTTCTGGTAACAACATCAACCGTCTAGTATCAAAGATTAAGTCTGTAATCAATTCCAGTTCGGGAATTTCAGTTTCAAATAAATCATTAATTGTTGGATCTAAAACTTCTGGAAATGCCGATAACATACGATATCTAACGTGCGACATTGATAGTTACCTCCGTTAATTTAGGCAGCATCGTGTTTGACAATTCGATACTTTGTTCCCTATCGTTCAACAAAATACGGTCCACATCTCGAACCCCGTTAATCCTGTCAATGATTGTAGCAACTTTATAATTCCGAATCTCTTTTTCTTCAAATGCTTCTTCACGTAAGTATTTAATGAGTTGAACTTTCGCCTCGTTCTTGATTGTTTCAACGTCTACATCTTCATCAATCTTGATAGTTGCAGTAATACGAACATTGTAGCCACTTACAGACTGAACAGTCACATAAGCACCAATAGGAGCCATACCTAACCCATGGCCACTCGGTTCAGGATCTAAGTAATTCTTGAACTTATTTACAAGTTCTGAACTAGCTTCATTGCCGTCGGCATCCGTAATAGATACACGAACCGTATTAGGTCCTTTCCAAAGCGGTTCAATAAGCGCTGAACCAACACCAACGAACTCACTTGCCCATTTCTTGTATTGGGCGATGTTCCCGTTTAAGGTCGGTGTTTTCAAGTATTCAATGGTACGCTTACGGAGTTGCTTATCCGTCTCTTCGTCTTCTCCTACGACGATAACAGAGCCGATTTCTGCTCCTTTAAAGTCGCTCAATACATCAATGTTGATGAGTTGACCTCTTACATAATTAGGAGCACTACCGACTTGTTCAGCTACTACACTATACTCAAATCCAGAACGACGCTCCAAGACACGGAAATTATACTCACTATTAACCACGCTGAAACGAGTTCCAAGCGGGATTTCCTGTTTAAATTGAACCAGTCGAACTGATGCCGTAGCTGGTAAGCGTTCAACTCCAAACTGTCTGCATAAACGAGTTAGGAAGATTCCTGTACTCGTATCTAAAAAGTTGACTTCCTCATACGATTTTAAGACCGTATACTGAATAGCAACTTCTCGAGCTGCAGGCGCAACTAGATTGTACAAGACAGATCCTTGTCTTTTGTCATACTTATCATCAAACAAGGCCAGCATATCCTCTAAAATTTCTGGATATGTTTTTACCTTTATCATCGTTTCACCTCCAAATCCATTTCAAATGTTCCAAAATCACTATCAACCATGAACTGTACATAAAACTCATCTTTCTTTACCTTAGTAGAAAAAGAATGAGCCTCATGAATCCTGTCGTCTTCATATAAGGCTTCTTTTATGCGCCGTGCAATATCCATCTGGGCATAATCCATATCCCCACCAAATAAAGCGTCTAACTCAACACCGTAGCGATGATCATAAATCGTATAGATGAACCGTTCAGTCGTCAGCATGCGTCTGATGGATTGCTTCAAAGCATGAATGCCATCTGTTTCTAGCAAGATATTGGTTTCATCTAGTGTTAAACTAGGCTGCTTCTTAGCTTCGACAACATTTTTAGCGATGTTTAAAAAGTTTGTTTTAGGAGTACTCATTCGTCAGAACCTCCTTTCGCTTTGCGCTTGTAGTGGAATATCTTCTTGTACAAGACATAATAAAACCCTCCACCATCTTGTCTGATGAGATGAAGGGTTTGCCCAACGTATTCAGGATCCAATGCCTCATCGGTCCATGTGACAGCAAGCATGGAATCATCCAAAATCAATTCATTGGTCAATTGGATTTTTAGTGGAGAAACCGATAAAACAACACCAGTCGTTATCTTTGCGAATTGGCGATTTTCAATGAAATTACTAATCAATTTCTTTAGATTTTCTATTACTTCCATCTATTCGCCTCCTGCCATAAATAATTTAATTTCCATCGTGTGCTTTTTATCGCTAAAAGAATGAGTTGCCTCTTCAATGACATACCATCCCTTCTTCTCAATATCCTTAACATCCACATAGACTGCATGACCTGCTAAAAAGTCAATACTTCCAATATCAGCTTTTAGACTGAAAGTTTCTTTGGGGCGGTTTTTCATCTTCAAGAGCATTTCGCCCCATTGTTTGATTTGCCCCTCAGTTGCTTTCTCATCCACTTTTTTCATGTACTGGAGTTTCCCCCAAGCTCCGATATTGTAGCTGTCCTGATAGATGTAGACCTCTCTCTTTTTGGTTTCTTTGTTCTCTTGGATCAAGCGAACAATATTAGCACTATCCTCAATCGAACCTTCAAACTCAAAGCTAGACATAAAGGATTCATTTCCGATAATGTACTGGATTGGTAAGTTTTTCGGAGTCGTTAGTGTCAACTCTCCGAACTTGTCATACAAAACCAGCAATTCTCCACTTTGCACCAAGGTCTCATCCATGGCCTCTTGGATAATATCCAGAGCCTTCTTATCTTCCTTCAACTGAGGTGATAAGGTCACGGCTGGGGCTTTTAGTTCCCCGACCTTCAAGTCAAAATCTCCTGCGATTGCCGAGACGATTTGATTGACGTTTTTGTCCTTGGCAACAAAGTTGATATTGCGTAACAAGTACTTTATCTGGTCGTGGAAGGTCAAGGTTGTTTTGGTATCTTTTTCGTACTTGATTTTAGTCAAATAACCAAAGAATACCTCTTTATCATCTAGCTTGAAAGCGAGTGGAGAACCGTATTCAAAGGCTACTTTTGTAGAGTTGTACAAGCTAATCTCCACGCTCCAAGCTGACCCTTTTCTAGTTGTCTTGAACTCAACTTTTTCAGACGCAGTTGCTAAATCCCATGTATCTCCAGTTTTATTGTTCTGATAGAATAATTGCATCATGGTATCACAAACTCCTGTCCAGGATAAATCCAATGAGGGTCTTTGATTTTGTCTTTGTTGGCTTCGTAAATTTCAGTATATCGGCTGCCATCTCCGTAAAATGTCTGAGCAATTCCCCAAAGAGTATCGCCACTCACAACCGTATGGCTTTTTTGAGCAGGTTTCTCAGTCGTAGGGCTACGTTCCTCCGTAGCTTTCGCCTGCGGTTTCTTTTTAGTAGCCTCAAGCGCTTGCTTGTCTTTGATAGTAACCTTCCGTGGTTTATGAGACCGATATTGTAAAAACTTAATCTTGTATATCAGGTCATTTTCATACCCTGTCTTGGTAGAGACATCGAACTGTTCCACTAGAAATTTCCCGTTAATGGCAGAACCAAAAGCACCCCCAATCATGAGTTGAATAGGAGTGCCTTCCGTCTTAAATTTACGAATAGATGATACAAAGGATTCTGGAGAAACACGGCTATTCCGTTGGTAGTTTCCATCGTATCTTCCACTAGGAATAAAGGATTCAAACTCAATCGATTGAAGCTCTGGATTTCCGACAAGCGGAACGTTACCAGTATCGATGATAGCGACTGTCTCAATTCCTTGTTTGTCCTCCAGTTTGATTTCTTCTGGATTCACTGGCAATTTAATGCCTTCAATAAATATAAACATCTGCTACCTCCTTCCTAGTAAGCCATAAGGCCGTCAGCGCCATTATTCAAAGCGTCTACAATGGTTGCATTCAAATCATCCAATACGTTGGCATACTGGCCAGCGTTGTTAATGGAGTCAATATTGGTAACAATCTCTGGTTTCAAGGTAATGAAATTCTGTTGCCACTTCATGGTCGCAACATCCTTAATCAATTTGATGTATTCATCGTCCAGTTTGATTTCATCTTCAATCTTGCCGACTTTGTCTAATTTACCACCAGTAGGGTTGTGACCACCGCCTCCGCCTTTTCCTCCGTCGCCTTGTCCAGGGGCTGAGCTTGCTGGGCTGAGTTCGTAAGGTGTTTTCCCTTGGTCACCCAAGAAATTGTTTCCTGCACCGTTGGCATCACCAGCTCCTTTGAAGAAACCACCGACTGCCTTATCGATACCTTTACCGATTTCATAGCCTTTATTAAAGGCTCCCATTCGGTCTCCAAGTTCAAGATAACCCAGTTGTGGAGTGTCAAGGTGCGGAGTTTCTAAACCAGCCTTGTGTTGTTTCAGACCATCTGCCAAGTGCAGACCTTCAAAGGTTTTTTTGACTGGTTTCTGCATACTATCAATTGCACCAGCGATATTTCCAGCGAAGTTACTTCTGGTTAGTGAGACTGAACCAACTGCTTTGACGTTCAACCCAAGGCCATTTAAGAACCCTATCATCTTGTTAAATCCACCAAGAACGGAGTTAATCATACCCTCAACTGCACCAATAACACTATTGACCATATTATCTACGAAACCTGCAATAGCGACAGCCATATCACGGCCGCCTTGAGCGATATCATACCAAGCGCTTTGAACTTGGAAAGACATCTCGTTCCATAAGTTAACTGCACCAGTAACAAACCAGTCGATAAAGTCTAAAATGCCTATCAAGATAGTTAAGATAGCCTGATAGAGGAACATCCAGAATGCTATTGCGGTATTCACATACCAAAAAACACCCTGCAACATCATATTAATCACCCAGATAGCTGCATTGACAATACTAAGAAGTATATTCCAAATAGTCATTCCTAGATAGAATATAGCCCCTATGATAATCCCTGTAGCTGATACGGCTGCACCAGTAAGGTTGTTAAACCATGCGACCAAGGCATAGAAGAGGCCGATAAGGATAATGACTGCCATTACAATCAACATGATTGGGTTCATTGCCATAACTGCATTAAAACCAGCCATTGCTGTTTTAGCCGCGTTGGTAGCAATACTAAATAGATTGGTCACTATACTTGCTGCGTTCATTGCGACTATATAAGTTCCTATAGCAATTGCTACTGCAATAATAATCGGTTGGATAACAGACCAGTTATCAGCCACAAATTGAGCAATCGGTGCCAACATACTCCAAACAGCCCCAATCATATCCATAGCAAAGATGACCGCTTGAACGACATATTGAAGCACCGTGGCTACAATCTGGGCAAATTGTTGGAAAGCTGACGAGTTCACTATCTGATTTATCTTAATCGATATTGGCTCAAGCGCCTTGGTCACAAAGTTCAGGAAGTTCTGCCATGCCCTGCCCCATGTCATTGGCATGTTGCGGAATTGTTGATCAATCGCTTCGCTTGCTTCCAGCATGGCAGTTTTGACAATGTCGGCCGTAATCTTCCCGTCTGCTCCAAGTTTTTTAACCTCGCCACGACTAACGCCTAGCTTATTGGCAATAGCTTGGATTAAGGCTGGTGAAGTTTCAGCTAGAGAACGCAACTCATCACCCTGCAACTTACCACTAGCCATCGCCTGAGTAAGCTGAAGCATGGCGCTTTTTTGTTCTTCAATGCTTGCCCCACCGACTACAAAGGATTTGTTCATAGTTTCCAAAAAGGCAATTGTTTCGCCGTTGTTTTGGAAAACATCGCCAGCTTGCATCCTCATCTTAGCGACACCGTTCGCCATGGTTGTATAAGCCGAACCTGTACGTTGTGCGGATGTATAGATAGACTTTTGAAGTTCCTCTGTCGTCTGCGTACCATCACGGATCATATCTAAACGGGCGTGCATATTGGCATACTCGTCTGACATATTTATAGCTTGTTTGGCAGTTTTAACGGCTGCAATACTAGCTAAAGCAGTTTTCAATAGACCTTTCAAAGATCCTAACTTACTTAATTTGTTAGAAGCATGGTTCGAAGCATTCCCTAAATCTCGTAGAGCCAGTTCTTCTTTTTTGAGCCCTGCAGCTGCTAGAGTTGAACTGCTTATAAATCTACCGTTGATATCAATGACTCGACCAGCTTTATTTACAAAATATTGGCCAGAATCACCAGCTTTTTTCATAGCGGACTCTTGAGCCTTCATAGCTTTATCTAAGCCAGAACCTGCGTTTTTGACACGCTCCATAGTCGCATAGATTTTATTTAAAGTGCCTGTGACTCTATCGGTCAAAGACATGGTTGTTTGTATATTTGCCAATAGAATCACCTCACTTCTTCATTCTTTTACGTTGTTTCGCCTCTTCATGCATGACTGCAGCGAAAAAGGCTTTTTCTTCTACATCCATATTCACAAATTCACTAGGGCGAATGTAATAGTTTACGAGGGCGAAGTAGGCAAGTTGTGCCTCCGCGTCCTCTTTTATTAGTTTTTTGCCTCGTCAACCTTGTCTTGGAATGTTTGGTTGATACCGCTGAGTTCGGTCACAGCTTCCAAAATCAAGGCGCTTTCGCCCCAATTGAACATGGTACCGAATAGCTCAGAAGCTCCCATTGCTCCATAAGAATCTTGCAATTCTTTATCGTTAAGGTCAGGAACCACGATAGACGCAATACAGATTTCACGGTTATACTTAACACCGTCAAAGACACGCTCTTGGCGTCCGTTACGACCAGGCTTGTTGACAAAGCAACGGTCATTGATTAAGTCCGCTTCACGAGCGCTCAACACTCGAATTTTAACTGGTTCCTCAAAAGAAGGAAGCAAGACATCCTTAGTCTCTTCCCCTTTTTTATTTTGTTTTAAAAACGCTTGTAATCCACTCACCACTATTCCCTCCTTGTGTTAGTATTTAATTTCTTGGAATTCTGATAGGATATCAAAATCTTGGAATGTGAAGTCTGTTTCTTCGTCAATGACCTCATCTGCTGATCCATCTAGTTTAAAGATAAGTGATTCTTTGAACAGAACACCTTTCAAAACGATAGTATAGCGACCTGCGCGAGATGAACGGTCTTCATTGGTACACTTGATATCGATACGAGGCAAAATACCTTGCTTGACATAGTTTAAAGCCATCGCCTTTAATTCCGGGCGGTGGTAGTACATCTTCAATGAACCTGTACCTTCTGCACCGACAATCTTACCACCCTTCATACGAGAGTTGAGAGGGGTAACATCAGCTTTTGTGTATTCAATTTTTGCTTCTAGAGAGATAAGCTCTGCTAGTTCGTACTGCTTGTCATTGATTGTAAAGAAGACCGTTCCTTCTTTAGCAGACAAAGCATCTAATTGACTCATAATAGCCATTAGCTAGTTTCTCCTTTCTTAATCACAGATAACCGTCATGTACAAGATTTCCATAGCGTCCGTCAAGACAACTGGCAAGTTAACCACAACGGATTCTTTGGTAATACCTTGTGAAATTTCAATATCTTTCGCTTTATACTCCAAAGCCTGCTTTTGAGCAAGCGGGTCAAGAACCATTGTGATGATTCGTTGTTTAAACAACTCACGACCATTCACGTTGTTTGGCACTTTACCGATGAAGTAGTTCTCAAAGATATACTTGACATTGGTGTTGATATTATCCATGGTGCGGACCAGTTTGTTCTTACCAAAGATACGGCTGTGTTCTGCCGTATAGCTAGTAAATGAGTTCACATCTGACAGGATAATAACTTTTTCATTTCGATAAGCAAAGATAAGCTGACCTTTATTGATGAGCTTTTCAGCCTCTGCTTCGTTCTTACGCTCACAGTCGATAGCGCCTGGATAAGACTTGAATGTATTAGATTGCAAGCCAGCCCCTGCGTACTTACCAGCTACGAAGTATACACAGTCCTTAGCGCTTAGTTTCGTACCATCACTTAATGTAACCCCGTTACCCACTGATACAACACCTTCGTCGTCAGCATCCGTGTAATCATTCAAGACTGCAATGACTGAACGACCAGCGTCACGCCATTTCTTGATATGAGCCGTAACAAGTGCTTTTGTGGCGCTTTCATCTGTACCAAGAGCCAAGACACGGAAGTCTTGAGTATCGAGTGCATTGAGGAAATCCTCAACTTCTGAATTAGTTGTAGCACCATCAGTACCACCTTCAAGCAAGATTGTTTTATCTTCTGTTGTTATAGTACCCGTTACATTCACGTAGTCATTCTTAAATGGCAAGGCCGTGATGATTTGTTTATCAACTTCTTTTCCAAAGAAAACGGTTGTTACCTCAAAACCGGTCTCGACTTGTTTTTTGAAGATAACATGGATATTATTACCCGCTAATCCTTTGTATTTAGCTGTAACGACCATATCATTTTCTGTTTTCGTTGCCTGTACCCCAGTGTTGTTCACACCATTATAGACAAGGACCTTACCGGTTCCTTTCAAGGCTTCACGAATTGAAAGAAGTTCATCAATCGGTTTACCAAATAGGCGACGGAAGTTGCTTGTACCATCAACAAGTGTGAAGGCACCAGGCTCTCCCCAAGATCCAGCAATCATGACTGCTGCAATCGTATTGTCTTCCAAAGGAATAATCACATCATCTCTTGACACGAAATTGATGTAGGCCTTTGGAACTCGTTTATTTTGTACTGTCCATTGTGCCATTAGTTAGCCACACCCTTTCTCCAGTCTTCTAAAATGCGTCTTACTTCTGCTAGTGAGTATGACTGGTCATCTTCCAGCAAAATGTTTAACAAAGTTGCATCATCTTCAAAATACTTGAGTAATGCCTCTTTACCAAATTTATCTTCAGTGGTTGGTACCACTGGTTCGGTTACATAACCTACTTCTTCATTCATTTCCATGAGAAGTTTCACCTATCCTTTCTAATATTTGCATTGTCGGTTCTTCTTCAACCCATCGTACGTATCGAGTGATTGTAAATGTGCAGATCAAGTCATTGGTATTGTATTCCACCTTCAAATCATTGATAGGGTACTTACCCCCTAAATAACGAAAGGAAGGCGAATTAAACACCGTTTCAATCTCTTCAAACTTTTGATACAAGTCTGTTGTTTTTTCGGTGTAGTAATGCAGCAAGACAATAAAAACCTGCTTATCGTTTTGGTTTGCCAACCGCTTCCGAGTCACAGGTTTCACATCTACAATAAAACAAGGTGTTTTCAATCCTTGCTGGATTTGTTCATCATACACCTTGCACCCAAACACATCTTTGAGTTGCTTGATGACGAGTGGTCTAATACTATAATCCACCTAGTTCCTCCTTTAGCCTCTCTTCGATTTGTTGCGTGATTTGTGGGATTTTCTGTTTAATCTGTTCTTCTGTCAGCCTCATCATGAAGCGCCCTTCTACCCAAGGATTGACCAAACGCTTACCAATTGCAGGGACATAACGCCCTACTTGTTGGCGGTGTCCGCTTTCAACGAAAGAAGCATACTCCATAGGGTTAAATGCGATAACCTCGTACACATTCCCATTTTTGCTTACTTCCATCTTCCACGATTGATTGAGCTTACCTGTTAGGCCCTTTGGTGTTCGTTCCTTAACCTCTTTCAAAAAGGCTAGGCCGATATCTTTAGCAGCCTGCATAAACTCAGAATCAATAATTGCCTGAGCTCGTTCAAGCCGTTTCAAGAACTCTTGAACATCACTATCATCATAGCCACTCATGTCGTCTTACCACAATTTCTTGATGTGTGACATAGACCATCGGGTCTTCACTGGTCAGGTACTTGATACCATCCACAATCAATTTACTACCAGCTTTGATAGTAAATTTAGGAGAACAGAAAATCTTGTGTTCTGTCTTGAGTTGGTGCGCTTCGTCCTGCTCAGTATTCACTAAGTTACGAACAGAGACACGGCAGGGAACTTTCTTGTAGATTTCTTTGAACTCTACAAAGTCAGCTCCGTTTGGTTTCGCACCCTCGACAGTAGCAAACACATCCATCTTTTTATCATAGGTCCATTCAATACTTGGTTTTGCCTGAGATAAGACATCATTGATATTCATCCTACCACCTCAACTTTCTGAACCGCTGTAGTTGACTTGTAAAGTCCAACAAGACACTTTCAGCACGTCTGGCAAGGTCTGACTTCCCCAATTCGACACGAGTATCTCCAACAGAAATATTCTTGCCTTGGACAGCTTGGTCAGGATTACAAACAACATAAACCATCTGGATAGCCACAAATCTCAATTCTAAAGGAAAATCCTCACGATTACAGTAGTTAAGAATGTTCTGCATGACTTCATCGACCACTAAATCTCCTGGATAGCCTGTATAACGTTGTTCGTACAAGTCAATCAAGGCTTGTCTAGCATCTTCGTTATGCTTTTGGATTTCTTCCGATGTTCTCTTCTCCATCAGCAGAACCTCTCTTTCTACTTATCGTCTTTAGCCAATTTCTTAGCTAATTTGTCAAGCTCTGCTAGAGCCTTATCACGTTCAGCAAGAGCTTGGTCACGTTCAGCAACTACTGCTCTGTACTCTTGAATAGTGTAAGTGCGTCCGCCTGTAGCTGGTTCAACTACAGCGTACACACCGTCACGAACTTCTACAACATCGTAGCCATCTTCCAGGAAGGTTACTTTTTCAAACTCGTCGATGTTGAGAACACGGTTATCCTTTTTTACTGTTAACATTTTCTATCCTCCTTCTTTAAGGTGCGACGACAAATGCTAGACCTTCGTGCTTAGTCTTGAATAGCAATACATCATCGTAAGATTGTTCGTAGTACAAGTAGTTACCGCTTGAAGAAGCACTTGGTTCGTCAAGTCCTACAAAGTTATATTTTTGTGGCGCTGCCATACATGGAATATGAATCAAGAAGAAATGGATTTGCTTGGCAGTTGGATCAACCTTAGCTCCATTGGTGAAATTGTACAAGGTCTTCATACGGTCAGATGGAATAGATGGTTCAATCGTAACATCGTCCAAACGACCAATAGAACGGTCAATCACTGTACCTTGACCGTGGATGTTAACTGTACGACCGAATTGCTTGATGTTCTTGATCATACGTTTAACAGTTGGCGTACAGAAAATAACACGACCTTCTGCTGGTACCCCAGCTTCGTCCATTTGTTCCATCAGTTCATCAAATGTTGCGAGGAAGTTTTCCTCAGTCAAATTCAATGACTTAATTTGTTTACTTTCTGTATCAAGTTCTTTTTTACGAGAGAACAATTTAGATACCATAAATTTATCCATTTCTGGAACTTTTTCAGTATCGTTGAATGTTTTGGTAATGTTAGCAATGGAAGTAACATAGTTAGTTTCATCAACATCTGATGGGTCTACTAGTGTTGACCAATAACGCTCATTAGTCAATGTGTATGTTTCCCATTGGTTTTCATAGTTAGCGTCAATGTTCGTAATCGTGCGACGTGTACGATCTTTACGTCCTTCTTTAATCAAAAGACGTGGTACTTTCACTTCTTTAGCGCCTGTGAACTTCAAAAGTGTGTTTGATGGAGAATTCCAAAGTTTTTGAGTGAATAACAGTCCGTTTTCACTATAACGATTTTGCAAACCTTGTTGGTAAGCCTGTGCATAGTTCAATGTTGCTGGCATATCTGTTCCTCTTTTCTATTTTTTGATTATAGATCTGACGTAAACGCATTAATCATCTGCGTTGTCAGGTCGTTAGCAACTGTTTCTTCTTGTGTTGCCCCTTGTGGCTTAGCACCAGCGATATGTGGTTCTACAGCCTTTTCTAGAGCAAATAAAAAGCCTTTAGATTCCTTCAAAGCCGTCAACTGTTCATCTAATCCAGTCACCGCTCCGTTGTCACCTAATCCCAATTTAGACTTATCTAGTAGACCAGACACTATTCCAGCGTCATGAACCTTACCACTCAAGTGCATTTCAATAGCGTGATCTAACTGCATTGTCTTGAGTTGTTGTTCGTGTTCCTTCTGTTGTGTCTTGTACTTGCTGTCCAAGTCTGAGTATTTTTGTTGTAGGTCAGCATTGCCCTCGGCGTCTTGTTTGAGCTGTTTCATGTCCTTATCACGCTCTTTCAACTGGTCTTGCAAGCCCTTAGCATTATCTTCTGCAGCAGATACCTTTGCTTGTAGGTCCTGTGTTGATTTCCCGTGTTCAGACATAACTGCTTCAACTTGTTCTTCAGTCAATCCTAACTGTTCCAAAAATTTACGATTCATTTCTTTTCCTCCTGTACGTTTGTTTAACGTGGCAACGACCACGGCATTTTGGTAAAGTAAAAAAGCCTTTTAACGCCATGCCCAGGGCGAAAGAAAACCGTACGGGATTCCATACGGTTAGAGCATAAGAAAACCGCCTCGATTTCGACGCGGTTAGGTTATTTATTTTTCAATTGTTTCAGTTTCTTTCTGTATTCAATTCCGACTTTTAGAGTTGAAATGACTGTTGAAATCACTTCAAATAATTTAATTATTACGAACAAAATTAACGCAAAAAATATAATCCAACCTAATAAAATTGATACTAAATCCCAGATAAACATGTCTTTACTCCTTTTAAAAAATAAGAAAAGCACTTAGATTTCTCTAGGTGCTTTGGTGTTTTATATTGCGTAGTCATATCCTAGATTTTCTTTTATTTGTTCGAACATTTCTAAAATATGACCAGGGGTGTTATCTTTGAATAAAAATCTAGGAGTTGTATCATCTGGAAAGCTAGTTTTTATCCACGGATATATTTCTGTATAAAACTGCATCATTTCTTTACTAGGCAACGCCATTACTTCCATGATAGAACCTCCTGTACTTTTTGTAATAGTGTATCATCGGGAGTATTATTTCCTAAAACTCCAACTTCTGCAACCAATTCATTAATATTATTTGTTTCAAATGCAAAGAGAGCATTAATGCTAATCCTATATAAATACATTGTATCAATACTATGTTGTTTTTTTACATAGGTTACCAAGTCTCTATTCAAATACGTCATCGCTTCTTCAAGACTATTATAACGCTTTTTATTTGCTTTGTAAAACGCTTTTGCAGAATCCCAATGCTTTTTGTGAGTCAACTCGTGAATAATTGCATCTTTGATATTTTTCGATGCAAAAAAACCATCCGATAAAATATCTTTGAATTCTTTCTCTGAACTAAGAGCATCACTTATAAACAAAATATCCTGCTTATAGTCATATCCAGCTAGACCAGGCAGCTTTGATTTTTTTAAAAACACAACAGTTGGTTTCGAATAATCAGGTAATTGGCGGAAAGCTTCTTGAACGTTCGCCACTGTATCTCTAATTTTCTTACCATTGTTCTGAGTCCAAAAATCAAACTCGGTTCCGCTAAGTTTTTTGGCATTCACTCGAATATCATTTCCAACAACAAAAGACTGTTGTTTTGCCATTAAATCAATTGAACTCATACCCTGATTATACACCTTTTCTCCGTCTTTCGCAAACAGTTTTTCTTTAATCGCTTCCCCTTCACGCTCCCAACCTGCAAAGATTTCGTCCAAAGAACGTTTCTCTTTTGCCATTTTTACAGGGGCGTTATTTAGTAATATATCGAGATACGGACTAATCTGTTCTGCTTCTTCTGTCCTGTCAGTCTTATCAGTCTTGCCTTTCTTATCAGACTTGACTGCTGGCCTGATGGTAGAACGGCAACGGACATGGAAAGGCGGTGCGGTTCGTCCTGGTTCATATTCCTTAACAGAATAAACCTTATGATTTTCTGACTGGCAAATCTCACTTGTACGACTATCTAAGACCGCTACGATTTCGTAGTGGTCACCACCTAATTCCTTGATAGTATCTAGCGTAGCGAGGTTATTATAAAAGGTCGTCTCGGTTCTGACAAGCGTATCTGCTCGATGGTAGGCAACTCCTGTACGTTCAGAAAGAGCCCTAGCCATTCTATCAATAGACCAGCCGCCTGTTAGGCCTTTATTCAGGACATCACTGATTGCCTTATAAGCAACTTCTTTATGAACCCAAACATTTTCAGAAAATGTTTTACCGCTCCAGTTACTAGCCATCTTATGCTTAACTGCATCGACATTTAATATTGGTTTCTCTATGATTCCGAAATGAGCCAAGTTCTTAGCTTGATGGATTTTACCTTTGATGTAGACGTCGCTCAGAGCTTCTGTGACCTTGTCATGTATGCCGTCTGGTTTACCGTATAACTCAGCCGTTAGACGCTCAATTTCGGCAAGCAAAGCCTCCTTGCGACTGATACGATGACGATAGCTCAAAGCGTCCAACAGTGGTGTCGGTGTATCAGGATTTAAGGCCATTTCACGGAACCTTTCAAGGGTTACATGCTTAAACTCTCTACGCTCTTTATCTGTCAGATATTGCTTGGCCTCTGCATGAGTCATTTTATTATCAACTGCATACCTGGCATAGAACTTCTCAATTTCAGAAACCAGCTGGTGTTTATAATCTGCTAAGGATTGACCAATCTGAGCCATATACCTATCAGCAACTATCTGAGCGTTTTGTTCCTGTTGTAAAGCTCGCTCAGTCCAATACTCATCTATCTTTTTCTTGTTCTCGGTCGTCATAATCTTCATCTACCTTTTTGAAATTGGTCTGAGAGTATGGATCTTGTCCTTGTTCCTGTTGTTCTTTCAATCGTTTCTCAACCTCTGGTTGATACCATGGATGTTGTTCACGAATGCTTAGATCGTCTAAGATACCGATTGAGTTTACACAATCTTGAATAGCTTCAGACTCATTTGAAATGATGTCACGGTTAAATACATAAGTAAATTTAGATGAATCAAACGCTACTCCTTTGTTAGCCGCATACTGTTCTACGAACCAAAGGAATTGCTTGATACCTTTTTGGAACTCATTTTCTAGCTCATTACAGTCCAAATCAAGGTCTGTATAGCGCCATTTAAGAGCTTGGCCACTTGCATTGCCTAGATTATCATCTTGGGTATCAATAGCTCGTGCAGCCTCATACAAGAACTTACGAGAGCGTTCAATATCTGCTTCAACTCCGCCAGTATCATTGTCTGCTTGTAGGGTATCTACACCACCATCACTAGAAACCTTGATAGAGCGGAACTTATTCAGATTATTCATGAACTCGCCCAAGTCTGCGCCCTGATAGTTTTTCAAAACATAAATCAGCTTTGGCATATCTGCCAACATATCAGCGTTAGTAGACATTTGAAGTTGAATATTATCAATCAGAGACTTGGTTTGGACTAAAAGACCGTCCTCATACTCGTTGTATCGGAATGGAATCAGAGGGACTTTCTCCCAAGTGTAAGGAATCCGTGTTCCATCTGCGTTGACATAATAAAAATTTCCCTTGGTCTCCTTAGACAGTGGATTGAGTTCAAGGTGTGAACCTGTCCAGATATAATCTGTGATTCCTTTTTCGTCGTAGTATTCTACAAAGGTTTTAGTCTTCTTCACTCCGCTTTCGTAGACCGCTTGATTATAGACGCGCACAAAGGCGGATAATTCCAAATGACGCTCGTCTTTCCAGAAAGGGATAATCTGTTCACTTGGGATTTTAAACAAGCGTAGACGGCCATTCTCGTCGTAATAAGGCAAGCCGTAAGCTATTCCTTTCATCACTGCTTCCTTACCAAGTGACTTAATCGTAGATAAAAGGTCCTCATCAAACACGCTATCTAAAAAATCTTGTGATTCTTCTCCCTCAAGCGAGATTGTAGGTTGTTTAGAAAACAGATAACCGACCTTCTGGTCTACCAGTTTCTTAAATAAACCTAATTCAATCCTTGAGTTCGTACGCCAGTCCACATCTACCTTCTTATTTCGAATATCCGTGCGATTTCGATAGTAGTTGTAAGCCTCTTTCATCGTGCTTACTTTCTCAGAATTTTGGTGTTCTCTTATCTCAATCTCTAGTATTTCATTTTGGGTTGTATTCTTAATCAACAACCGCCTGATTAACCATTTAAACCAATTACTCAACATTTCTCCTTCTCCTACCAGAATGATATTCCTGGCTGTCTCATATCGTCTTCAAACGCATATCTAGTTGCGTCGATTGTGTGGTCGTTTACTTCCTCTAATTTAGGCTTAGGATTTCCATCACGGTCAACGGCGTAGTCGGCGCTTTCAAACTCTCTTGCAATGTTAGGTGTACGTTCTGGATCTATCACAATAGCATCCAAATCATCCAACCAGCGTTCTCCATACTCACGACTATCAGGACCTTTCTTAGCACCTTGGACAAGTGGAATATTCAGCTGCAGTTTTAATTCATCAATTGACTTAGGTTCTGCGCTATCACAGGTTATCATCTGAGATTGATAGCCTTTCTCACGGATTCTTTCAGCTAATTCACGGTTGCTAATCTTTACGCCGTAAATCTCATCGATAGCGTAGATAACACGTTTCTTTTTGTCATAATGCCATCTTACAAAAGCCAGAGGATCGTTAGCATATCCAAAGTCATTCCCTTGCCGAATGTTATCAAACCTTGCTATCTCCTCATCTGTAATCTTGCGGAATACCAGATTTTCAAAAGGTGCTACACCCGAACCGATAGCCTCGCCCAAATACTCCCAACGGTAACGCTTCTCTGAACGCTCTCTCGTAGCCTCTGCTTCTTCTATAAAGGCTTGGGATATATATGGGTTATCCAAGTAAGTTGAATGGTGTACGTGGGTATTAGGAGGCTGTATGACGCTTTCATATTTCTTATTTACCCAAGACTGTTTTCTTTTCGGAGGATTGTAAGAGTAGAAGAACTTATAAAAAAGACCATCAGCCAATTCTCCACGTAGGAGTGAGTTGGTGATTGTCTTTACTTCATCTTCAGTTTTAAACTCAGCAAGCTCCTCAATCCAGCCGATTGCGAATGGAAAACGGCTGTCTTTCAAGGATTTGATACGCTCTGGATCTTGTGCACCACGGAAGATAATATAATTCCCTCTTGGGATATAGGTTATCTTCAAAGGGGATTTATTAATCTTAAATAAATGACTAACCCCTTGCTCACTAATCGCCCATTTCAATTGCTCGTAGACCGATTGTTCTAGCGTATTATCTGTCTTACGAATACACACGGCATTGACTGGATAGCGCATAATCAGTTGAATGATAGTATGCCCTAGGTCGCTTGACTTACCAGAACCGCGCCCGCCTTTTTCAACTACATGTAAGATTTTAGGGTCGAATGCTGCACGCCACATGGGATAAAAAGCCTTAGGAATAAACTCGCTCATTCTACGCTTCATCGCCAACTCCTATATCATCAACAAATTGAACAGCCGAAGACATCTCGATTTCTTTTCTCTCTAAATAAGCCCCGTTCACTCTGAATATGTGGTCTAGAGACCGCTGTCTTTCTTCAATCGTTGGAGTAAATTCATAAGTCGTTTCCGATACCTCCACACCTTCAGCAGTCTTTACAGTTTTTTTAGAATACCCTTGTTGAGTTTCCCCTCTAGCGATACTAGCAGAGATTGCCAAGGCTTCTGCGATTGACATCGAACGTTCGTCAAAAAGTTCTTCAGTACGTTTTTTAATGTATTCAGAAATGTCAACTTTTGTCAACAATCTTTGTCCTATAGACCTCGCTGTTTTTTCAGAATACCCTGCTCTTATTGCAGATTGTGTTGCGTTTCTACTGATGATGTACTCATCAGCGAAGTGTTTCTGTTTATTGTTCATTTTCCATCACCACCTTTCAAACAATAAAAAAAGCCACACGATGTGCGACCTTTCTGCAAGTAGACTACAGACTTGCGTGTTAATTAGTAATCGATTTGAAAGTTTTCCTTTTTTTATTTTTTTTGTAGTCATTTAAAACCTCTGAGGGAATCAAACCCTCTAGCTTATAACTTATCCGGAATATAATTAGCTACGCAATCATGCGAGGTTCGGTCGCTACTGCCGACCTTCTAATAAGTTAATGAGTGATATATGAATGCTAAGCCTACTGCCTACCCCATTCTGGGACACAAACACTCAAACGGCGATGCCCGGAATCGAACCGAAGGAAACATAGGAGAGAAACCACTTACCTGTCACCGCCAAAACGAGACCGAAGCCTCGGAAAAATATAATAAAGTATAAAGGAGACGTCAATGAACGAAATAGAGGGAAGGACTCGAACCCTCAATGCCCTTTACGACACCCTGATTTCAGGTAACCATCTACCAAATTCTGAGACCTCTCTTTTCAATTCTTGACACTACCATTCTAACAGATTTTTAGAACCGTGCTGTTCCAAAAAGTCCCATACGATCACTATGAGGTTAGATGACTTCTTCCAAAGCTAAGACCGCCTCATTTTTTAACCTGTAATAGGTTGTACGACTCATCTTCAAATCATAACAAACGCTATCAGCGGTGCCTTTGTTGATGTAAGTCATTCTTAATACCGCCCTGTGCTTGGGATTTTTAAGACTGTTGATCATTCGACCTAATTCAAGTTTTCTGTTAATAACCTCTTTAGTATCCTGCTCTATAGCCTCTTTCATCACTACCAACTGAGTATAGATATCATCAACTTTTCTAGTCTGTCCACCTTGGACTTTGACACCTGACCACTTAGGACTTGAGAGCAAACCTGCCTCAAGCTCATTGATTTCATCTATACGGCTTTGGATGTCCATGTCAAGGTCTTGTAATTCTTTCAATAGCTCTTTAGCCTTGTTCACTCTCTGTCTCCTTTGTGATATAATAATATTATTGAGATTATAGCTGAGGCAGAGAGTGCCTTGGCTTTTTTATTTTATTCTTTATTCGTGATCACACTACCTGCGCCGTTAACAGTGACCCAGCCATGCTTCTCTCTGGCTTCTGCTTCTTTCATCCGGATAAGATTATCTGTGATTGAGTCTGACTTAGCTTTGTTGGCCTTGGCTTCACCTTCTGCTTTGATGATACCTGCGTCTGCTTCGGCTTGAGCTTGAACTTTTTTAGTATCAGCTTCAACTTTAGCCTTTTCCTGTTCTTGTTTAGCTGTGTCGATTTCTTTTTGTTTGACCGATTCATTTTTGATTGCTGCTTCAATCTCATCTCCTGCATCTTGGTCTGTGATGGTAAAGGAAACAAACTCAAGATCGTAAGACTCAAATTTTTCTTTAAGAGCCTTATCAATCGCCTCATAGACTTCAGTACGCTTGTCACCCAGAATATCATAGATATCGTAATTTCCCGTTACAGATTCAATAGCACGCTGAACAGCAGGAGATACTACACTATTATTCACGTTTTCTAAATCTGTGTAATTAGAGAAGACCGTCATAGCCTTTTCTTTATTGACTCGATATTTCACATCAATATTGGTATTGAGCCACTGACCATCTTTAGTTTGAGTAGTGATTTTTTCCATCGTCTTAGTTTGAACAGATGTCGATAAGGTGTATACTTTGTCAATAAATGGCATTTTTAGATGATATCCTGTTTGCAGAGTATTTTCTTGCACACCTCCAATTGCACTAACCTTTACACCGACTGTGTTAGCTGGGATACGTTTCACAGCCGTGAGACGAAAAATCCCAAGTGAAGCAACAGCTGCAACTGTAATGATACCGCCCTTAGCAAGTTTTGTAAGTGTCGTTTTTCCTGTTTCGTGATTGTATTGTGTAAACATTGTTTTTACTCCTTTTTTAAATTATTTTCCCATCAAAAACTAGTGTTATTGTACCTGTACCATCTTTGTGTTTAGATATTAAAGCCCGACAATCTGAGCCTAATTCAATACCCTCAACTGTGATACTGCGCTTTATCCTGTCAACATTGATGATTGTTCCCATTAATGTTTTAATTCTCATGCTCCATCTCCTCGATAAGCCAGTCAAGGTTCTTTCTGGCTTTCTTCAGGTCTTCAAGACCGTTTTTCTTCTGAAATCGCAGTTGATACTTCAAGGCATTTCCAAGATAAAAGCCTTTCAGCTGTTCTGGTGTCATGAAATTCCTTAAAGCATCGATAGATTCCATGCCAAATCTTCCTTGGTAGTGGCTTGGTTTGTTTACGTTGTCAATTATTTCTGGGTACATTTGATAGCCTCCCCAAGTTCTAAGATTATTCGGTTCCATTCTTCTGTTGTTGTTTCTCTAAAATCAAACTGAGACATCATTTCAGCTCTTTTGAATAATGTCCTCTTAAAGAATGAAGCTTTTTTGGAAAAATCCATATCATCTGTTTTAAATTCGGTTATGATTTTCTTTCCATAACCCTCTAGCTCTACATGGACTCTTGTTTTTCCATAGAGATTTAGAGGATCCGTCCAAACACTTCCTTTCAAGTCTGATTCATCGACTTTTTTAAGCATTAACGATATTTTCTTAGCTTCACTCTCTTTTTTAGCTCCACTGAAAGGGTATCTTTTCGGTCTCATCCCTTATCCTCCAAAAGCTCTGGTGTTTCAAATCTATTTCCAATAACGTAGCTTTCTTTTAGCGTTTTTGGTTCGAATGGACTTATCCTATCTGGGTCAGCAGCGTTGATGCACTCGACATAAAATCCTAGGCCGTCGTACACTACACCTAACGTATGCCCATTACTCTTCGATGACTCAATGTATTCATAGCTTCCGAATTTTACAACCATTCTAATTCCCTGAATTTCCAGGATATCCCCCTCAAAGATTTCCTTGCCGTTCTTGTCAACCAATCCTGTTGATTGCATGAGATATTCATCATCAATCGACCATCCTTTTAAATTGTTGCAGGTAAGCTTTTTGCTATCGTTCGCATAGACATTACCATTCCAGATAATCAATTCATCATTAGTAAACATCTTTTGTTCATGTTTATCCCACGCTCTATATCTTGGTGTCATGTTAAATCCTCCTAAGCATTAACAACTGGAAAATGAATATCACCAATCACTAAAGAGCCTACGCTGTAATAATAGCCATTATGCTCTGCTTCACAATTGGCAATAGCTACAGGGTTCTGATTATGGAAGATAGTTACTTTGTTTTTATAACCAGTTCCCCAATGGTCAGGGATTTCTTCCGGTTCTCCAATTTCAACATTAGTAATCACAGCATCAAGTGATACATCTTGGAACTCCCCACCTGCTGAGGCACAGCAATCACTTTCAGACATTTCAATAGTGACCTTTGTGCCGTCTTCAAGCAGCAAAAAGTCCTTATCCCATTTCACAATACGCTTAAAGAGCAACAATTCTTTAAGCTCTTCCAACGACCCGTACCTTGCATTTTTCCAATCAGGCGCATAATAGTCTGGTAGTTTAATAGTTTCTGTCATAGCAACACCTCATCCCCTACTCTAATCTTCTCATACTGCTCTCTAGTGACTACGAAAATCCCATAATCTCTGATAGTCACTGTATACAACTTGCCATGTCGTCCTTTTTCGACGACCTTACCAAATATCTCAGCGCCTGCATTATCAGCCTTGTAGATAACCATCGGGTGCTTTTCTTCTATTTTTTTAATGTGGATACTCTGCCAGATATTCAATCCAGCAGACAATAATATCCAGATTGCGATAAATCGTTTCATGTCTCCTCCTCAAAATAAAATTTGCCATCAAAAGGCTTGATTTCAATGATTCCATAATCTAACCCAAGTCTTGCTATAAATGGCTTGCTGATTCTTTCGTGCAAGGTAGACATCTGCTCTCTGAATTCATCTAACAGAAGAGTAGATTTGTAGAAATTACATTGATAGCAAGCTGGCATATAATTATCAAAACTATCTTCCCCTCCTAAATAGTGAGGGTGTAAATGATCCACTCTCAAAGTTTTCAGGTCCAAAACCTTACCGCAATACGCACAGTGCCCACCGTACTTGTCTAAAACTTTTTGTCTAGTGGCTTTAGATATGCTTTTTCGTTTCAATCTGTGACCTCCTTACTTTTTTGAATTCTTTCGTTTAAAGACTGGGTTATGTCTCTCTTTTTCCTTCTGCTTGTGGTAATTATTGTCTTTATCAAAAACAGAGTTTTCATCTCTCATAATTTTTTTCACAACATATGGATTCATTACCTCTTTTTCCTTTTTCTTTGGTTTTACATTTATTTCTAGAAAGAAAGATTGATTTGGAATTTCAAGCGCGAAAGTTGTTATATTGTTATCAGGAGAGTTTAAAAGATTACCAATTTCAAGAATAAGCTCAGTAATACTACTTCCAAGTGTTAATGCCATCACTCCACCTCCCCAATAATATCCAACTCCTTCAATAATTTATCTACCGAATCTTTAGTGATAGAAATATGACGCTCTCCGGCACTATAAGGTGTCCGTAGAAATAAGATGTTAGGACCTAGACAGATGCGACTAATATCTTCTATATTGATGAGTTCGTTTTCGACAATCCCTCTGTAACAAGATTGGATTTGAATAAATTTTGCCATTTATTCAACCTCCTCAATCTCAATCCCTGGGCAATCGAACACCCAACCGAAGCCTGCTTCTTCTAGTTGTTTGCGGGTGAATTTAGTTCTAAAAGGATGCCACTCACCGCACCAAAATATTTTGCCATCTTTTTCGCACAAAAATTGAGCGTGGTTCATGTAATTTCTAGCTTTTGGCATAGAAATCCGATAACGCTTCTCTTTCTCGACCTCGTAGCCGAATTGGTGCATGTTGACGAGGGTTTGAATAGGTGTATTATCTACGTCGTTTAACCAAAAAGCGAACTTACTATCAATCTTTCCCAACTCGCTTTTTGAAGATAACCAATCCCACACATTGTACTCAAATTCGTCTTTGTGTTCCTCATACCAATCCGCCACAAACTTCTTAACTTTGACTTTTCGGGGTTCTTCTAGTAGCTTTAAATCTTCTATAAAAATTTGACGAGCTAATTCTGCTCTTTTAGCATTCCACTTTCCCTCATAGCTTTTATACTTCTCAATCAATTCCTGTTTATTCATCTTCCAATTTCTCAACTTTCTTAATTCTTTATTCCTTTTCTTCAACAAATCGCGCTCCAGCGCCCTAATTCGTCTCTTGCTCGAATCGCACGACTTCGAATACTCGATTATCTTCTCTTCGTTTTGCTCGATTGTGCGTAGATAACCTTTTATCAATTCTTGCTTATCAAATCCCATCAACTATCCTCTGCAATATCTCGTGATATTCGTAAATCTCCAGTTCAATCCTGTAATTCTTATTTCCAGACTTACCACCGTGCATGAACTCAGTCGATACTATCACATTGTAATTATCATCAGTCCAAATCTTTGCGTCCGTCAGGCCATCAAACAAAGCCTTGCTTGTAGGCGACCAGTTCGGCGGATCATACTTCCTATTCGTCGGAGGATATATCCGAACCTTAACCTTGCAAGGTTTATCCTCGCTGTAAGGCAACCCAAAGTAATCTCTCAGTACATTGTTGCCCTCGTATTCGGCCAACTGCCGTAAGAACTTAGTGATTTTAGCCTTTTGATGAAAGTGCGGTCTGTCGTTTGCGTTGATCATCTGTTTCCTGTTCAACTCAAATTTCAAAATCAATCGTTCTTTCATCAATACCCCTCAAGCGTCGCTTCGATTAGTTCCATACACACTTCACGAATTGCCACACGGTCATCGTGATTAGGATTTTCAGATTTCACTCTAAGTAATGCTGAATAGACTTCTTCATAGATTGACCGCTTTGGCATACCTTCTGGTTCATATCCCAGTAGATAACCTACGTTTACTCCAAAATAGTCAGCCAGTTGTTGGGCTTTATCTGGTTTGATTTGGCTTTCTTCATTTTCCCATTTTTGGTACCCTCTCCGAGTTACGCCCATAGCTTTAGCGACTACCTCTTGTGTATCGCCTTTTTCTTTCCTCAACTCTCTCAGTTTATTCATCCAAACACCTTATTCAGTTCCATAATCTCCTCATTGTTTCTATACGGATCATACGCTAACCGTCCAAAACCACGCTCGTCAATTGCTTCTGGATCATCATCAATGTACCTTAGAAACAAAACCATATCACACACATAACACCTCAACCGACTTTGTGTAGGAAATACATATCTAGTAGCGCATTCTCCACAAAACGGGCATTGCATATCTGTTTTTATTTTGTTCATACTTTCCACCAAAATCCCACGCCTGCCAATTTGTGAGCGAGGCAAGCGTGAGTGAAATTCTTTGCGTCATTCGTCCAAAAGTCACATAAGTGTCACTGACGCATTTTCTAGTTCGCAGTTTTACAAGAATGCCCGGCTTGTTGGTTTTTGAGTTGTTTCCAAAATGGAAATAGTTGTTTTTGGTTATTTTGATTCTTCGATAGCAAACATGTCCTCGAATTCATCTGTCTGCTCCTTAAATTTCATCGGGCTGTCCCCTCTGAAATAAAATCCATTTTCATCCAATTCCCCTTTAACTCCTGTCGCCCAAGACAAGAAAACTGAACCTTGGCAGTCAGGACAATTCATGAATTTAAAGTAAGACGGGACTTTCCACCGCTTCGCACATCCGCAAAATGGGCATTGTAAATCAACATCTACCTTCTCGCTTGGTTTCTGCGAAACCGCTGGACTTCCGCTAAATTTTGCTGAAAACCCGTCTGTGACTTCTTTGATATTGATATGATCGATTTCAGCTATTTTTTCAGCATCATTTTTTAAAACGGCCCCTGCATTCTCAGGCTCTTTCTGACTCAAATCCTCAAGGATTTCATCAGACCCTGTAATCATCTGATAGGCCTTGAATAAGGTTTGATAATCAAGTTCCTGCGTTCTCTCAAAACTCAATTTTACGTCATCTTGTTCAATATAGATTTTCATTCTTTCCTCACTTTTCCTGGATAACATCCCGGACTTCTACAATTTCATTTCAAGTTCTGCCTGTGTTAACGGCTCAATTCGTTGATAACCTTGGACAGTGTAGTTTTTCTTGTATTCAAATCCCAAATCCGCAAGGCTATTCTTGAAATAGTCTTTTTCTTTCGTGTCAGCGAAATACACTTCCAAGGTCATTTTTTGGGTATATCGTTTTAAGCCATTCTCATCCCCTCTGACGGCTTCTTGCTGGTTTTGGGATAATCGCCCACTGTCTAAGATTTCGCCCGTCTCTGGGTCAAATTCTTGCGTTTCCTCGTCGATATGACAGCCAAGGATTGTTCTAAACTCTGGATGTTCATTTTGTTGTTGAGCTAAAACTTCCTCACGTTCTCGTTCAGCTCGCTCTTGAGCCAATCTCAATTCTTCCTTTTGCTTTTCAAAAGCGTAATCTACCTTGATTTGTTCCAACACTTCAACCAAAGTCATGTCTTTCAACATACGAATATATGGCTGGTCTGTCATTCCGTACTCGGCACATTGTCCTGAGATTGCTGAGATGGTTTTCTTGTACTCTTCTTGCTTCTGATACTCAAATGTAATCATGTCATCAAGCGACTTCATCGTAACTTTCTTGAGTGTCACACCGTCAGCCATGAAATCGCCTGCCTTGATGTACTCAAGTGCTTTCTCATCAAATAGACGAGGGTCTAGCATGTATTCTGACGCCTTGTTTGTGATGTACCCCTTAACCGTATCCAGTCTGAGTGCTTTCTGATGGTCTTCAAACTCTTTGACATCTTTCGCAATCTTTTTGATAACACCGTCCAGCGGTTCAACCTGCTCTGTGATGTATTCGTTGAAATCGTCAGCTGTTTTTGACAAAACCTTTTTGATTTTGATACGCTCATCAGATATCTGCTTGAATAGTTTTCTGAGATCAGCTAATACCTGCTTATCGTCCTTGATTGTCGAAGCAGTAACTGTATAATTTTGATACTTCGTTACCACCTCTTTAATATTTTGTTCAAATAATTCACGGTCTAAAATTTCAACCTCTGCCTGAGTGATACTTACTTGTAATTCTTGCATGTTAGTACTCCATTTCTTCTAAGAGTTCGCCTTGTAGCGGTTCGTCTTCAAAATTAGGAATTTCATCTTCTGGATAAGCTGATGATTGGTGTTTCTCCTGCTCTCGCTTCATCTCTTCAATCTGAGCCATTTTCCTCGTTCTCACTTCTTCTTGAGATTCTTGAGGAGTTACATCGATAGGAGCTGCTTGTTCCATTTCCTCACTTGTATAAAGTCCGCCCACATCTTCTGAGAACGAATCACGGACTGCTGCAACAATTGCAACTTTCTCAATCATCTGCCCTGGCGCTTTTTGCCACCAGTTCTTCCCAGTGTTATATGCTGACAACTCAACTTCACGATATACCGGTCTAGTTCTATCTTTACGATAAACCTCACACCAACCACCGATTAGAGTACAATTTTTAGGTAAGATGACACCTTTTTTATTTTTTAACTCTCCACTTGCGTCTTCGTAGATAATTCCACTTTCAAAACCGTCATAATTTTGATTTTGTTCCGCACGCTTCATAAAAGCGTCCTTTGAGACAACAATCTGTGCAGGATTGTTTCCGTACTTGATAAAGTAAACTTCTTTCGTGAATGGGTTTAAATTACGATTTTTCACGATAGCCAGTAAAGTTTGTAATTCTTGTGGGCTTGCTTGGTGTTTTGGGTCAACAAAATTTCGCAATGTTGCTCCGTCTAGTTTTTGCAAATCTGTTAGATATGCACCTTTTGTTTGTGTTAGTTCGTTTGTCATTTCTTTCTACCTTTCGTCTTCTTAAGGTTCCAATTTTCACGCTTCAAGCGTCGATTTTCGTTTTGCAATTTCAAAATAATATTTTGTTGTTCGTTAATGATTTTCCCCAGCTCGAGCCCAAGATGAATATATTCAGCTCGCCAGTTGTCGATTTCTTCGTGTAGCTCCTGAATCATATTTCATCACCCACGTATCGACGTCGACCGCATCCGATATCCACATATTCGCTCGGGTCAAGTTCTTCTCGTTCTTCAGGCGGTTGCATTATATCTCTGTCGTAATCAAACATGCGCATACACCTTCCCTAGTTCAAGCACTCGTTTCACATATCTAGCCTTGGATGTTAGCCCAAGATCCAGCAATTCGTTTTTTTCTTCATGATTGGCCAAAAGCCATACACGGTTTTCAAGTTCAATTCTAGTCATTATCTGATCCTCAGCGTAGCACTTTCATAATCACTTTCTTAGGTTCTGGCAAAGCTAACGGCTCTGGCTTCAAACCTTCAGGTCTTTCATTGTCAAACGTAAATCCTTGAAACTCTCTGCGGATGTTTTGACGGATCTCCTCACGTTCAAGCTCACGACCGATTTCAACCGCTTCGTTAAACGCTTGTATAATCTTCGTGTCACGTTCTTCTAACTTGCGTTGTTTCTCAAGTTCGTGCAGTTCCATTTGTCGTGCTAAAATCCCAGCACCAATAAATCCTAAAATCACTGCGCCAGTTCCTAAAAGCTGATTAATTAATGGTGGTTCAAACATTTTTTCTATCTCCTTTATTTTGCTAACTGACTCTGAAACCGAAGTACATCGTTCAAGTCATATAAATACTTACCGCCTTTAGCATTTTGCTGATAGCGGAATTTCCCTGCGTCTCTGAAATCTTCGATTTTCTTACGACCCCAGCCTGTCCTTTCTTGAACATCTTTGATTGAAGCCCAGTTCGTACCTCTTGATACTCGTAGTTTAGCTTCAGTCATAGCTTTCACATTTAACTGGACAAGTTCTGCAAGCAGTTCATTTTTGAAATCTTCTCCAAACAATTCCAAAGCCATTGGCAATTTCCTCTCTTTCGTGTTATAATTTAGTTAGTAATTTTTGATTAGCGCCTGATTGCCGTCAGGTGCTTTCTTTGTTTTACATTAGACAGAAAGTCTAATCATTGACAGGCTTGGCTTTTAATTCAACTTCAATAATACTAAGTCGATCGATTGCTTGTTGCAATTCTTCGGCTTTTTTTGATACTTCTTTACAGGCTTCCTTGAATTCTTCAATACCAGAAACTTCAACATTAAGCCGATATCCTATTGGTCTCATTTCTTTCTCCTTTGTATTTATTTTTTCTAACCTCTCTTTTATTTATTAAGAGAAGTAGGACTTGTTGTTAGTTAATAATTATTGTTATTTAATACTTGTTGTTAGTTAATACTTATTAGTGCCCAAAATCTGACATCTCACTTTCTGACATCTCACTTTCTGACATCTCACTTTTTGGAATGTCAGAATTATAATTCATAGACGCCTTTTTGATAGACAGGTTTAATCTCTGTTTCATAATATCGAATTGGGAATCAGATATTTTTTCATCTGAAAAGAATCTGAATATGTGACTCCCTCCATTTCCAGGAGGTTTTTTTCTGATTTTTCGCAAATATCCAGCCTCTTCAAAGATTTTGAAATACTTATCAATTGTCTTCCGGTTAACACCTTTTCGCTTGGCTATCTCCTCTGGATAGACTTGCCAGTTTGGGTGATTAGCCAACACCACCATCATGATGCCAACAGCTGTAAAATCCATCGCAGGATCATTGATGAAGCTATTACTAACAGCTGTGTAGTCATTAGTTGGATTCCTGAAAGATGAATTGGCAATCTAAATTTTTAAAGTCTGTCATACGCTCTCCTTTCTATTTCTAATCTCCTTTTCTGCTATAATGACTCTATCTTCCATCCCTGCACCTACGCTGGTTTAACTTTATTCAGTTCCTTAATTTCCATCTTGGTATTATGTGATGGCTCCCATGAGTCCCAATAAGTAAAAGCCTTCTCTTCGTCTTTTTTCTTCAGTAGGTCATACCGTGGAATCCTAAAGAACTCTTTAAAGTCTTTAGCAGCCTGACGAAATACCTTGCCAGCAAAAGAACGGTCTTTATAAGCTTGGCTATCCTTACCACCAAGAGCCTTGATGACTTTCACTTTTCTTAAATTTTCAAGTTCTAAACAAATTGATGGGTTGACTGGTTGCTCATTTTTAAGATAATCAACATCTCCTGCCAACACTTCCTGATTTTGCTTCAGTTCTTTTTGAGTTTGTAGAACCTGAATCAAGATATCTTCTTGAGTCAGTTCGTTCGGTTGAATTGTAACTACTTCATGCGTCATAAAATTTCTCCTTCCAAGATTTGATTGTCTTTATTTCTGATTGCTTGTAAATCCGTAAAGAATCGGATGCCTCGATTGACGAAACTATCGAACTCCTGACCAGCAACACCGTCCGTATGTAGAACTTTTTCTTCATCTGCGTAGATGAGACCGCCCATATTGGCAAGAAAATCATTCCCTTTCTGGATAAGGCTAAGGATATTCTTGTAGGAAGCAATTCTTTTCTGGTAGTCGTCCAACTGCCCTTGGGATTGCTGGATGGCTTTTGTCAATTCATCGTACTTGTTCGATTTTTCATCCACTTCTGCACGCTGATCGTACAGGTCTTTTAATTGCGCTTCAAGAAAGGCATTCCTTTCCTCTGCTGACTCGGCACGCTCTTCTAGTTTTTGACGATTCTGGAGGGCTTCCTGATAGTCCGCTGGCATGACAGGGACTTCTTTCACGATTTCCTTAGTCGGTTCTTGCCCATTTTGCAGTTCCATTATTTTTCTTTTCGCTGCGGAAAATTTTAATTTCAAATCTTGCAACTCTCTGACTGTTGGGCTATCTCCTTGCTCAATCCTGTTTAGTTGAGCTTGCTTCTCCTCTGCTGGAAGGGTTGCGATGAGATAAAGGGCTGTACTACCTAAATTACTCAACGTTGGGTAATTTGGTAATTCTTTAGCAACCTTCATCATGCGATTTGCTTCCGACCAACTCAAATCAACTTTCTTCAACCACGCCATAAACTGCCCATGAGTCAAATCATGTTCCTTAACGTGATTGAGTCGTCTGCCGATTTCCCAGATTGACTGCCCTGCAATTTGTTTGTGATGATTGATTTCTAGTTCAATCTGATTGAGATTGTTTGATAAAGCTATTTCATTCACTCTCTAATCCCTTTCTGTTTAATCTCAAATTGAGATATTTTATTTTAAAAAAATAATTCACTCTCTGATTTGTGAAAATAATTAGAAATAATAGATATCTCATAATCATGGAATGGAGCTTTGCCATTTTCTTTTAATTCATATTGTCTGCGATTTTTCAAACCAATTAAATCTGCCATAAAAACTGTCGTAAGTTCATGCTTCTTTCTCTCTTTTCTAAGCTTTATTTTCGGCTTCAATTCTTGCTTTTTTAACTTTTGTTTTTTTGTAAGTTCCTGCACGCACTCACCCCCTTATCTAAATTCATCCAAGCTGACTTCCAGTGCATCAGCGACTTTGCATATATTCGGCCAGGAAAGGTATTTGACTTTTCCGCTTTTCAGGTCAGAAAAGAAACTTCGATTGACTCCAGCCATCTTAGATAATTGATGTCCGTTCAAATTTCTTTCCTGCATAATTCTGTTTAATTGTTCCCACATGTTATACCTCCAAAAACACTATATGTTGTTTAACACATATATATGATTAACAACATGTTGTGCTTTTCTGCTATCTATGTTATAATCATTCTTGACTAAGACCTCTCATGTTTTAGTCAAAATTCCAATAGAAAGGAGATATAATCATGGGCAAAAATCAGCATGTTGTCCCTGCCAAAAATGGTGGTTGGAACGTGAAAGGTGCTGGCAATTCAAGAGCAACTGTTCATACTTCTACAAAGAGTGAAGCTACAAATATTGCTAGACAAATTTCACGAAATCAAGGTTCCGAACTAATCATTCATGGCAAAGATGGGAAAATTCAAAGCCGTGACAGCCACGGTAAAGACCCATTCCCACCTAAAGGCTAGTCATAATTTGGTCTTAGCCTTACAACATATCCTGTAGCAGTGGTTACATCATCTAGTGTGACTTCTGCTATTTTTTTTGCTCCATCCTCTGTTTCAACAATTAGCCGTGTATAGAAGCGACTATCTAAAATGTTCATCAGATTTGGTTTGAAACTATACGGATATCGTCTTGGTCTCATTTTATACCCTCGTTTTACTTTCCAGCGCCCTGAGTTCTATCTCATGGCTGACTTGTCTAAATAGCTTCTCACACGCTATTTTAGCTTCTCTGTACGTTGTGTTCTCGCTGATGAAGTAATCAGCAAGTTCGATGATTTTATCTTCCATAATTTTCTCCAAAAATCAGTCTTAAGACTGATGTAAGCCCTTCAAAAACAGTATATATTTATATTATCCTTAACAAGAAAGGAGCTGATGCAAATTGGCAAAATTTTTGAAGGGGACTGTGGTTCAGTGATCTAGTTTAGCTAGGTAACCAACACGTTTTTACTGCGAGTGCGACTGCATGGAGCCTGACGCTGACTATAAGAGGGACTGCAGCTCTGCTTATAGCGGGACTGACAGACAACTACCGAGCGGCACTCAAAGACTAGCTAAACCACGTTGATTGCAGTGCTGGACGCATGACCAGCGAAGTTTCAACCAGTTGCTTTACACCAACTGTGAAATCTTATCAAAGTGTGCAGGTCTTGACCTAGTGTAAAGTAGGTTAAGACTTTTTTTATTGCTCAGGAACTTGTGAATCGTTCAAAGAAATCTTAGAATCTAACTCATCCACTTTCTCAGCAATATATGTCACGGTCCTCAATATCTCGTTGAGGGCTGTTCTTTCTAATTCGTTCATTTCCCTACTCCTTATCTTTTTTATGACTTCGGTGCTTCACTATCTGACGGATAGTAAAAGATACAATCACAAGTCCTGCTAGGATTATCAAACCAACATTTTCATCCATTGCTTTTCACGGCAAATGATGGTACACTATCAAGTAGAGGTTGGGGCATCGCCCCTTTCTCTACTTTTTCTTAAGCTCTTTGTCTTTGAGCTTGTAAGCTAAGTACTGCTTATGCCAAAGACGAGCTTCTCTAACTAAGCCTAGTACCAAGATGACGGTTGTGGTGTCCTTGGTTGCTAGGCTTTTTATGATGTGTTCCATCATTTGCCTTACCTCCTTTTCCTTAAGCTTGATTTAATTATATCTCGTTTTGAGATATTTGTCAATAATTTTTTATCACTTTTTGAGATTTTTTTATTTATTTTTTTGTCACGTTAGTATATAATAAGAAATGAAAGGAGTTGTTTAATATGAATATACTAGGTAACTCAATTAAAGAAGTAAGAAAATCCAAGAAATTAACTCAAAAAAAACTTGCCGAGCTGACAGGTTTTAAACAAAATACAATTTCTAACCATGAAAACGGAAATAGACAGTTAGATGAAAAGGATATTAGAATATATGCTCAGGCTTTAGAAGTTTCTCCTCAATATCTATTTGACCTAGCCAAACCTTCATCTATTGAAATTACCCCTACCACTTCTCATATCCAATCCATCTACGACCAACTAGAACTGCCTAGACAGGGGAAAGTCCTGACTTTTGCCGAGAGGCAACTGAAAGAGCAAAACGGAGAAGAAACGAAGATAAACGAAGTATCGGAAGTTATCAGCTTGTACCAAGTTGAGGTTGTATCTGAGACGGCAGCGGCTTGCGGATTTAACTATGGATTTGGTTACGACGATACTGACAGAGAGACTATAGAGGTTGACGAGCAACCACCACGCCACGATATTGCTACCAAGGTAAGCGGAGACTCCATGCAACCTGACTACCAAGACGGAGACATTCTCTATTTAGTAGACAAAGGACTGACTACCTACAACGGAGATTTGGCAGTTATCGCATACGGAGATCGTTCTTACTTCAAGAAGATATATACCGAAAACGGACGCTTACGCCTAGTGTCGCTCAATGACAAGTATGAAGACATCATCCTAGACTTCCCACCAGCCGAAGACACACACATCAAGATTTTTGCAGTTATTGGGGTGTATAGAGGGGAATAAAACTAAATTTAACAAAAATACCTTGACAAAATTTAAACAATACAGTAAAATGGAGATAATTTAAGAAAAAAGTGTCAATAACTCTACGGGGTCTGATGCGGAAGAAGTCTTCTCCATTTGCTTGGAGGAGGCTTTTTTTGAAACCATTTAAAGATTTAGAAGAACAACTTGATGTGCTCAAAGATAGAAATCTTGCTATCACCAATAGAGAGCGTACATTAAAATATTTATTGAGTAACAACTACTACAATATCATTAACGGATACAGTAAATTCTTTCAGATAATAGATAGTGATAATTATATAGAGGGCGTCACCTTCGATGAAGTGGCTTCTCTCTACACTTTTGACAAGGATATTAAGAGAGCTATCCTGCAATCTATACTTGAAGCTGAACATCATATAAAATCTATTACAGCTCATAGATTTGCAGAGGCTTATCAAAATCAACAATATGCTTATCTCGACACTAAAAATTACGACAACGATAAAATCCTTGATGTAGGCTATATCATATCTAGACTCTCTAAAATTGTGAACTATAATAAAAATAAGCGTGGAACTTCAATCAACCACTACTACACTAACCACAAAGATGTCCCGATATGGGTTTTAACTGACTACTTGGAATTTGGTGATACACGAAACATTATCAAAAATTTGCCAACGAGTCTACAAAATAAAATTGCAAAGGATTTAGTTAGTTTTTTAAAAACAAATAATCCCGATTTCACTGGTGTGTTCCCCCCAGAAACTATGATTTCTTTTTTAAAAAATATCAACCAAACAAGAAACGTATGTGCTCACAATAACAGACTGCTAAATTATAATTGTACTGCAAATAGTGTCTACTTTTCCCCTATCCATGATGACTTCAACTTACAAGACGACGATTCCAGAAAATCAGTCTACTCAACAGTTGTCAGCTTACAGTGCTTCATCAGCGGAGAAGAGTTCAATCGTTTGTGGAATACTCTCAGAAAAAAAGTTAGAAAACTTGAAAACAAACTAAAATCCGTTGATATAAACATTATAAATGCTACATTAGGATTTCCAAATAATTGGCACCGCAAGGAACCGAGAAAATAAATAAACCAACTCTTTCCATTTTGGAAATAGTTGGTATGTAAAAAACAGAAATAAAAAATGTGCAATAACTGATCCACATTAAAAGCTGAGAGAGGTTTCATTATGAATGAAGAACGCAAAGTTTTAGGTATTTTGGCTATTATTTTTGGAGCGATTGCTCTATTTGGGTCTTGGATGCCTATTATTAACAATCTATCTTTTGTTATTGCTATCTTAGCGCTTATATTGGGCTTGATAGGTCTAGCTATTAACAGAAAAAGACCAAAAATGTTGGCTATCATTGGTACAGTCTTAGCAGTCGTATCAATGGTTATTGTTATCGCTACGCAATTGATGTATGCCCGTGCTTTGAATAACGCTGCTAAAAACGTTGAAGAAACTGTCAGCTCAGTAAGTTCTTCTATCGAATCATCACAAAAAGAAGAGGATGCTAAATTTAACTGGACAAAAGAACAGTTTGACGCTCTTCAGATGGGTGACATCACGAATTATGGAGCTGGTGGAACTAACTACGATGATATTGTTAGCGTTCATGGAGAACCAAATAGCATAAACACTACTACTGTTAATGATCATGAAAGCAGAACAATTTCATATTCTTCAGCAGGGACAAAACTCCGAAGCATTACTTTGACATTTAGCAAACAAGAAAATGGTGCTTATTTATTGACTGCTAAAGTCGGCATCGGATTGGAATAATTCAAAATAAAAAAATCCCCACACTCGCCATCGCCAAATTTTGAGTGTGAGGATATCGTCTATAAGGAAACAACCATTCAAAAGGTCGTTTTCTTGTACCCATTTTATCAAGAAATGAGGTAAAAATCAATGGAAATAAAGTCTTATAAAAAGAAAAACGGAGAGACGGCTTTTGGTTTTAGAATTTACGTCGGAAAAGAAAACGGAAAAGACAAGTATATTAAACGAAGAGGATTTGCGACTAAAGCTAAAGCAAGAGCAGCACTACTTCAACTTCAGGAAGATATAGAAAGTGGAGAACAAAGCAGGAAAGAAATCACGGTTGAGGAAATCGCAAAAAAATGGCTCAAAGATTATTCTGAGACAGTGCAAGAAAGCACATACATCAAGACATCTAGGAATTTCAAGAATCACATCTATCCAGCTTTCGGCAATAGAAAGATAGCTACGATAACACCACTTCAAATGCAGGAACAAGCTAACGAGTGGTCGAAGAAACTGGTCTATGGCCGTAAGTTAAAGGGGTTGATGAATAATGTTTTTAAGTATGCAATCAGACATGGTTACATTGATACCAATCCAGTAGACAGCGTGATTACATCAACAAGAAAGAAATCAGATAACAAGAGCGATTTCTATAGCAAAGACGAACTTAAAAAATTTTTAAAACTTGTCTCCAAAACAAAGGATCTAGAGAAGATAACTCTATTCCGTCTTCTGGCCTTCACAGGGGCACGAAAAGGGGAGATTTTAGCTCTTGAGTGGAATGACTGGACAGATAATACTCTTGACATAAATAAGGCCATTACAAGAGGTTTTGCAGGCGAAGAGATAGGCAATACCAAAACGGTAAGCAGTAATCGACTAATCAGTCTGGACAAGAAAACAAAAAGTATTTTGAAAAAATGGAAAAAGCAAAATCCAAACACCAAATACATTTTTGAAAATGAATTTAAAAAGCCAATTCCAAGCACTCTTCCTAGAAAGTGGCTTATCAAAATTGTGGAAGGTAGCGACCTACGTCCAATTAAAATCCATGGATTCAGACATACACATGCCAGCCTTTGTTTTGACGCTGGTATGACTTTGAAGCAAGTCCAACATCGGTTAGGACATTCCGACTTGAAGACGACCATGAACGTTTATACTCACATAACTAAGCAAGCAAAGGATGACATCGGAGAACGCTTTGCCAATTATATTAATTTTTAAACACAACAGACCTTCTTCAAAAAGAGGGTCTGTTTTAGGGTCTGTCTTTTTCGCAAAAGAATACCAAGGAATACCAAACTCAAAAATAAAAAACGTTGATTTAACAACGTTTTACAAAGGAATGCAAAAGAATGCAAAGGAATAATGGAGCCGGTGGGAGTCGAACCCACGTCCAAACACCTGCCAACATATTTGTCTACAACCATAGGTTATGTATTAGTTTAACAGTCCCTCGACACATAACTCAAGCCTAGAAACTGCGAGTCTATCAATCTCTTATCAAGCCGCTAGACAAGGCTTAATCGTATCTCGCTAATAATAAGACCTGTCATTGAACACGAGCAATCCAAATCGGGTCACGCCTGCTGGTTTTTAGGCAGCTAGAGCGTAAGAAGTGTTATTTTTTGCAGTTATATTTAACTGAGCGTTTACGTCGCCACACGAGTCGCAAAATATGCCTCATAATGCCTGTCGAATCCGTAACGACCCCAAAAGACAATAAAACCATTATACCTTATCTAACTCAAAAATGCAAAAAGGAAATCAACTAACTAAAAAAGATAGTCTTTCAAGGCTTTGGTCAAAACCTGGTAACCGGCAACACTGAGATGAAGTCCATCAGTTGTGTAGTCTTTTTTGAGTTGACCTGTTTGGTCTGTCAAACAATCAAATACTGGCACAAATTCCACCTGCATATAGGCAGAAGCAAGCTCTTGATAGGCTTGATTCCACTCCTGTATCTTTTCATTCGTGCGGATATAGACAGTCTGCTTGTACTCCTCTCCCTCATTGACTGGCAAAATAGAAAGCAATTTCATCTCAGTCAATGGATAATCGCGAGCAATAGACTGTATGATAGCTTCGAGATTATTGAGAGCCTCATTCACAGGCACATCTTTTCCGATATCGTTCGTCCCAATCAAAAGGACAATTTTATCTACTGCTCCACCGTATAGATGCGCATCTAGATTCTCTAGTAACAGCCCTGTCTGATAACCTCGAATGCCTCGATTGACAATCGTCTTTGAAGTTCCAAATAATTCCTGTAGAGGATAATATTCAACAATGGAATCCCCAATAAAAAGAATGTCTGGCTCTACAACAGAAACCTGATTTAAGTGACGATACTTAGTTTGGATTTTTTCTTGTTCCTTTAGTAACCAATTTTCTAATAACTGTACTGCCACTTCATTCTCCTTTTTCTAACCAGTTTTCCAAGACTTGATAAACTCCGCCTTGGCTGTTGGCTGGCGCTAGAGCCGTCGCCACAGCTTTGGCCTTATCATCAGCATTTTCCATTGCATAGGCAATTCCAGCCATTTCAAGCATTTCAACATCATTTTCACTGTCACCAAAAGCCATGATTTGTTGGGAGTTCAAATCCCAGCGCTTGAGTAATTCTTCCAAGCCCCATGCTTTATGAATCCCAGCTTGAAGGATATCAATGCAACCATAGCCACTGGATACAGCCCGAACACGGCCATCAAAGAGGTCATTGATTTCTTCCAAGACCGAATTCAACCGTTCCTCACCAACAACCATACTCATCTTGAGCACACCACCAAAGAGATCAGAGGTTAATTCATCCACAAACTGTATCCGTTGGTAGAATTTTTCAATCATTTCTGGAGTCATAAAACTTTCAAGATCTGTAAAAATCGTACCTTCTTTGACGAAACCACCCCTCATAGCCGTCACAACAAACTGATCCTGACACGCTCGACCCTTAAAATGAGCCAAAGCCTTATCGACAATGGCATCATCCCAAGTCTGAGCCTGAATCAGTTCATTGTTTTCAAAAATATGAGCACCGTTTGCAACAACCAGAACCACCCGATCGACCAAGTGCTCCAGTAGTTGCCTCATTCGATGAATTTCATTCCCAGTCGCAATGACAAAACGAATACCCCTTTGATCCAACTGATCTAAAATCTTTTCCAAGCGTGGAAGATCAAGCTGGCCTCTAGCATCCAGCAAGGTCCCATCCATATCTGTTGCAATTACCTTAATCGTCATTTACTTTCCTCTGGATTCAAGCTAGTCCCACTTCAATCCCACATGTTCGTTCATTTCTTTGTAGGCTGTATCAATTCGTTCCTTAGTCGCTTCATCTAACTGGTCACGATGACTACCACCCTCGATAAAATCTTCTAAGATATAAGTTTGGTATAGGAATAGTGGATAACCTTCTGGAGAATAGGTTCCTTTTGGTGTACGGTTTACCCAAGAAGGATGCGCTTTGGCAGTTTCGATTGTCGTCTTACCGGCTTTTTTCTTAACAGTCACATCCATGAGCACGCCACGCTCTGTCCACTTAGCATTCTCTTCATCTTGCATGGTTTCAATTCGTTGATTGGAAATGAAGTTCCCCATTGAATAGATAATGAGTTTCTTGTCCCCATCTTTTTCAACCGTTTCAGATGGTTCAACTACGTGAGGGTGCCCTCCAAAGATAATATCAGCTCCCCAATCGATCATCTTGTGATAAAGAACCTTTTGTTCTTCAGTTGGTTCTAAGCGATACTCCACACCCATCTGAGGCATGATAATGGTGATATCTGCTTCCTTCTCTGCACGTTCAATTTCAGCCTTCATCTTGTCTTCATTTAGGTCTGAAAGATAGCGGTTATAGTCTTCTTGAGAAATACTTTGCTCAATTCCATTAAAACCATAAGAATAGGCCAAAAGTGCAACCTTGATGCCGTTCACTTCCTTGATAACCAGTGGAGCTTGATCACGGGACTCATGCGTATACACTCCAATAGGTGTCATTCCTGCCTTCTCAATAGCATCTGCTGTTGAAACCACACCTTCTATTTGTGAATCTAGGATATGGTTATGCGCCAAGTCTAGCACTTGATAACCGGCATCCTTGATAGCATCCATAACTTCGCCAGGTGCATTAAAGAGAGGATAACCTGCCAAATAGTGGTCCTTGTTAACAGTACCTTCAAAATCACCTATAATCAAGTCTGCTTGTTTGAGCCATGGCTTCACATAATCAAAATTTTCATGAAAATCATAGGTTCCATCTTCTTTTAAAGCAGAACGATAGATAGGAATATGATAGAGGAGGTCCCCGTTGGCCATAATTCTAGCAGATTTTTCCTCTTCCTGATCTTTAGCATTTTGATTGGTCTTATTTGCTTCTTGAGAAATTGCATCCTTTTTTTGACTGGTTAAGGGGATTCCTTGGAAACTTTCAAACAACAAGACCAAGCCCATTGATAAAGCAACTGCTAGCAAAAGTATCGCCACAAATCCCTTATTACTCCACTTGCGATAACTCCTAAAAAAGTTTACAAACCCCCTCATAAAACGAAAAACTGGTCCACGTTTATGTCTATCTTGTCTTCTTTGCATCTTCATTCTCCCTACTTTCTAATGCAAGCCTTTTCTTTTTATTATATCACAGATAAGTAATTCTTTCACAATTGAATCGAACCTAGTAGGCATTTTCTATAAAAGCTCGATGCCGTAATGCTTTCAATCCTTGTCATTTTGTGATATCATGTAGAGGTAATGAAAGGAGAGAAAATGTCTGCTATAGAACGTATTACGAAAGCTGCTCACTTAATTGATATGAAAGATATTATCCGCGAGGGGAATCCGACTCTTCGCGCAGTTGCTGAGGAAGTCACTTTCCCCCTATCTGATCAAGAAATCATTCTTGGCGAAAAGATGATGCAATTCCTCAAACATTCCCAAGATCCTGTCATGGCTGAAAAAATGGGGCTCCGCGGTGGAGTTGGACTTGCTGCTCCTCAATTGGATATCTCAAAACGTATTATCGCTGTTTTGGTGCCAAACATTGTCGAAGAAGGCGAAACTCCTCAGGAAGCTTACGACTTGCAAGCTATTATGTACAATCCAAAAATCGTCTCTCACTCTGTTCAAGACGCTGCTCTTGGCGAAGGAGAAGGGTGCCTTTCTGTTGACCGCAACGTGCCTGGCTATGTTGTTCGCCATGCCCGCGTTACTGTTGACTACTTTGACAAGGATGGAGAAAAACACCGTATCAAACTCAAAGGCTACAACTCCATCGTTGTTCAGCATGAAATTGACCACATCAACGGTATCATGTTTTACGATCGTATCAATGAAAAAGACCCATTTGCAGTTAAAGATGGTTTACTGATTCTAGAATAAAGAAAATCCCGTTGCAAGACGGGGTTTTGTGTTATAATAGAGGCATGAAAACAAATGATATTGTCTATGGCGTCCACGCCGTCACCGAAGCACTCCTTGCAAATACTGGCAATAAACTCTACCTTCAAGAAGATCTCCGAGGTAAGAATGTTGAGAAAGTCAAAGAACTGGCCACAGAAAAGAAGGTGTCCATTTCTTGGACTTCAAAAAAATCCCTCTCTGAGATGACTGAAGGTGCTGTCCACCAAGGTTTTGTTCTACGAGTATCTGAATTTGCCTATAGCGAGCTAGATCACATCCTTGCAAAAACGCGTCAAGAAGAAAATCCTTTGCTTTTGATTCTGGACGGGTTAACTGATCCTCACAACTTAGGTTCCATCTTAAGAACCGCTGATGCGACCAATGTTTCAGGTGTCATCATTCCCAAGCACCGTGCTGTCGGAGTTACTCCTGTCGTTGCTAAAACGGCCACAGGTGCTATTGAACACGTTCCGATTACCCGAGTAACCAATCTGAGCCAAACTCTGGACAAACTCAAGGATGAAGGCTTCTGGACCTTTGGAACGGATATGAATGGTACTCCTTGCCACAAGTGGAATACAAAAGGGAAAATCGCCCTCATCATCGGAAATGAAGGAAAAGGTATCTCTAGCAACATCAAAAAACAGGTCGATGAAATGATTACCATTCCTATGAATGGACATGTTCAAAGCCTCAATGCCAGTGTTGCTGCAGCCATTCTTATGTACGAAGTTTTTCGAAATAGACTATAAAAAAAGTTTCCAGTCATCTGATTGGAAACTTTTTTATGATTATACTCAATGAAAATCAAAGAGCAAACTAGGAAGCTAGCTGTAGACAGCTCAAAGTACTGCTTTGAGGTTGTGGATAGAACTGACGAAGTCAGTACCCATACCTACGGCAAAGCGAAGCTGACGTGGTTTGAAGAGATTTTCGAAGTGTATTAACTATGTTCTGTGATAAATTTATAGGCTTCTTGACCGGCGATGGCCCCATCTCCAACTGCTGTTGTTACTTGGCGAAGGTCTTTCAAGCGAACATCTCCAACCGCAAAGATACCATCAACTGCAGTTTTCATGTGGTTATCTGTCACAATCCATCCAGCCTGATCTTGGATATTCAATTCTTTAACAAAATCGCTAAGAGGGTCCAAGCCAACATAGATAAAGACGCCACCGAAGGCTTGTTCTGTCACTTGACCTGTTTTCACATTTTCAAATACGACAGATTCTACTCGGTTTTCACCCTTGATTTCCTTCACTACAGAATCCCAGATAAAGCTGACTTTCTCATTAGCGAAGGCACGGTCTTGTAATACCTTTTGGGCACGGAGTTGATCACGACGATGAACAATGGTAACAGTCTTAGCAAAACGAGTCAAGAAGAGGGCTTCTTCAACAGCTGAATCTCCGCCACCAACTACCAACAAATCTTGGTCACGGAAGAAAGCACCATCACACACGGCACAGTAAGAAACACCACGACTATTCAGTTCTTCTTCTCCAGGTACTCCCAAAGGACGGTGTTTAGAACCAGTTGCTACGATAACTGTACGTGTTTCATATGTTTGGTCAACGGTCATCACTTTCTTAAAATCACCATGGTCTTCTACATTTTCAACATAACCATAAATGTGCTCAACACCAAGATTTTCAAGCGGTTCAAACATCTTTTCAGCCAATTCTGGCCCACTAATATTAGCGTATCCAGGGTAATTTTCAATATCAGATGTATTATTCATCTGACCACCTGGCAGACCACCTTCAATCAAGGCTACTTTTAGATTGCTTCGAGCAGCGTATAAGGCCGCAGTCATCCCTGCAGGTCCAGCACCGATAATAATAGTATCGTACATATAGTTTCCTTCTTTCTTGTTGTAACTATCTTTATTCTAACTCTTTCTTGTCAATCATGCAAGGATTATGCCTTAAAAACAAGAATTAAACTCATAACCGCAAAGGATAATACTGGAACAACCAAGACCCCTATCATAATCATATCATAGAGATGGGCTTGGCGAGCCTTAGCTGTCTTATCAACTCCCGACATGGCTCTCAGTCCAATCCAAATCCCTAAAAAAATCAGGACGAGGATGGTGGTCAAGATCAAACTCTCGAAATATAAAGAAAATAGTTGCAGTAGCATGATTTCTCTCATTTCTATCTTTTTTAAAGAGTAAACTCAGCTAGTCCAGCTAACTGAGTTTTCCTTTATCTATTATATCAAATATAAGTCCGTTTGTAACTAGCGAAGAATTCTTTTGTCCGCTCTTCTTTAGGATGGTGGATAATCTCATCCGGCGTTCCAGACTCGATGATTTTCCCCTTATCTAAGAAGAGAATCTTATCAGCCACTTGGGCTACAAAGGACATATCATGACTAACCAAAATCATAGTTTGACCTGACTTAGCAGCATCTGCAATAGATTTTTCTACTTCACCAACCAATTCTGGGTCAAGGGCTGAAGTTGGTTCGTCTAAGAGCAAGACATCTGGTTTCATAGCAAGCGCACGCGCCAAGGCAACCCGTTGCTTTTGTCCACCTGATAAATGGCGAGGATAATGGTTTTCACGGTCTGAAAGCCCAACCTTAGCCAACTCTTCCTTGGCAATCTTGGTTGCTTCTTGGTCGGATAATTTCTTGACAACAACCAAGCCTTCTTTCACATTATCAAGTGCTGTTCGGCGTTCAAACAAATTAAACTGTTGGAAAACCATAGACAACTTACGGCGTAGGGCAAGGATTTCTTCTTGAGTGATTTTAGAAAAATCAACTGAGAAATCATCAATCTGAATAGAGCCACTGTCAGGTGTTTCAAGATAATTGAGACTACGAAGGAAGGTTGATTTTCCAGCTCCTGAAGAACCAATCAAGGCTACAACTTCCCCTTTTTGAATATCCAAGTTCAGATGATCCAAGACAGTCTGTCCTGAAAAGGATTTGCTTAAATTCGAAATCTTAATCATTAACGAAGGTCTCCTTTCACATCTGTTTGCACTGTATCGGGTGCAGAAATAGCCATTTTTCTCTCGATGAAACGACCAAGGCTTTCAATTCCGATATTGACTACCCAATAAACAAGGGCAACGGAGATAAAGCGTTCAAAGTAGCGGTAATCAGCTCCACCCAAAATCTGAGCTTGGGCAAAGACTTCCACAACACCCGCACTAAAGGCTAGAGAAGTTCCTTTGGTCAAGCCGATTAGGGAATTGATTAAGGTTGGAGTCGCCACAACGGCCGCATTTGGAATAATCACGCGACGATAAACTTGCGCTCGGGTCATCCCCAGACTGCGTGCCGCCTCAATCTCACCAGGATTGACTGAGAGAATGGCTGCACGAATGGTTTCACTAGCATAAGCTGCTTCATTAAAGGCAAAGGCGACAATTGCAAAAGCAGCGGCTGGAATCGCATTGATATTGAAACCAGTTCCCCATTGCTGATTGAGAGCTTTCAAAGCCAAAGGAATTCCGTAGTAGGTCAACATGAGTTGCACCAAAATCGGTGTCCCTTTTAAGAAGCTAACAAAGAAGGCCTGCAAGGGGTATAAAATTTTGACACGATTGATCTTCACAATGGCAAAAAGAAGCGCCAAAACCAAGCCAAAAAGAGCACCACCAATGGTCAACATAATCGTTATTGGAAGTTGTTGGACAATTCTCGGGATTCCATCAAAGACCGAACGCAAGCTAAAAAGCTTGCCATCCGGAATCAATTGCATCAAGTTTTGGTACCAATCTGATGCTAAAATCGTTGTAACATTCATAAAAACATCCTCTCCTGATAATGATTCATTCTACCATACTTTTGCCGTCAATGAAATTATTTGCTACGGTCAGGTACAGACTTTGTCTACCTACTAGTTTATCATACTTTGAAACAGGGAGGTTATATATTTTATCTATCAAAGAGATAGATAAAAACTATTTCAATCCCAATTCTTCATAAGCTTTTCGATAACCGATTTGCTTAACAGTTCCATTTTCTACTAAAATGGGGCGTTTTAACAACATACCGTCGCTTGCTAGCAACTCAGCTGCTTCTTGGTTTGACAGACTTCCTACCTTATCTTTCAGCCCCAATTCACGGTATTTGATCCCACTGGTGTTGAAAAATTGCTTCAACTCAAAACCCGAGGTTTCTAGCCAGTTTAAAATGACTTCTTGGCTAGGTGTTTCTTCAACGATATGGATGGCTTTATAGTCCACACCGAGTTGGTTTAATTCTTGTTTTGCTTTTTTACAAGTTGAACATTTTGGATATTCGATAAATTCTAACATGTCTTTCACTTTCTATTTTATATCTTTAAAATCTGCGCCTTCATGCTCCAAGAGCCAAGCTTTCTTTTCCACTCCTGCAGCATAACCTGTCAGACGCTTGCCAGCTCCCAGCACCCGATGACAAGGTACTAGGATAGACCACGGATTGCGTCCCACTGCCCCACCAATTGCTTGAGCAGAATCCACTTGTAGCTCTTGGGCTATTTGTCCATAGGTCACTGTCTGACCATAAGGAATTCCCTGTAGATAGGACCAAACTCGCTTTTCAAAATCCGTTCCGATTGGAGCCAAGGGCAAGTCGGATAAATCCTGAGACTTGCCTTTAAAGTAATCATCTAAGCAAGCAATAACTGGATCTAAAATTGGATGACTAACAACTGCTTCTATCGTCTCATCTCCTAGTCCTCTCTCAAAATGCTTCTGCTCCTGCACCCAAATGCCATACAGATATTGCTCGTCGGCAACCAAAGACAAGGTTCCTATTGGCGAAAAGTAGAGCATTTTTACGTACATCTTTTGCATTATTTCTTTAATTTTTGATAGGCCAAGCGTTCGCCATCAACAGGCACTTTACCAACCTGTTTAAAACCAAGTTTTTCAAAAATATGCTGCATGACCTTGTTTGCAACATGCGTATCTGAGCGAAAATCTAGATAGTCAAAACCTTCAATCAAGCCCTCTAAGAAGGTTTGAGCAACGCCCTGTCCCTGTACATCTGCTGCCACAGCAATACGGTGAAAGACTAGGTACTCTGACTCCCCAGCTTGCCAGTTTCCTTCATAAATGGCTTCATAGGCTGCCTCTGGACTCTTGGTCACAGCTGCATAAGCTAGTAATTCTCCCTCTTCCAAGGCTACATAGGCTTGACCTGAGATAATATCCTCAATAATAATATCAGCATTTGGATAACCATTTTGCCACTGGTCACTACCAGCATCTGCTAAACATTTTTTAGCATCCTCCATCACCTGCATGATGGTATCTACTTCATTTGGAAAAGCTAAACGAATTTCCATCTTTTCTCCTCATTTCTGACTAGTTTCTCCCATCATAGCATAATTTAAGCCTTTTCACAAGCAGTTAAAACTTGACTTTCTGTTTTTGTTATTTTATAATCTAGTTATCAAAACTAGATAAAAAGGAGTTGCAAATGAAAACTACCTTTTCCTACCCAAAATGGGCAGAAATTCCAAACATTGACCTCTATCTGGACCAGGTTTTACTCTATGTCAATCAGGTCTGCGCCCCTATCTCTCTTGATAAAGACAAGGGCCTGACAGCATCTATGGTCAATAATTATGTGAAACATGGTTACCTGACAAAACCTGATAAGAAAAAATACCAACGCCAACAGATTGCCCGTTTGATTGCTATCACAACCCTCAAGTCTGTATTTTCTATTCAAGAAATAGCACAGACACTTAATACTCTACAAACTCAAGCAAGTTCAGACCAACTCTACGACGCTTTTGTAGACTACATGAACCAAGGAATTGATCCAGCTAGCCCTATCATCCAAACCAGCTGCCAAACCGTTAAACTCTATCATCAAACTCTAGCCTTAATCGATCATACTCAAGAGGAGGTAATCCAATGAACACTAGTCTTAAACTCAGCAAACAACTCAGTTTCGGAGAGGAGATTGCTAATAGTGTGACCCATGCCGTAGGTGCAGTCATCATGCTCATCTTACTCCCCATTTCATCCACCTATAGTTATGAGGCACACGGATTTTTATCATCTATCGGTGTTTCCATTTTCGTTATTAGTCTCTTTCTCATGTTTCTATCATCCACCATTTATCACTCTATGGCCTATGGTTCAACCCATAAATATGTCTTGAGAATCATTGATCATTCGATGATTTATGTTGCTATTGCAGGCTCATACACGCCCGTCGTCTTGACCTTAATGAATAACTGGTTTGGCTATCTAATTATTGCCATCCAATGGGGAACGACCATCTTTGGTATTCTCTATAAAATCTTTGCTAAAAAAGTCAATGAGAAATTTAGCCTTGCTCTTTACCTGATTATGGGCTGGTTGGTTCTAGCTATCATTCCTGCCATTATCAGTCAAACAACGCCAATTTTCTGGAGTCTCATGGTAACTGGCGGACTTTGTTATACAGTTGGGGCTGGATTTTACGCCAAGAAAAAACCTTATTTCCACATGATTTGGCATCTCTTTATCCTAGCAGCATCTGCCCTCCAATACATCGCCATTGTTTATTACATGTAAAAAAGTTGAGAAATTCAATCTCAACTTTTTTCTTTACACATATTAATAAAGTACTGATGCAAGCGCACATCATCAGTCAATTCTGGATGAAAAGAGGTCACTAACATATTTTTTTCTTGAGCAGCAACGATTTGATTGTCAACTGTTGCTAAAATTTCTACACCCTCTCCAACACTACTGATAATTGGACCACGGATAAAGGTCATTGGAATCTGACCAACTCCCTTACATTCTGCTTCGGTATAAAAACTTCCTAGTTGGCGCCCATAGGCATTGCGCTCGACCACCATATCCATAGTTCCTAGATGACTCTCTTCCTGAGAAGAAATTTCTTTAGCTAAGAGAATCAAGCCTGCGCAAGTACCAAAAACGGGAAATCCAGAAAGTATGGTTTCTCGAATGGGAATCAGCATGTCCTGCTCACGTAAGAGCTTGCCCATGGTTGTAGATTCCCCACCAGGTAATATCAAACCCGACAAATCACTCTGATGTTGCTGAAAATCATCTAGATTTCTGATTTCAACACTCTCGACACCTAATTGTTCTAGCACTTTTGCATGTTCTGCAAAGGCCCCTTGCAAGGCCAATATTCCGATTTTCATCTATTTTCCTCGCTCAGCCATGAGAATTTGGATTTCATTTTCATTAATACCAACCATAGCTTCTCCTAAATCTTCAGAGATTTGAGCTAGAATTTGAGGATTTCGGAAATTAGTTACCGCTTTGACAATGGCACTCGCTCGTTTGACAGGATCTCCTGACTTGAAAATACCTGAACCGACAAAGACACCTTCTGCCCCTAATTGCATCATTAACGCCGCATCTGCTGGCGTTGCAACGCCTCCAGCCGCAAAGTTTACAACTGGCAATTTCCCATGTTCATGGACGTATTGGACTAATTCTATAGGAACTTGGAGTTCTTTTGCAGCTACATATAGCTCATCTTCGCGTAGGTTTTGAATACGGCGAATTTCTTGATTCATCATGCGCATATGACGAACGGCTTGAACAATATCTCCTGTCCCTGGTTCTCCTTTGGTACGAATCATAGAAGCTCCTTCAGCGATACGACGCAAGGCTTCACCCAAGTCCTTAGCCCCACAGACAAAAGGAACTTGGAATTCCTTCTTATCCACATGGAAACGGTCGTCAGCTGGAGACAGCACTTCACTCTCATCGATATAGTCAATCTCAATAGCCTCTAAAATCTGAGCTTCTACAAAATGCCCGATTCTGACCTTGGCCATTACTGGAATGCTAACCGCTTCTTGGATTTCCTTAATCATCTTTGGATCACTCATACGGGAAACCCCACCAGCTGCACGAATATCAGCCGGAATCCGCTCCAAGGCCATCACAGCTGCCGCACCAGCAGCTTCTGCAATTCGGGCCTGTTCAGGATTCTGAACGTCCATGATAACCCCACCTTTGAGCATCTGTGCCAAGTTTTTATTTAGTTCATAACGATTTTCAGTCATTTATTTTATCCTCATTATTTATATTGGTAGCTACCATTTCATTTTAAGTTAGATTAGAATGAATCACAAGATAAAAAAATCATAATTGTATGGGTACAAAGTAATGAAAAAACTATCTAGCCTTAACTTAAGGCCAGATAGTTCATCATTTTTATTTTTCAGCTGTAAGGGCAGCCATTGTGATGTAGTTGTATGGTTTGTTGAAGTGTGGCAAGAAGAATAAGTCTGTCAAGGCCAATTTATCGATTGTTACATGCTCTTGGATAGCAAGTGAGAACATGTGGATTCCCATGCTGATTGCAGAATCGTGTGAAACCATTTGTGCACCAAGAATTTCACGGCTATCTTTGTCAAAGACAATCTTGATGGCAACTTCATGGTTATCATGTTTCATAAATTCTGGTTTTTGAAGATCGTTAAAGCCTGTTTCAGTTGCGTTGTAACCAGCAGCTTTTGCTTTTTCAAGAGTTAAACCAGTTGAAACCATGTGAAGACCGTAGATTGAGATACCGTTTGAACCTTGAACACCGATTCCTTCCAATTCATGGCCACAAGCATTGTAAGCACCAACAATACCAGTACGAACAGCATTTGAAGCAAGCGCGATGTAGCTAGTGTCTTTACGTGCGTTGTCATAAACAGTCGCACAGTCACCTACTGCGTAAACGCCTGGGATAGATGTTTCTTGTTTTTTGTCTACAAGGAAGGCACCGTTACGGAAGAGTTCAATTTTTCCATCAGCAAGGGCTGTGTTTGGACGGAAACCAACTGCAAGGATAACCATATCCACATCAAAAGTTTCTTTATCAGTAATCAAGCGTTCAACTTTACCGTCACCCTCGATTGCTTTAACAGTTTGACCAAGCGCCAAGCGGATGTTGTGGTCTTCCAAGTTCTTCGCCATCATTTGTGTGAAGTCTTTGTCATAGTAACCGTTCAAAACAGTATCAACGATATCAACAAGGACAACTTCTTTTCCAAGACGTTCAAAGGCTTCAGCAAGTTCAACACCGATATAACCACCACCAACAACGGCGATTCGGTCAAGGTGTTGACTCTTATCAGACAATTTGTGAATCACTTCTTCAGCGTTTTGGTACAATTTCACAAATTGTACGTTTTCAAGAGTTGCTTTAAATTCACGGTTTCCTTTAACAATTTCAACACCTTCGATTGGTGGCAAGATTGGTGTAGAACCTGTAGCGAAAATCAATTTTTCATATGATTCTTTGTGCTCTTTTCCTTCAACTTCCGCTGTAACTACTTTGTTATCATAGTCTATTGAAAGAACTGGTGAATTCATGTATACCTTAGCACCTTTAGCTTCCAATTTTTCTTTATCAGAATAGAACAAGCCTTCAGCACCGTCAATTTGTTCACCAATCCAGAGGGCCATTCCACATCCTAGGAAAGAAATGTTAGAGTTTTGGTCAAATACAACGATTTCGTTCTCATTTCCAAAGTTATCCAACATAGTGTTAATACATGCTGTACCAGCGTGGTTAGCACCAACTACAACGATTTTACTCATAGAAAAATTCCTACCTTCAATTTTAAATTTACCTTTCTAGTATAACATTTACTGTTAGCGTTTACAAGAGTTTAGCTAATTTTCCCGTTTTTTTTGTAAAAAAATGTAAATAATCTGTATTTTATCAGTCTTTCTTACAATTACTCTTTATTTTCTGAGCATATTTCTTGACAAGTTTACAAATTTTATTTGTGAAAACGCTGACTTTATGGTATGCTAGTATCATGAAAAGAAAATGTAAGGGGTTAAATTTAATATAAATTTACTATATTTCAGTCTTCTTTTCATAAAAGAAAGGAGTTGGTAGCTTGCCTCTTAGTTCACATTCCGAACGGCTAATGGGGACTACTATCACTATTTCATTAGTAGATGAGCGAGCCGATAGCTTGATCCAGAAATCCTTTGATTTACTCAGAGAGCTCGAATACCGCTTCAATGCCAATAGCCAAGAATCTGAGTTGATGGAAATCAATCATCAAGCTGGAATAGCCCCCGTCAAGGTTCATCCAGACCTGTTCGAACTGATTTCACTTGGATTAGAGCATAGCCTAGCGCCATCTAGCCATCTCAATATCAGCATTGGTCCCTTGATTCAAACCTGGCGTATCGGTTTTTCAGATGCCAAAGTTGCCCAGCCTCAAGAAATCGAATCAATTCTCCCTTTAATCAATCCTCATTATATCGAGTTAGATTCTTCTACTTCTACTGTGTTTCTAAAACAGAAAGGAATGAAGATAGACCTAGGTTGTTTAGCCAAGGGTTATAGTGCGGATAAAGTTGCTCAATTTCTGAGAAAAGAGGGAGTGACATCTGCCTTGATCAATCTGGGAGGGAATATCCTGACTATTGGAAAAAATCAGGCAAGAGGGGATCAGCCTTGGCAAATTGGGATTCAAGACCCAGCCAATCCGAGGGGAAATCACTTAATGACCATCCCTGTTGTCAATAAATCTGTCGTGACTTCAGGCATTTATGAACGTCACCTGACTGTCGATGGAAAAGATTACCATCATATTTTTGACAGCCAAACAGGATATCCTGTTGAAACGGAACTAGCGAGTCTAACAATCATCTCTGATAAATCAGTTGATGGTGAAATCTGGACAACTCGTCTATTTGGAGAAAGACCTGCTTCTATCCTCTGGCAAGTCGAAAGTTTGGAGGGCATCGAAGCTATCCTCATCGATAAGGAAGGTCACCTAAGCTGTTCTTCAGGAATTCCTACTCTATAGAAACAAATGTTTCAATGGAGTTTTAAAATTGTATTATGTAAAAAGAGAAAGGAAATCTCATGCTAAAACTTATTGCCATTGTTGGAACGAACTCTAAACGTTCTACAAACCGCCAATTGCTCCAATACATGCAAAAACACTTTGCTGATAAAGCTGAAATTGAACTCGTTGAAATCAAGGACATTCCTGTTTTCAACAAACCTGCAGATAAACTTCTTCCCGCTGAAATTCTTGAAATTGCAGCTAAAATTGAAGAAGCTGATGGTGTGATTATCGGTACTCCTGAGTACGACCACTCTATCCCTGCAGTTTTAATGAGCGCTCTTGCTTGGCTATCTTACGGTATCTACCCACTTTTGAACAAACCAATCATGATTACTGGTGCTTCCTATGGTACACTAGGTTCATCTCGTGCCCAATTGCAACTTCGTCAAATCTTGAATGCTCCTGAAATCAAGGCAAATGTTCTACCAGATGAATTCTTGCTCTCACACTCTCTTCAAGCATTTAACCCAAGTGGAGACTTGGTTGACCTTGATGTCATCAAGAAATTGGATGCCATCTTTGATGACTTCCGTATCTTTGTGAAGATTACTGAGAAATTGCGCAATGCACAAGAATTGCTTCGCAAAGATGCTGAAGAATTTGACTGGGAAAATTTGTAAGATAGGAGACCGAAAGAATGAAATTTGTTGGACTTGTTGGATCAAACTACGATCAATCATATAACCGCAAACTCTTGGAATTTATTCGTCGCAATTTCAAATTCAAATTTGAATTAGAAGTTCTTGAAATCGACGAAGTTCCAATGTTTAACCAAGACGAAAAATGGGACGAAAGTTTCCAATTGCGCTTCTTGTATAACAAGATTACACGTGCTGATGGTGTCATTATCGCCACTCCTGAGCACAACCACACTATCTCAGCTTCTCTCAAATCTGTACTTGAATGGCTTTCATACGAAGTTCATCCATTTGAAAACAAGCCTGTTATGATTGTGGGTGCATCATACTATGACCAAGGAACATCACGTGCCCAAGTTCACCTTCGTAAGATCCTTGACGCTCCAGGTGTCAACGCCTACACACTTCCAGGTAACGAATTCCTTCTTGGTAAAGCTAAGGAAGCTTTTGATAACAACGGAAATATCACCAACGAAGGCACTGTTAAATTCCTTGAAACTTGCTTAGATAACTTTGTAAAATACGTAGGAGTCGTTTCGAAATTGAAAAAACCAAAACCAATCGAACCAGAAGACTTGGATTGTGGAAAACCAATTGCTACAACCATTACAGAAGTTGATCCTGACGATCCAGAATGGGTAGAAAAAGTTGCAGCAATCACTGGAGCTGTTTCTGGTGATACCTATGTCAAATTGGACCACGGTATCCTAACAGTTAACCAAATCGATATGTTCTTGAAAGCTATGCCATTTGAATTGACATACGCTGACGACAACAACCAATTCCTCTACTACAACAACGCTCACCAAGATCCAGATACCATGTTCGCTAAACGTGTACCACCTCAATCAGGTAGCCGTATGTCGACTGTTCATGGTTCTCTTCCACCAGCACGTATGAAGAACGTAGAGTGGGTTATCGGAACACTTCGCAACGGAAACCAAGAATACGTCCGTACGATCGTTCCAGGTTCTCCTGCAGGTGTTATCAACACTCACAACTACCAAGCGATGTACTATCCTGACGGATCATACGCTGGTATCAATGAAATCGTCTTTAACTTCCAACCATGGCTTGACTGGTACCTAAAAGAAACGGGTCAACGTTTGGTGGGTGGTAGCGGACCTTTTGCTCCTGCAGCTGGAGGTCATGGAGACGCCGATGCTACTTCTGGCGCTTCTGATTCAGGTGATGCTGGAGGCCACGGTGGTGACGCAGACGCTACTTCTGGTGCAAGCAACTAAGAAACCAAAAAGGAGCCAAATGGCTCCTTCTTTTTTATTACAACAAAAAAGGGGCTTGTAAATCATCTACAAGCCCCTTTCATTTTATGAGTTAGGATCATCTAAACTACGTCCATGCAAACCTTTTTCACGTTGGACTTGACGTAGTTTCTCTGGTGTAACATCGTTTCCTTCTTCGTCCACAATTTTGATCCCTTCGATGTGGTGACGAACAGTGCGACGATAACCTTCTATGTACTCCTCACGTAGTTTGGCTTGTTCTACTTTTTCTTCTGGGGTCAAGCCTTCTGCTTTTTTCTTTTTAGCAAGCTCGTTGATACGAGCAATTTTTTTCGGATCCATTTCTTCTCCCTTATGATAAGATAAACTCCGTTTGACTGAGTTTATTTGGTATTGATTTGGTTAAAACGAGCAAACTTAGCTGCTTTTTGAGTTAAATGAGACAAGATTGCCAAACGATTTTGACGGACTGCTTCATTTTCAGCCATAACCATAGTATTTTCAAAGAAAGCATCAATGACTGTACTAAGCGCAAAGAGCTGTTTCAATTGCTGACTGGCAGTCCCTGATAAAACGAGTGTTTCTACTGCTTCAGCCAAGGTTTTCTCTTCTTCATTCTCAAAGAGAGCAGGATCAACTGTGTCATTGCCTTCTGCTTTCTCAGCCAAGTTGAAAGCACGTGAGAGGGATTCAACAGATGGTTTAAAGTCTTCTTCCTTACTTGCTTCTACAAGAGCACTTGCTGCTTCCAACATATCCGCCACAACAAAGTTTGAACTTGCAAGAACTGCTTCCTTGATGTCTTTTGGAGTAGAACCCATCATCTTATCAACACGAGCCTTGATAAAGTCCATAACCTCTGGCTTATTTTCATAAGTCAAGCTGTCAAATTTCAAAGCATAAAGGCTATCAATCAACTCATCCATAGCAATGTGCCAACCAAAGGCATCCAAGATACGAACCACACCTTGCGTCGCACGACGAAGGGCATAAGGGTCATTAGAACCTGATGGAATCAAGCCTACTGAGAAGAAACTCAAAATCGTATCCAATTTGTCTGCAATGGCTAGAATGGCTCCAACCTTGCTCTCTGGAAGTTCTCCTTCGGCTGATGTAGGCATGTAGTGTTCACGAATAGCAGCTGCTACCGCTGGAGTTTCCCCAGCAAGAAGGGCATATTTTTCACCCATAATTCCTTGGAGCTCGTCAAATTCGCCAACCATACCTGTCAACAAGTCAAACTTGTAAATGGCTGCTGCACGGGCTAGGTCAATCGTTTCATCCGCTGACAAGCCTGCTTTTTCTGCCAAGAGAATAGCAATCTGACCCGTACGAATCATGTGTTCACGAAGGGAACCAATTTTCTCATGGAAGGTTACATTGTTTAATTTTTCAACAAGATCTGAAATGACCAATTTTTGATCTTCACGCCAGAAGAATTCACCATCTTCCAAACGGGCTACCAAGACTTTTTCATTTCCTTTGATAACATTTTCCAAATACTCTGAGTTTCCGTTACGAACTGAAATGAAATTTGGCAAGAGTTTACCATCTTGATCACGAACAACAAAGTAACGTTGGTGTTCTTTCATTGAAGTCACCAAAACTTCTTCGGGAACTTCAAGGTATTTGGCATCAAAACTTCCCATAAAAGCAGTTGGGTATTCAACCAAGTTCAAGACTTCATTAAGCAAATCAGCATCAATTTCGATACGTACACCATGTTCAGCTTCGATTGCTTTAATTTGGTCAATAATCATTTGCTCACGTTCACGTGGATCTGCGATTACATACTGCTTACGAAGGTCTTCTTCATAGCTCAATGCTGACTGAATCTTGGTTTCTTGTCCCAAGAAACGATGACCACGGCTCACACGACCTCCCTTGATATCAAGGAAATCTAAATCAAACTCTTCTTCATCTAAAAGAACAGTTAAAGTGTGAACAGGACGGATGTATTCAAAGGTGTTGTTAGCCCAGTGCATGCTGACAGGGAAAGTCAAGGACTTCAAGACATCTACAACACCAGGAACAATGGCTTCAACTGCTTGACCAATTTCTTCCTTGGTAACATAGACATATTCTTCACCCTTGATTTCACGGAATTCGATATCTTCAACCGTCAAGCCTTTTCCACGGACAAATCCTTGAGCTGCTTTGGTGAAGTTCCCATCACTATCCAAGGCAATTTTCTTTGCTGGCCCCTTAAAATCTTCTGTCAAATCAGACTGTTTGTCTGCAAGACCAATTACACGAACAGCCAAACGACGTGGTGTTGAGAAGGTCTGAATAGCTTCAAAAGACAAGCGGTTTTCCTTGAGGAAGGCTGCCATTTTTTCGCCTAGTTGTTTTTCACTTGGTGTAACAACATAGGCTGGTAATTCTTCAAGACCGAGTTCTACTAATAAGTTTTTTGTCATGTTTTTTTCTCCGAAAAGTATCTTTTTATTTTCCAGCTTGCCTTATGTGATTGGCACGCAAGCAACCAACTTCGTTGTTTCATTGCTAAAATTGGAGCCAAAAGTCTCCAATTTGGCCTAGTATCCTTAGCTTCACTAAGGATACCTTCATCACTGCGGCAACTGGCTCAGGGCTCACTCTGTTCGCCCATTTTCGTAATTTGTCACTTTCTTTATTCTGCGTCTTCTGCTAAGAGTTTAGCTCGTGTTACTTCATCCAAAAGTGGGTAGCCTAGGCGTTTGCGTTCTGCGACAAAGGTTTTGGCTACAACACGGGCCAAGTTACGGATACGAGCGATATAGCCTGCGCGCTCTGTTACAGATACGGCACCACGCGCATCAAGCAGGTTAAAGGTGTGTGAACATTTGAGAACATAGTCATAGGCAGGGTGCACTAATCCTTCTTCCAAGGCACGACCAGCTTCTTTTTCAAACTTATCAAAGTTTTCCAGCAACATTTCTTGATCTGAAATTTCAAATGAATATTTTGAATGCTCGTACTCAGGCTGGATGAAAATTTCTCCGTATTTTACACCATCCGCCCACTCGATATCATAGACAGAATCAACCTCTTGGATGTAAGAAGCTAAACGCTCCAAGCCATAGGTAACTTCCGCAGTCACAGGGCCAGTTGCCAATCCACCGACTTGTTGGAAATAAGTGAACTGAGTAATTTCCATCCCATCAAGCCAAACTTCCCAACCAAGACCAGCTGAACCAGTTGATGGGTTTTCCCAGTTGTCCTCAACGAAACGAATATCGTGTTCCAAAGGATTGATTCCCAATTTTTCCAAAGACTCAAGGTAAAGTTCTTGGATGTTTGATGGAGATGGCTTCATGACCACCTGGAATTGGTGATGTTGGTAGAGACGGTTAGGGTTTTCCCCGTAACGACCGTCAGCAGGACGACGTGATGGCTCCACATACGCTGCATTCCATGGCTCAGGTCCGATAGCACGAAGAAAAGTGTAAGGACTCATGGTTCCCGCACCTTTTTCATTGTCATAAGCCTGCATAAGCATACAACCTTGGTCATTCCAAAATTGTTGCAAAGTCAAAATAATTTCTTGAAATGTTAATTTCTTAGACATTGAATACTCCTTAATAAAAAATGATTTTTTGCGACACGAGTCTGCCTCGTCGATTATACGAGGCAAGACGAGTTAGTACTGCGTCTAGCTCAGCACCCTAGTGCTGAGCGTGGGACAGTCCGACTGTAAGGAGGTTTCTGCCACTGACGCAGTAAAATGTTAATTTCTTAGACATTTTTTACTCCTTTAATTTATATTATCTTCTTAGATTTATTTTTCAAGCAACCAAGAAAAGGCTGGGTCCTGAAAAATATGACGTTTAGGAACAGTTTGTAAATTCTGATCGCATTCATCTATTGTACCTAATTTCAAAGCACAGACTTCTGGTATATTTTCTTGAACAGTGAAAATTTGACTATGACAGTTCTGGCAGTAATAACGCTGTTTTCCTGGAGAAGAACTATAGGAAACAAGCTTTTCTTTTCCATGCAATACTAGCTTTTCACTGCTAACTTTAGCATTAACTGTATAGGCAGACGCAGTTGCTTTCCGACAAAATGAGCAATGACAAAAAACTAATTCCGATAATTCCTCATCTAGAGTGTAGGTCACTGCTTTACATAAACAAGATCCTTTAAGCATTATGCTCCTTTCTACTTAGGCATTAGACGAATTCAAAAAGAACCGAATTTCAACACCCAAGCCTTGCGACTAGGGGCGTCAGAAACGCGGTTCCACCCTAATTTATTACTTCATTGTTTTTAAAAATATTACAGAAAGCGCCAGTTCTTTATTTTGCCCTACTTGGCTCCCACTATCCCAAGCTCGCTTGAAGAACGCCATAAGACTTTCTTTCCTGCAGACTATTATATCAAAAATTGGAACAATGTACAATTCTTTTTATGATTTTCTAGAAATCCATATCATCAACTCGTGGAGCACCAGACTGAACAGCAATCGCTTTTAAGGTTTCACGCTCCTCATGACTCAGTTCAATTCCAAAGCAATCAAGATTAGCTTGAATACGAGAAGCTGTGACAGATTTTGGAAGTGGTAAAAATCCTTCTGCTAAGCTCCAGGCCAAGGCAATCTGAGCAACCGATTTTCCATGATTTGCTGCGATTTCTTGGACTTGCTTGCTATCAAACAATTCTCCCTGACCAAAAGGTCCCCAAGCTTCCAATAAGATTCCTTTTTCTCGACAGTAATCTACGACTTCCTCTTGATACACACCTGGAGCCAAACGAACTTGATTGACTGCTGGAACGATAGTTGCTGTTTCAAGCAAGGCATCCAAATGATGGGGAAGGAAATTACTAACTCCAATAGCACGGATTTTACCTTCTTGATAGAGGTCTTCCATCGCTCTCCAAACTTCTGAATTTCGGATTTTCCAGTGGTTATTTTCTCTGAGCGGTTTTGGATTTGGCCAATGAATCAAATACAAATCCAAATATTCCAAGCCCAGCTTCTCTAAAGACTCTTCAAAAGCCTGACGAGCTTGCTCATAGTTGTGATTTGTATTCCAGAGTTTGCTGGTTACAAAAATTTCCTCACGCGGAACGCCACTATCTTGAATAGCACGACCAACGCTTTCTTCATTTTTATAGATAGCTGCCGTATCGATATGGCGATAGCCTGCCTTTAAAGCCTCTAGAACAGCTTGATAGGCAATCTCCCCATTTTCAGCCTTCCAGGTTCCAAATCCTAGAACTGGAATTGGAAGGCCATTATTTAAAGTATAAGATTTCATTATTTTTCCTTTCTAAATTAGAAGAAAATCCAAAGAAACAAATTCTCAAAGAAAACTTATCTCTTTAGATTTTATGTATTATTGGTCACGATCGAAATAGAGTTGGTGAGGTTTAAGACGAGAATCTAACAAATCTGGTACAGTTACAAAATAATAACCTTGCCCTTTCAAATAGTCAATAACCTTTGGTAGAGCATTTACTGTCTCAGCATGGATATCATGCATGAGAATAATAGAACCATTCTTGACTTCACGCTGAATTTCTGTCAAAATAGCTGCTTCATTTTTACTCTTCCAGTCCAGACTATCCACATCCCACATAATAAAACTCAAATCGAGGCTATTGCGAATGTCATCTGTAATGGCTCCATAAGGCGGACGCATAAGTTTAGAACTAGAGCCCAGCACCTTAGTTAGCGCATCCTCAGTATCAGTAATTTGTTTTTTAGCCTCATCAAGAGAAAGTTTTGAAAGCACTGGATGACTCCAACTATGGTTTCCAATAACATGGCCATCCGATTTCATACGTTTCAAAATCTCTTCATTTCCAGAAACATTCTTACCTAAAACAAAGAAAGTTGCCTTGATACCATACTTAGAAAGTGTATCTAATGCTTGATTTGTCGTTGCAGGATTTGGTCCGTCATCAAAAGTCAAGGCCACTACTTTACGATTTTTCTTTTCATAATAAGCCTTATATAGCTCTGCATCCTTATCTAATAGATAAGAGGACTGAATAACTTCAAAGAAACTAGATACTGGCAAGGCAATCTCATCCAGATTTTCAACTGACTGACTTGGATAAAGGATAATCTGACTATCCTTGTAATCAAAATTCCATGCAGATAAGTCTTGGTCAGAGAAGCCTTTAACAACTTGATCAATCTTTTCTTGCTCCAATTTCTTGTCCTGTAAGAAAGAAGTCAGCTCTTTTATCAGTTTCTCTTTGGCCTTACTAGCATCTGAAAATAATTGATCAAGTGTAAAAGGTTTACCATCTTCTGTCAAATGTACTTTTGCCAGACTAGTTTTTTCAGTCTCTTCAACTTTTGACGAAGTTAAATCATAGACTTGTTTCATCACACTTCGGTTGACAATCCCTTTTAAAGTCGAATCCTGTTTCTCCGTATAATAAAAAACCAGATTTTCTTTGTCTTCCAGATTTTCCTTAATATCCTGTGTCATGATTTCTTTTACAGATGAAATGACTTGCTCCCCTTGGAGAGGATAATAGGCAATTACTTCTGCTTGTCCCTTACGAAAATGATCCTTCTGATTTCCCTCACTCAATTGATTATCTTTATCATTTTTTAAAGACTCAATTTTTTGTTCGAAACTTTGCTTTGTATATACTTTGTATCCAATCATTGAACCAAGGACACAAATACTTACCGAAAAGATAGCTACCAGGGCTATTAAACCGATTCTCTTTTTATCGTGCTCAACACGTTTTGCTCTACTTTTATCCATAGAGATATCATATCAAATTCAGGCTATAATTTCAATTATTTTAGAGGAAATAGTATATTAAAAAGAGGGGAACTCCCTCTTAAAATCTTATTTTACTGCTTCTTTCAAAGCATCTACCTTGTCCAAACGTTCCCATGGAAGATCAATATCTGTACGTCCCATGTGTCCATAAGCCGCTGTTTGACGGTAAATTGGGCGCTTGAGGTCCAGCATTTGGATAATTCCTGCAGGGCGAAGGTCAAAGATTTGACGGGCTGCTTTTTCAAGCTTGCTTTCAGCTACTGTTCCTGTACCAAAGGTATCGATACGAACAGAGACGGGTTGCGCAACACCGATAGCGTAAGCCAATTGCACTTCTGCTTTCTTAGCAAGACCTGCTGCAACGATATTCTTTGCAATATATCGAGCCGCATATGACGCAGAACGGTCCACCTTAGTCGCATCTTTACCAGAGAAAGCACCACCACCGTGACGGGAGTAGCCACCATAAGTATCCACGATAATCTTACGACCAGTCAAACCTGAGTCCCCTTGAGGTCCACCGATTACAAAACGACCAGTAGGATTGATGAAGAATTTTGTTTGCTCATCCAAGTAAGAAGCTGGAATAACCTCTTTGATAACCTTGTTAATGACATCATTGTGAATTTGTTCGTTGCTGACTTCTGGATCGTGCTGAGTTGAAATAACAACTGTGTCCACACGTACTGGACGGTCATTTTCATCATACTCAACCGTAACTTGTGATTTAGCATCTGGGCGAAGATAGCTAATTTCCCCAGACTTACGAAGTTCTGCCAGACGACGAACCAATTTATGACTGAGTGAAATTGGTAAAGGCATGAGCTCTTCTGTTTCATCCACTGCAAAGCCAAACATGAGACCTTGGTCTCCAGCACCAATTAAGTCCAGCGGCTCTTGGTCTGCATTTCCACGAACCTCCAAGGCTTCGTTAACACCTTGGGCAATGTCAGGAGATTGTTCCACCAAAGATGGATGTACTCCTACAGTCTCAGCAGAAAAACCATATTCTGTATTAGTGTAGCCAATCTCTGCAATGGTATCACGAACCACACGGTTAATATCCACATAAGCATTTGTAGATATTTCACCAAAAACATGGACTGAACCAGTATATACAGCTGTCTCAGCAGCAACGTGCGCCTCTGGATCTTTAGCTAAAATAGCATCCAAAATCGCATCCGAAATTTGGTCTGCAATCTTATCTGGATGCCCCTCAGATACAGATTCAGACGTGAATAATTTACGTTCTGACATAAAAATGTCCCCCCTTAAAAATAGTGTTATAGAGTTACAAAGTACTGATAGGTATTTTCATTTTCTAAGAGTTACAACGCGTAAGAAATAAAAATGATACTTTTTTATTTCTGAAGCTAGTAAGGCGCATAGTGTGACCGCCTTATAGCGGCAACCGTAAAATGACGAGCGACTACTTTAGAGCCGTCAGTCTTTGCAAATTACAAAGTACTGATAGGAAAACTCTTAGTGATAAATACCTACCATCTTATCGGGACTATATAACTTTATCATTATACCATTTTTTAGCGCAATTTGCAGTCTTTAATGTAGTGTTTCTGTTTAGATAGTTCGTTCTCATAAATACAAAAAAGTTGGAGCTCAGTACTCCAACTTTTTCTATTAAAATGTTTGGCGTTTTGCTTTACGCTCTGCACGGCCACGAGCGCGATTTTCAGCGCGCTTAGTTTTGCGGCGCTTTTCATCAACCGCCCATTGAATTTTCTTCTTATAACCTGGTTTGACTTTTTTCTTTTTCTTTTTAACCAAACCAATCATTTCGATATCAAGTTTATCTTGTTTTTTCTCACGGTTAGCACGACGATCACGGTCATAAGTATCTTGAAATTCCCCGTCTTTGACCATCTTAGGAGTAAACTTGATTCCCAATTTCTCCAACTCACGGATATCCGAGTCATCACTTGGCTGATAAAGAGTAATAGCTGTACCTGGTAGGCCATTTCGTCCAGTACGACCAACACGGTGCACGAAGAAAGACAAATCTTGCGGAATGGCATCATTGATGACATGGCTGACACCTTCAATATCAATCCCACGTGCTGCCAAATCTGTTGCGACAATATACTCAAAATCCAGATTTTTCACCTGGTTCATGATACGTTTGCGCTCACGAGGGGCAATATCTCCATGAATCTTGGCAACTTTCAAACCTTGAGCAGTCAGATATGAATGCAATTCATCAGCACGCGTTTTAGTGTTAACAAAAATCATTGCCAAATACGGTTGCATCAACTGAGTCAACTGGTAAATTTGAGCATTCTTGTCACGTCCCTTAGTAGAAATCAACCAATTATCAATGGTATCAGAAATGACCGTTTTGGTCTTGATTTTCTCCATAACAGGATTTGATAAGTATTTTTTCAAGAATGGTTGCAGTTTTTGTGGAATAGTCGCTGAGAAAACCATGAATTGCAGATCTTTTGGAAGGCTTCCAGCAATCTTATCAACAGTTTCTAAAAATCCCATATCCAAGGTCATGTCTGCCTCATCGACCACAAAGGTCTTAGCTTTATGAATAGCTAAATCACCAGATTTAACCAAGTCATAGATACGACCTGGCGTTCCGATAACAATATGAGGCTGGTTACTTGCCAATTTGTCAATCTGGCGAGCCTTATCTGTACCACCCACATAATTAACCACACGAATTTCTACTTCTGAGTGAGTAGCAATCTGACGGGCTGCTTGGTAAATTTGAGTAGCTAATTCACGGCTCGGTGCAGTAATGACTGCTTGAACACTATCGCTGGCTTCATCTAATTGCTGGAAAATCGGCAATAGAAAAGTGTGAGTCTTACCCGAACCTGTTTTTGATTCACCGACTAGGTCACGACCTGCCAAAACAATAGGAATCAACTTGTCTTGCACCTCTGTTGGAGTTGTAAATTTCAACTCCTCCAAGGCTTCTCTAATATAGTTTTTAAATTGAAATTTCGTAAATGACATAATATCCTCGATTCTATCTATCTTATCAATTATACCATATTTTATTCCATTTCAGTAGTCTCACTTATTTAGGCTATTTCCAGTACCTTTTCTAGTCAGAAAAAGGCTGGAAAGTTATAATTCCAACCTCTTTTTAGTCATTATTTCCAGTTTAAAATAGCATTCAAGCCATAGTGATCACTAACTTGCGGACTATTGTTGCCATCAAATACGACATGTAAATTTTCCACCGCTAACTCTTTGGTAGTAAAAACATAGTCGATTCGAAGGGGTTCTGTGTTCCCCTTCCAGCCATCAATTTCTGGTGGAACAGTATAGCTACCACTTTTCTCTTGAGCAACTTCAAATGCGTCTTGTAAACCTAATGGGCTAGCTAAAATAGCTTTGTAACCTTCCTGACCAGCTGGGTTATTGAAATCTCCAGCCAGCAAAAGTGGCTTGTTCAATTCTTTCAAGACAGCCTCAAATCGTGCCCATTCTTCTTGGAAACCTTTATCCCACCAAGAAAGATGGACACTGGCAACTGCAAGTTCATTACCATCGACTACAGTTTCAGCCAGGGCGACACGGCGAGTATGATAGTCTGTTGGATCATCCACATCTGAAACCAAAATTTCTCTGGCTTCAATAGGTGTTTTAGACAAGATAGCCACACCTTCATGGTAGCGGTCATAACCGATATGGTTATAGGCCCAAGTCCAGTAGTAATCTTTTCCTTGCTCAGACAACTTTTCAACCAAAAGTCTAACATAATGGTCTTGGTGAATAGGCTCAGCAGCTGGCAAAGCTTGATAAAGGTCATTAACCTCCACCTCTGGTGAAGTGATCTCCTGATTGATTTCTTGGAAACAAATCAAATCATAGTCTTTATCAAGAATATCTTCAAGCAAGAGCTGGAATTTTTCCTCAGCTTCTTTTTCCATCCAGCTATGAGTATTGAGTGTTAAAAATTTCATGCTTTTCTCCCAAAACAAGAGGTTGGAAAACAGCTTCCAACCTCAAGTATATTACAATTCTACTTTAGCAACTGCTGTTTTAGCTGCAAGAGAACCTGTTTTTTCTAATTTAACTGATTTAATAGCTTCAGCATTTGTGAAGACAACTACTGTTGAAGTTTCACGACCTGCTACACGGATAGCATCCAAGTCAGCTGTGACAAGAAGATCACCTGCAGCAACTTTTTGTCCTTCAGCTACATGAACAGTAAATGGTTTTCCTTCAAGACTTACTGTGTCCAAACCAATGTGAACAAGTACTTCAAGACCTGCTTCAGTCACAAGACCAAGAGCATGTTTTGTAGGGAAGATGCTTGATACAGTACCTGAAACTGGAGATACAATGTTTCCATTTGCAGGTTCTACAGCAAATCCGTCGCCCATCATTTTTTGAGCAAATACTGGATCTTTCACTTGTTCCAAAGCAACAACTTGACCGTCTGCTACTGAGTAAACTTCCTCTGTTACACCTTTGTAGTGTACAGTGTTTTGTTGTGCTTCTGTCATTTGACTTGGAAGAGTTTCAGGAATGATTTCACCTGAATCAAGAATATCTTGGATATCAGATTTCAATACGTCTGCTTTTGGACCGTAGATAGCTTGAACTCCTTGTCCTTTCATGACAAGACCCATAGCTCCTTCTGCTTTCCATTGTTCTGCATCACCGACTTTGTCAGCATCTTTTACAGTTACACGAAGACGAGTCATACATGCATCAACATCAACGATGTTTGCACGTCCACCAAGAAGGTTAATAATGTTTACAGCTTGAGAGCCTGCTGCAACTTTCACTTCGCTACTAGCTTCTTCTGAACCTTCAGCAGTTTCGTAATTTCCGTTACGTCCTGGAGTTGCGTAGTTGAATTTTTGAATCATGAAGTTTGCGATAAAGTACATGATTACGGCAAAGAGAACAGTTACCCAGATAAAGTTAACAATATCCATACCGATACCAGCGCTAATCGCAATAGGTGTACGAGTCAAGAACTCGATTGAACCGAATGAGTGCATACGTAGGTTTACTACGTCAGCCATAGCGAAGGCAGCACCTTGAACAAGTGAGTAAACAAGATACATAGGTGTTGCTACAAACATGAACATGTATTCGATTGGTTCAGTAACCCCTGTCAAGAATGTTGCAAGAGCTGTCGCAATCATCATACCTTTATATTGATGTTTCTTATCAGCATCGACATTACGGTAGATAGCCACAATCACACCCATCAAGATACCGAATGAACCGATCATTTGTCCAACTTTGAAACGAGCTGGGTGAACAGTATCTAACAATTGTTGGTAGTGACTTGCATCTGTACCTTTAAGGTTAACAAGGTCTGTTACCCATGCAAGCCATAGTGGGTCTTGACCAAATACTTGAGTACCTTTAGCTGCACCAGTTAAAATGTCATAAGTACCACCAAGAGCTGTGTAGTTCATTGGGATAGTCAACATATGGTGAAGACCAAATGGCAAGAGCAAACGTTCCAAAGTACCATACAAGAATGGTGCAAGGATTGGAGCAGTTTCTTGTGAGTTGGCAATCCAGATACCAAAGCTATTGATACCTGTTTGAACAACTGGCCAGAAGGCAGCAAGTAGAATTGCAGCGATTGCTGAACGAAGAATAACTACAAATGGTACAAAACGTTTCCCGTTGAAGAATGAAAGTGCATCAGGAAGTTTACGGAAGTTGTAGTATTTATTGTAAGCAGTTGCCCCTACAAAACCTGAGATAATACCTACAAACACACCCATGTTCAATGCCGGAGCTTCAAGAACACTGATGAAGTAATCAGCAACTTTGATTGAACCACCAAAGAGAGTTGTGACCATAGCATCTGGATTTTTCAACATATCTCCTGATACACCAAAGATTGTACCAGTGATACGGTTAATCAAGATGAAGGCAAGACCAGCGGCAAAAGCACCACCAGCACGTTCTTTAGCCCAGCTTCCTCCAATTGCTAGGGCAAACAAAATGTGAAGGTTACCGATAACCCCCCAACCAATTTGCTCAAGAATTCCACCTGTAACTACAAGTGGTGCAAAAGTTGGGTTAATCATTACGATAGACTTACCGATTGAAATCATCAAACCAGCAGCCGGCATAACCGCGATAACCACCATCAAAGCCTTACCGAATTTTTGCCAAAACTCGAAAGACAAGACATTTTTGAATGTATCTTTCATCATTCAAATCTCCTTTATTTTTATTTAGGCAAACGTTTTACGAAAACGTTTGCACTTTCTATGATTTAATTATACCACTTTAATTTTTTTTGTAAAGGCTTTTACAAAAAAAAAGTACACTTTTTTCTAAAATTTTTGTAGCAAAAAAGGAGATATTAAAATCTCCTCAAATATACTTCTATTTTAGATTTTCAGGAATCGGCGCATTGAAATTCCTGATCCGATTGAACCGATAAAAATTCCAATCACAAATAATAGAGCAATCATCAGTGGACTGAATACTTCTGGTGATATCATTGAAAGGTTCTGACCAACCAATGACTTATTAACCGATTGGTAAACCATTTTATAGACAATAAATACCAGAACTGATGGAAGTGTTGCTCCAAGCAAACCAATGAAGGCGCCTTCAAGCAAGAAAGGTCCGCGGATATAACCGTTCTTAGCACCTACTAAACGCATGATTTGAATTTCACGACTTCGTGAAATGATGGTGATACGTATAGTATTAGAAATCAAGAACACCGCAATGAAAATCAATAATCCAGCGATAACTAGTCCCCAGACACGAATAAATGAGGCTAACTTAAACAAGCGTTCTGTATTAGCACCACCATCTTGAACTTCTGATACACCTTCGATTTTTTTAGCTTCTTCTGCTACTGTCTTTACATCACTTGGTGTATTAGTATCAACGATATAAGCATCATAGAGAGGATTGGCATCACCTTCAAAGATTTTCCAGTTGTCCCCCATTGTTTCTGTCAACTTTTCATACTGTTCTTCTTTACTTGAAAACGTAACACTTTTAACGGTTGACATACCTTTCAAAGCATCATATACCTTATGGTAGTCGTTATTTGTAACAGTTTGACCTTCTTTTTCAATCGTCTCACTATTATCAGCTACGTCCTTACGAATGTATACCATTACTCGGACATTATTTTCGATATCTGTAGCTAGTTTAGCCGTATTAAAGATAACAGATGCAAATATTGCAACCAAGGTCAAAGTAATCATAACTGAACTAACAGCAGCTACTGTCATCCAGCCATTTCGTTTCAAACTTTTTAACGATTCAAATAAATGACGAAAAAATCTACTAATCATCGTATCCATATTCTCCTTTAGCTTCGTCACGAACGACACGGCCATTTTCAATGGCAATGACACGGTGGCGCAAGGTATTTACAATCTGACTGTTGTGGGTAGCCATCAAGACAGTTGTACCTTGGAGATTGATGCGTTCCAGCAAGTTCATAATTTCCCATGAATTATCTGGGTCCAAGTTTCCTGTTGGTTCGTCCGCAATCAATACTTTTGGATTGTTTACAATGGCACGTGCTATTGCAATACGCTGTTGTTCTCCCCCCGAAAGTTCATTTGGGAAAGAACGAACCTTATGCTTCAATCCAACCAAGTCTAAAACTTCCATAACACGTTTTTTGATATTACGGCGACTTTCTCCAATTACCTCCATTGCATAAGCAATATTTTCATAAACGGTTTTCTTTGGTAACAGTTTATAATCTTGGAAGACAACCCCAACACTACGACGTAGGAGAGGAACATCTTTCTTTTTAATTTTAACCAGATTAAAACCAGCAACAGATAAGCTTCCTTTTTCGATTTTTACTTCGCGGTACAAAGCTCTAATAAATGTTGACTTCCCAGCTCCTGAAGGTCCTACGATGTAAACAAATTCCCCTGGTTGAACGCTTACCGAAACACCACGTAGGGCAGTCGTTCCGTTGTCGTATTTTTTGACGACATCTCTCATTTCAATAATTGACATGTGAGTTCCTTTCTATCTTAGCTGATTCTCCACTTGAGATAGGCATCAATAAAACCATCTAGGTCTCCATCCATAACCTTATCTACTTGTGCAACTTCAAAGTTAGTTCGATGGTCTTTTACCATAGTATATGGCGTGAAAACATAAGAACGAATTTGACTTCCCCATGTGATTTCCTTTTTCTCACCCTTGAGGGAATCGACTTCCGCAGCTTTCTTCTCCTGCTCCATTTGATAGAGCTTAGCCTGCAACATCTTCATGGCACGATCTCTATTTCCATACTGGGTACGATCGACTGTTGACTGAACGACAGTTCCCGTAGGAATGTGTGTCAAACGCACACCTGTGGAAACCTTGTTGACGTTTTGTCCACCAGCACCACCTGAACGGAAAGTATCCATCTTGATATCATCTTCACGGATTTCTACTTCAATAGTATCATCCAATTCTGGCATCACTTCTACAGATGTGAAAGAGGTGTGGCGACGTTTAGCAGAGTCAAATGGTGAAATTCGTACCAAACGGTGTACACCCATTTCTGACTTGAGAAGACCATAGGCATTAGGTCCTTCAAAAGATAAGGTTACTGACTTGATACCAGCTTCATCTCCTGCTTGGTAATCCAATACTTCCACTTTAAAGCCTTTAGCATTTCCATAGCGAGTATACATACGAAGCAACATATCACCCCAGTCCTGAGCCTCGGTACCACCCGATCCTGGATGGATTTCCAAAATCGCATTATTATGGTCATAAGGTTCTGACAAGAGCAAGGTCATCTCGTAACTGGTCATCATCTTAGCAAGTTCTGACAACTGTTCAACCAATTCTTCATGCACCGACTCATCTTCAGCTAAAAAGTCTAATAAAATTTCGACTTCATCCTGCAACTCTTCCATTTTGTGGAAGGTGTTATAGGTGTTTTTTAATTCATTTAATTCTTGCGACGTTTTTTGGGCCGCGATATTATCGTTCCAAAAATCAGGTTCTGTCATCTTGTTTTCCAAGATGGCAATCTCTTCCTCTAAACCTTCGAGGTCAAAGAGACCCCCTGAAAGAAGCTAATTTTTCACGATTTGCGTCAATTTTCTGACGAATTACTGAAATGTCCATAAATACTCCTTTTTTACATTATTTCATTATAGCATATTTTATCATTTCTTTCCATCTTTTGCTCTAATCCCTTATTACACGTAAAAAGAAGCCTTTCGGCTTCCTTTCTTACAAGACTTTTGCTGAGGTACGAGTGATTTCTTCTACCTGAATATTCTCTGATTCAAATTTTTCTTTCAAGGCTGGTAAATCAATTGATCCATCGATTTGAACTTCGATAATCACCTTACCATCCTTACGCGGAATATTGACTGTATGCGAGATATTCAAATTTTCTTCTACAATCAAAGAAATAATTTTTCCAAGAACGCCAACTTCGTTTTCCGTAACAAAGCGCACACGAATTCCTTCCTCACCATAACCAGCAATTTCAAGAAAGGCTTGGAAAACGTCACGGTCCGTAATAACCCCATAGACTTGATGGTTATCTACGACAGGAAGAATACCAATCTTGTTTTTCAACATCAGATAAGTTGCATCCTCTAGACTCGCATAGCCTGAAACAGTGACAACATCACGAATCATCACATCTTTTACTTTTGTCTTATTTAGAAGATAATTCATCTCATAGATAGAAAGACTTGTTGCTTTGGATGGACTAGCTTGGGCAATGGTTCCCTCAGTTACCAAACCAACCAATTGATCATTTTCGATAACAGGCAAGCGGTGCAACCCTTGCTCTCTCATCAAATCTGCTGCATGAGATACTGTTGTATCTGGACTAATATAAACTACCTTGCGGGTCATAAAATCTTTAACTGCCATGAGACTTCTCCTTTTCTATTCTTATCCCTATTATACAATCTTTTTGTAAATCTATCAAACGCTTACATTTCTTTTTCAAAATTCAGAAAAGTATGAATAAGCTAGCAAAAAGAGCTCTGAAATCGAGCCCTCTGAATGAATGTAAGAAACGTTTCATTCCATTTTTTCAATTATTAGAAATTAACCTTTTAATGTAGATAAAGATTGCTTTACAATCTTTATCTGTCAACTAAAAAGGTACCCTGGACTATAATGATGATTACTTCGTAATCCTCATCCACCGACTAAAACAATCCAGTAGATTTGATAATTGCTTCGCAATCTTCATCCGCCGACTAAAAAGGTCCCCCGGACCTTTTTAGCCACCTAGATATGCTTTTCTGACTTCTTCTGATGAGGCGAGTTCTTTTCCTGTTCCTGATAGAACGATTTTCCCTGTTTCCAATACATAGCCTCGGTCAGAGATTGCGAGTGCTTTATTGGCATTTTGTTCAATCAAGAGGACGGTTGTTCCTTGTTTCTGGATGTCTTGAATGATATCAAAAATCTCTTGGATAAAGATTGGGGCAAGTCCCATTGATGGTTCATCTAAAAGAAGAAGTTTTGGTGTTGACATGAGGGCGCGTCCCATGGCAAGCATTTGCTGTTCTCCCCCTGAAAGAGTAGCTGCATCTTGGTTCTTCCGTTCTTCAAGACGAGGAAAGCGTGAGAAAACTTTCTTCAAGTTGGCTTGATTTTCTTCACGGTTTTTCTTTAAGAAAGCTCCCATTTCAAGATTTTCCAAGACAGTCAAGCCAGGAAAGACGTGGCGCCCTTCTGGAACTTGTGAAAGACCACCTGCCACGATTTTCTGAGCCGGCATTTTTTGGATTTCTTGACCTAAAAATTCAATCTTTCCAGAACTTGGTCTAACCAAACCAGACAAGGTACGGAGAATGGTTGTCTTACCTGCACCATTGGCACCGATAAGGGAAACAACTTCTCCTTCATTCACTTCAAAGCTTACATCACGGACTGCTTGGATCATGCCGTAATGCACAGAAAGATTATCAACTTTTAACATAGACATTAGGCTTCACCTCCTAGATAAGCTTCGATAACGCGTTTATTGGTCTTAATTTCGTCTGGAGTTCCCTGAGCAATCAAACGACCATATTCAAGTACGTAGATACGTTCTGTCACTTCCATGACCAGATTCATATCGTGTTCAATCAGCATGATCGTAATCTTAAATTCATCTTTGATACGACGAATTAACTCAGTCAATTCTGCTGTTTCCTGCGGATTCATACCTGCAGCTGGTTCATCTAAAAAGAGAATTTTAGGTTCCGTAGCGAGGGCACGAACAATTTCTAAACGACGTTGTTGTCCGTAGGCAAGATTTTTAGCAAGAGTTTCTGCATCACCATCTAAATCAAAGATTTTAAGCAATTCCAAGGCTTTAGCCTTTAATTCTTTTTCACTCTTGTAAAAAGCTGGTAAGCGCAAAAAACTAGCAAAAACATGTTGTTTGTGATGGTTTCCAAAAGCAATCAAAACATTGTCCAAAACTGTTAAATCTTTAAAGAGACGGATATTTTGGAATGTACGTCCAAGTCCCAAAGAAGCAATCTTATAAGGTGAATTTCCATTCAAAAGGTGACCATCTAGTGTTACTGTTCCCTCACTTGGTTCATAAACACCGGTCAAAAGGTTGAAAAGAGTGGTTTTTCCAGCTCCGTTTGGTCCGATTAGTCCAACCAGTTCCCCTTCGTTCAATTCAAGAGTCACATCTCCAACAGCTGTTAGACCGCCAAAATGTTTGGTTAACTGTTTTACTTCAAGTAATGCCATTAGTTTTGTTCCTCCTTCTTAGATTTTTTAAAGAAACGTGATAGGCTCAATTCCCATGTTCCAAGGAGTCCACCTGGTCTGAAAATCATTACCAATACCAAGGCCAAAGCGTAGATAATCATACGCACGCTGGCAACATCTTGGAGAAGCATATTCAAAATTCCAAGAACAATAGCTGAAACGATGGCACCTGTAATGGAACCAAGTCCACCAAATACAACAATAATCAATACGTTGATTGAGTTAATGAATGTGTAATCTTTCGGTACAACAGACCCGATAAATCCTGCCTGAAGTGACCCTGCAATACTTGCAGTAATGGCACCAAAGACAAAAGCGATGATTTTAATTTTAGTTGTATTAACACCGACTGACTCTGCAGCGATTTCATCCTCACGAACGGAGAGGGTTGAACGTCCAATTGGACTACGCAAGAAGTTCAAGGTTGCAATAGTTGTAATCACGACAAAGAAGTAAACCATTTGCCAAGTTGTAAAGTTAGGAATTCCCAAGATACCTGCCGCACCATTTGTAAGGCTTCCGCCATTGATGATAAAGATACGGATAATTTCAGAAACACCTAGAGTCGCTACCGCAAGATAGTCCCCCTTCAAGCGCAAGGTTGGAATTCCGACAAGCAAGGCAACTGCTCCTGAAAGCAAAGCCCCTACAAGCATAGCTCCAAAGAAGGCACCGTAGGTTGGTGATTTAGAACCAATAACAGCTGCTGCATAGGCACCAATCGCCATGAAACCAGCATGACCAAGTGAAAATTGGCCTGAAAAACCAACGATTAAGTTGAGACCAACAGCCAGAATAATATTAATTCCAATTTGTTGTAAAATCTGTACATAGAATAGATTAAGTACTCCGACTGAAACCAATACACTAATCAAGCCATAGCCAGCTAACAAAAGGAGTAACCATAGAATATTAACTTTTAAATTTTCCTTCATCGTTTACACCTTCTCTTTCACATTTTTACCAAGGATACCAGCTGGGCGGACAATCAAGATCAACAACAAGATTCCATAAACAATGGCATCACGGAAGTCTGACATTCCAAAGGCTGTCGCAAAGGTTTCCAATAGACCAATCACAAAACCACCAAGAGCTGCACCAGGAATAATTCCGATACCACCAAGTACTGCGGCAACGAAAGATTTAAGACCTGGAGTAACTCCCATCAAAGGCTCAAGAGAGTTATAATAGAGGGCAATCAGAACACCAGCCGCACCCGCAAGAGCTGACCCCAAAGCGAAGGTAAAGCTGATAGTACGGTTTACATTGATCCCCATCAATTGCGCCGCATCGCTATCTACGGATACTGCACGCATGGCTTTCCCCATCTTAGTCTTTTGGACAATGACTTGTAACAAAATCATCAAAATCAAGGAAATGGCCAAAATCATTAACTGCACGTTTGTTAGGCTAACTGGTCCCAAATCATAGCGAACTGTTTGAATCGCTTGAGGGAAGGCACGGGTATTAGCACCAACCAGATAGACCATCCCATATTCCAATAGGAAAGAAACCCCAATAGCTGTAATCAAAACAGCAATACGAGTAGAGTGACGCAAAGGTCGGTAAGCAAGGAACTCAATCACGACACCAAGAATGGCTGTCGCTAACATAGCTACAATAAGAGCTACAAAGAAATTCATTTGGAAAGAATTAATCAAGAAATAACCGATAAAGGCTCCCATCATATAAATATCACCGTGGGCGAAGTTGATGAGCTTGATAATTCCGTAAACCATGGTATATCCTAGGGCTAACAGCGCATAAACACTACCTAGAATCAAACCATTTACTAGTTGTTGGAGCATAAGATTCACTCTTTCTATTTATAATTTTGAGGGTTTCCCCTCACTTTTTGATAGGTTCTTAAACACCGAAACAGGGAGTGAGTCAGAGGCTCATTCCCTATTTCAACATTTTTCTATTATGGTTTTACAACTTCTGCTGCTTCAACCTTACCATTGTTCATGGTCATCATGTAAGCAGTTTTGACTGTGTTGTGGTCTGCATCGAAGCTTGTTTGACCAGTTACACCTTCAAAATCTTTTGTTTTAGCAAGGTTATCCTTGATTTCACCTGAGTTTTTAGCACCTTTTGCTGCGTTTGCTACAAGGTGAACTGAGTCATAAGCCAAGGCTGCAAATGTTGAAGGCTCTTCGTTGTACTTAGCACGGTAAGCATCAAGGAAAGCTTTTGCTTTAGCTGAAACTTCTACAGTAGTTGAGAAGCCTGAGATAAAGTAGATGTTTGATGCTTTTTCAGCAGTTGCTTGTTGTACAAACTCTTCACCGTTGAATCCATCACCACCAACGATTGGTTTATCAATTCCCATACCACGCGCTTGGTTTACAATTTTACCAGCTTCAGTGTAGTAACCAGGAACAACGATAGCATCAAAGTCTTTCCCTTTCATTTTTGTAAGGGCTGCTTGGAAGTCTGTGTCACCTGCTACGAAAGTTTCATCTGCAACGATTTCACCTTTGTAAGCTTCACGGAAGGCTTTGGCAATACCTTTGGCATAGTCGCTGGCATTATCAGTGTAAAGAACAACTTTCTTAGCTTGCAATTTTTCAGAAACATAGTTTGAGATAATTTTTCCTTGGAAGCTATCTTGGAAAGTTCCGATAAAGAGGTAATCTTGACCTTTAGTCAATCCATCTTGAGTCGCACTTGGCGAAATCAATGGAACACCTGCTTTTGTAGCGTTCGCTACCGCAGCTGCAGTCGCACCAGATGTCGCAGGTCCTACGATTGCTGATACTTTAGATTGAGTTACAAGGTTAGTTGTTACTGAAGCCGCCTCAGCTGTTTCAGACTTATTATCTTTATCGACTACTTCGATTTGTTTTCCATCGATACCACCTGCTGCATTGATTTCATCAACGGCAAGTTGGGCACCTTTTTGTTCAGATGTACCGTAGGCTGCTACGGCACCAGTTTCCTCGAAGTTAAATCCGATTTTGATTGTCTTTTCATCTACTGAGTTACCAGCAGCGTTTGACGCTCCAGACTTCACTTCTCCACAGGCTGCAAGAAGTGCTACACTTGCAAGCGCCACAAACGATAGGGCAAATTTTTTCTTCATTTTTTTGTCTCCTTATTTCTTAAATAAATAGCATGTTAAGAATATACCGAATTATCAGAAAATTGTCAACACTTTTCTTGAACTTTTTCCAAGATAACGTTTTCCTCTCGATAAAGATTGCCCACAAAGGGTGTTTCCAACTCTTGGATATGACAAACTCTGACTTTTTTTATAAACTTTTCCTTGCTCAAGCACCCGACCAATTGCTCCACTTCTTGAGTTGGAACATAAAGCTGTAAGTAACGATGTTTCTTGGAATGATAGGTAATATCTCCATAATCCTGCAGTTTTTTTGCATCACGATTATAGTAAAGATAGATAATCAAGCCAGATCGATTGACTTTTTCAAACATGATAAATCCTCTTTCTAAGAAATCTCTCCCTATTATACCAAAAAAAGCAAACCCAGTCGAGTTTGCCTTCTTTGATTATTAGTTCAATGAATTGTTGGCCATGATTTCATCAATAAAGCCATATTCAAGTGTTTCCTGGGCACTCATCCAGTTATCACGTTCTGCATCTGCATGGACTTTTTCGATTGACTGACCTGAATTTTCAGCCAAGATTTTTTCCAAGATGTTACGAGTTTTGAGCAAGTGTTCTGCAGCAATCGCCATATCGGTTTGTTGAGTACCACCACCTGTACCACCCATTGGTTGGTGGATCATATACTCTGCATTTGGAAGCATGAAACGTTTGCCTTTTGCTCCACTTGATGCAATGACCGTCCCCATAGATGCAGCCATACCCATAACGATAGTTTGGACATCAGCCTTGATAAAGTTCATGGTATCAACGATTGCCAAACCAGCTGAAACGGAACCACCAGGTGTATTGACATAAAGGTAAATATCTTTTGTACTATCTTGGGCATCCAAGAAAAGCAATTGGGCAATAACAGAGTTAGCCATATTGTCTTCAACTGGACCTGTCAACATAATGATGCGGTCTTTAAGAAGACGTGAGTAAATATCGTAGGAACGTTCTCCACGGCTTGTTTGTTCAATAACTACAGGAATCATTTATTTCTCCTTTTGAGTTTTAATTTTGTTGGTCAAATGACTGAAGATAAGACTATTATAATATCTAGGTCAAAAAAGGTCAAATTTTTGCTCTGCTTTCATTAGACAGAAACAAAAATTCAACCTCCCTTCGTGACTGGAAATCCTTTTCCAAGTCAATCTCTTTTTAATTTTATTTTGTACCGAACAAGCGGTCTCCAGCATCTCCAAGACCTGGAACGATATATCCGTGTTCGTTCAAACGTTCATCCAAGGCTGCTGTAAAGATTTCTACATCTGGATGAGCTTCTTGAAGAGCTTTTACACCTTCTGGTGCTGATACAAGGCAGACAAATTTGATATTTGATGCGCCACGTTTTTTAAGAGAATCAACAGCCAAGATTGCTGAGCCACCTGTTGCCAACATTGGGTCTACGACAAAAATTTGACGTTGGTCAATATCTTCAGGCAATTTCACCAAGTACTCAACTGGTTGAAGTGTTTCTTCATCACGGTACATACCGATGTGACCAACTTTAGCAGCTGGAACCAAGCTCAAGAGCCCATCGACCATCCCGATACCTGCACGCAAGATTGGAACGATAGCCAATTTCTTACCTGCCAATTGTTTTTGAACTGTTTTTGTGATTGGTGTTTCGATTTCCACATCTTCTAGTGGAAGATCACGAAGTACTTCATACCCCATCAACATTGCAATCTCATCTACTAGCTCACGGAAAGCTTTTGTAGAAGTATCTGTACGACGCAAGATTGACAATTTGTGTTGAATCAGTGGATGATTAATAACTTCAATTTTTCCCATTTTTGGAGTTCCTTCTTTCAATTTATTCTTCTTATTATACCAAAAAACGGTTTAAAAATCTTTCTAAACCATTTATTTTTGATAATTTTTACATTAGATCTGCCTCTTTAAGAGCTGTCTGTACTGTCTCAAGTGGTAGATGGGTTAATTCTGTTCCCTTTTCTTGATAAAGGTATTGGGCATAGTCGTCCATACGATACTGATTGATATAGACTACACGTTTACAACCGACTTGTAAGAGTTGTTTTGTGCAATTTAAACAAGGGAAATGAGTTACATAAGCTGTAAAGCCTTTAGGAACACCACGTTCTGCACCTTGAAGGATAGCATTGACCTCAGCGTGAAGGGTGCGAACACAGTGGCCTTCGATGACCAGACATTCGTGATCAATACAATGCTCGGTTCCTGACACCGAACCATTGTAACCAGTGGAAATAACCTTATTATCTTTTACCAGAATCGCGCCCACTTTGGCACGTTTACAAGTGGAACGATTAGCAATTAGTAGGGCTTGGGCTGCAAAATACTCATCCCAGGCCAGTCTTTTTTCAGTCATCTCTTTTCTCCTATTTCTCTATTTTTTAAAAAATGGTAACCGTAAATCCGCAATCTTTTCAGCAGGTACCTTCATGCCATCCTTGATCCATTTTAAAAGGACTGAGACGATGGCCGAGCTCCAGAAGGAATGAAGATAAGAGCTGACACCTTTTGATTTTCCATGGTATTTTTCCAGAAATTCCTGCATGGCTTGGACAAAGATTTTTTCCAGATGGTAATCTAAGGCCAGTTGAATCACTCTGGCTTCCTTTCTTGCTTCTCGGAAAAGGTGAACCCAGACCAGATAAAGGTCTGTCTTTAAATCGTAATGATGCAGCTGTTCCATAATATTGTGGACAGTTCGTTTAAAGACACTTTCTAAAATCTCCTCTTTGGAATCATAATTGCGATAAAAGGCCGCACGAGAAACGCCTGCACGTTTGACCAATTCAGAAATACTAATCTTGGTCAAGTCCTTTTTTTCCAAGAGTTGCAAGAGGGCTGTTTCGATGGCTTCTCTAGTTAATAAATTCGATTCTTGGTTTGATTTTCTGAGATTTTCAAGAGACTTTTCAGAGATTCTACGTTCAGACATAACATTTTCTTTCTACTTGTCACAACAGACGGATGAGGCTTTTGTTTCAAGGGCTTTCATGATATAATTGTAAAAAAAGACAGAACCTTTGTCAATGTATAACTGACAAAGATGGAGAATTTCTATGACTTGGAAGATTATTGCTGACTCTGGTTGTGATTATCGTCAGCTGGCAACACCAGCTATTGACGCGACCTTTGTAAGTGTGCCCTTAACCATTCAAGTAGCTGATCAGGTCTTTGTTGATGATGCCAGTCTTGACATTGACCAAATGATGGAAACCATGTATGCAACTGCAGAAGCTTCAAAATCAGCTTGTCCAAGCCCAGATGATTATTTGCGAGCATTTGATGGAGCCAAAAACATTTTTCTAGTAACCATCACTGGTACTCTTTCTGGCAGTCACAATAGTGCTCAACTAGCTAAGAATATTTATCTAGAAGACCATCCTGACACTAAGATTCATGTAATTGATAGCTTGTCTGCTGGTGGGGAAGTTGACTTACTCGTAGAAAAATTAAATGACTTGATTGACCAGGGCTTATCTTTTGAAGAAGTGGTTAAAGCTATCACTGCCTATCAAGAAAAAACCAAGTTACTTTTTGTCCTAGCTAAAGTCGATAACTTGGTGAAAAACGGCCGTTTGAGCAAGCTTATCGGTACGGTCGTTGGCCTTCTAAATATCCGTATGGTCGGAGAAGCTAGTGAAACTGGAACTCTCGAATTGCTACAAAAAGCACGAGGACCAAAGAAATCGATTCAGGCAGCCTATGAAGAGTTAGTCAAGGCTGGATATGCTGGTGGTCGTATTGTCATGGCCCAACGCAATAACGAGAAATGTTGCCAACAGCTTTCAGAGCGAATCCGTGAAACCTTCCCACAGGCGGATATTAAAATTCTCCCAACATCTGGTCTCTGCAGTTTTTATGCGGAAGATGGCGGTTTGCTGATGGGATATGAAATTGATTAATTGCATTCTTGACAAGAGGTGACCATCATCTCTTGTTTTTTTGTGGTACAATAGAGCTATGAAACATTTTGATACTATCGTCATCGGTGGAGGACCTGCTGGAATGATGGCTACAATTTCCAGTAGCTTTTATGGACAGAAAACCCTCCTCATCGAAAAAAATCGGAAACTTGGAAAAAAATTAGCTGGGACTGGTGGGGGACGTTGCAATGTAACCAACAACGGAATTCTAGATGACCTACTAGCTGGAATCCCTGGAAATGGGCGCTTTCTCTACAGTGTCTTCTCCCAATTTGATAACCATGATATCATCAACTTTTTTACAGAAAATGGTGTTAAACTCAAGGTCGAAGACCACGGGCGCGTCTTTCCTGCTAGTGACAAGTCTCGGACTATTATCGAAGCCTTGGAAAAGAAAATCACTGAGCTAGGTGGTCAAGTTGCTACTCAAACCGAGATTGTTTCGGTTAAAAAGGTAGAAAATCAGTTTGTCCTTAAGTCCGCAGACCAAAGATTCACTTGTGAGAAACTTATTGTCACAACTGGTGGGAAATCCTATCCTTCTACTGGTTCTACTGGTTTTGGCCACGAGATTGCCCGTCATTTCAAACATACCATTACCGAGCTTGAGGCTGCTGAAAGTCCTTTATTGACAGATTTCCCACACAAGGTCTTGCAGGGTATTTCGCTGGACGATGTGACCCTAAGTTATGGTAAGCATGTCATCACTCATGATTTACTCTTTACCCACTTTGGTTTGTCAGGCCCTGCTGCTCTGCGTATGTCAAGTTTTGTCAAAGGGGGGGAGGTTCTCTCGCTAGATGTTTTGCCTCAACTTTCTGAGAAGGACTTAGCTACATTTCTAGAAGAAAATCGGGAAAAATCTCTAAAAAATGCCTTAAAAACTTTGCTTCCAGAACGCTTGGCAGAATTTTTTGTACAAGGCTATCCAGAAAAAGTCAAACAACTGACTGAAAAGGAACGCGAACAACTTCTCCAGTCTATCAAAGCACTCAAAATCCCTGTGACCGGAAAAATGTCCCTTGCCAAATCCTTTGTTACCAAAGGGGGAGTCAGTCTTAAGGAAATCAATCCTAAAACTCTGGAAAGTAAGCTGGTACCTGGTCTCCACTTTGCTGGTGAGGTACTGGATATCAATGCCCACACTGGTGGGTTTAACATCACTTCTGCCCTCTGTACTGGTTGGGTGGCGGGATCAAACCCAATCTAAATCTGAATTATTTAATGGCTAAATCAGCCCCAAAAGAAAGGAAGTCCTTTGGAACATATTATCTTGTTAAGGGGAGTTACTCCTAATGGAAAAAATGCTATCCCTAAAATGTCTTATCTAGTAGATATCTTGACAGAAGCTGGTTTTCAACAAGTTCGAACCTATATTCAAAGTGGGAATATCATTCTTGAAAGTGACTTAGATTTAGAAAAAATACGAGAACGTGTCCATACTCTAATAAATGAAAATATTGGTGCTGACTTAAAAATGGTAATCAAGAACAAAAGTGATTTTAAAAAAATTGTCCAAGAAAACCCGTTTGGAGAACACTATCTTTATGACCGTATACACGTGATTTTTTATCAAGAATCTATTAAAAGTCTCCCTTTGGAAAAATTGAAAATCGATTACGGTGAAGAAGAAATTTGTATCGGTAACCATTGTCTTTACCTCTATCTCCCTAGAACTGCAAAACAAAAGAAACTCCATACCAACTATCTTGAAAAGCTTTTTAATGTAGATTTGACAATGCGAAAACTAAATGTAGTAGAAAAATTATTAAGCAAGTAGTACTTGAATTTAGTAAAAATCGGAAGAATACTCCTCCGATTTTATTTTGTCTGAGTTTGGACATAGTGGGCAATCACATCTGATGTGTACTGGGCTGTTCCAGGTCCAAATTTGTCAATGTTTTCCTTAAATTCTGGGTTGTAGACGTAGCCTTTACCGATATGACCAAATACCTCAATAGAGCAGTCAAATCCATAAGTCCGAATGGCTTGCAAGAGTTTAGCAGCTTCTTCTTGATTTTCGGTTGCTGTTACAGGTAGACCAGCTTGAAGATTTTGTGACAATGCTCGAAAGACTTGATTGAAGGCAGCCGTAGCTTCGTCTTCGTGACCTTTTTGGCGCTCCAGCGCTTGGTCCATGACTTCTTGTCCATATTTCTCTACCGCCTCGTGGTGGTATTTTTGATGGTCTTGGTAGTTAAATCCAGCAAATTTCTCTTGAATGCTCATTTCTCTTTCTCCTTTTTGTTCTTGAATGGTTTTTTGCAAGGTGGAAATCAAGGTATCCAGATGTTCCCTTTCTCGAGTCAAATAGTCCAACTGCCTGGTCAAATGAGGCAATAAATCTGTCCTTTCTTCCTTTAATAGCTCTGCTATCTTTTCTAAAGAAAAACCTAGATATTTGTAGTAAAGAATGACCTGAAGGCGTTCCAAATCCTCCTGACTGTAGGTTCGATAGCCGTTTTCCGACTTTAAAGGAACCAAAAGTCCTATCTTATCGTAGTGGTGCAGGGTCTTGACAGAGACACCTGAAAGCTGCGCAGCTTCTTTTATATGGTACATGATTTCCTCCTTACATTGATAGTATAATCCCTCCCCTTAGGTCAGAGTCAAGCGTTTTTACGAAATTTTTTACTTTATCATAACATGAAAATGGTTTTCTTGACAGACCTTAGAAAACATGATAGGATAGTCAAGTCTGTCAATCAAAAGAAACTCTCATTTTGAGTACTGATGAGGCTATTTGCCAAGGGCAGTAGTTTTTTCTTTTGTAATACTAATTTTAGGAGTTTAACTATGTCTGAAAAATCTCAATGGGGTTCTAAACTAGGCTTTATCCTAGCATCTGCTGGTTCAGCCATCGGACTTGGTGCCGTTTGGAAGTTTCCCTACATGACTGCTGCTAACGGCGGAGGAGGCTTTTTACTGGTCTTTCTCATCTCCACTATTCTAATCGGTTTCCCCCTATTGCTGGCTGAATTTGCTCTCGGCCGAAGTGCTGGTGTCTCAGCTATCAAAACCTTTGGAAAACTGGGCGAGAATAGCAAGTACAACTTTATCGGTTGGATTGGTGCCTTTGCCCTCTTTATCCTCTTATCTTTCTACAGTGTTATTGGGGGATGGATTCTGGTTTATCTAGGCATTGAGTTTGGAAAATTGTTCCAAATTGGTGGAACGGGGGATTATGCTCAGTTATTTACTTCAATCATTTCAAACCCAGCCATTGCCCTTGGATCTCAAGCTGCCTTTATCTTGCTGAATATCTTTATTGTATCACGCGGGGTTCAAAAAGGGATTGAAAGAGCTTCTAAGGTCATGATGCCCCTGCTCTTTATTATCTTTGTTGTCATCATCGGTCGTTCTCTCAGCTTACCAAATGCCATGGAAGGGGTTCTTTACTTCCTCAAACCAGACTTTTCAAAACTGACCAGCGCTGGTCTCCTCTATGCTCTGGGACAATCTTTCTTTGCCCTCTCACTAGGGGTGACAGCCATGCTGACCTATGCTTCTTACTTGGACAAGAAAACCAATCTGGTCCAGTCAGGGATTTCCATCGTAGCCATGAACATCTCGGTATCCATCATGGCAGGACTAGCCATTTTCCCAGCCATGTCAGCCTTCAATATCCAGTCTGAAGGGGGACCAAGCCTGCTCTTTATCGTCTTGCCTCAACTCTTTGACAAGATGCCTTTTGGAACCATTTTCTACATCCTTTTCCTCTTGCTCTTCCTCTTTGCGACGGTCACTTCTTCTGTCGTGATGTTGGAAATTAATGTGGGCAATATCACCAATCAGGACAACAGTCAGCGTGCCAAGTGGAGCACCATTTTAGGAATCTTGACCTTTGTCTTTGGAATTCCTTCAGCCCTATCTTACGGTGTTATGGCAGATGTTCACATCTTTGGGAAGACCTTCTTTGACGCTATGGATTTCTTGGTTTCCAATCTCCTCATGCCATTTGGAGCCCTCTGCCTTTCTCTCTTTACAGGCTATATCTTCAAAAAGGCTCTTGCTATGGAGGAACTCCATCTTGATGAACGAGCATGGAAACAAGGACTTTTCCAAGTCTGGCTCTTCCTTCTTCGTTTTATAATTCCAATTATCATCATCGTGGTCTTCATCGCCCAATTTATGTAATCAAAAAGGACTTGAGTAATAAACTCAGGTCCTTTATTTGTTATGGATGACTAACAATCAATTCCAAGCCTTGCCCTTCTAGGGTCCAAGCTTCAACATCACTTGGTAGGATAAAGTGGCTACCTTTTTGGATTGGATAGTTTTTCCCGTCAACAGTTAGTTGACCTTGACCAGCCAAGACACTGAACAAGCTGTAGTCAGCTGTCTTTTCAAAGTTAACTTTCCCATTAATTTCCCACTTGTAAACTGCAAAGAAATCATTAGAGACAAGTAAAGTTGAACGCAAATCATCTGCTTTAACAGTTACAGGACGGCTATTAGCAGGCTCGCCAATGTTCAAAACATCGATAGATTTTTCAAGGTGAAGTTCACGCAAGTTGCCATTATTATCCTTACGGTCAAAGTCATAGACACGGTAGGTTGTGTCGCTAGATTGTTGTGTTTCAAGGATTAAAATACCTGCACCAATAGCGTGCATAGTCCCACTTGGTACGTAGAAGAAATCTCCAGCCTTAACAGGCACTTTTGTCAGCAAGGCATCCCAGTTCTTGTCCTCGATTTGCTGGCGGAGTTCTTCTTTTGATTTGGCATTGTGACCGTAGATAATCTCTGAACCTTCATCTGCAGCGATGATATACCAGCATTCTGTTTTTCCGAGCTCGCCTTCATGTTCTAGACCATAGGCATCGTCTGGGTGAACTTGGACACTGAGCCAGTCGTTAGCATCCAGAATCTTAGTCAACAGTGGAAATACAGGTTCTGGACGATTGCCAAACAATTCACGGTGCTCTGCATATAAAGTAGCAAGATCTGTTCCCTCGTAGCGACCATTGGCAACTTTAGAGACACCATTTGGATGGGCTGAGATGGCCCAATATTCTCCGATTTTTTCACTTGGGATGTCGTAGCCAAACTCATCACGTAGCTTGGTTCCACCCCAGATTTTTTCTTGCATAACTGATTGTAAAAATAATGGTTCTGACATCTTATTCTCCTGTCTGATTTTTCTCCCCTCATTATAGCAAAAAAAGAGTTCCAGTTGAACTCTTTTTCACATCTTATAAAGTAGGGAGAAGATTTTATAAAAATAGTGAACAAATGTGCTCTACTCAATGCTTGCACCATTGCTGGCAATGACATCCTTGTACCAGTAGAAGGATTTCTTCTTGCTACGTTTGAGGCTTCCATGACCAGCATTATCTCGATCTACATAGATAAAGCCATAGCGCTTGTTCATTTCGCCTGTTCCAGCTGAAACCAGATCGATACAGCCCCAAGTCGTATAACCAAGCAAGTCAACGCCATCTTGGTAAATGGCATCTCGCATGGCCTTGATATGAGCCTCTAAGTAAGCAATCCGATAGTCATCTGCTACATGACCATTCTCATCCGGTGTATCCATAGCACCTAGACCGTTTTCCACGATGAACATTGGCTTTTGGTAACGATCCCAGATAGCATTGAGGGTGATACGAAGACCAAGTGGGTCAATCTGCCATCCCCATTCTGAGGATTCAAGATAAGGATTTTTGAGAGAGGCAAAGATATTTCCAGCAGTTAATTCTTTAACTTCTGGATCACCTGAGGCTACTAGACTTGCATAGTAAGAGAAGGAAACAAAGTCAACAGTATTGTCCTTCAACAACTCTAAATCTTCTGCAGTCATTTGAATCTCGATTCGCTCACGCTCCCACTGCTTCTTGGCGTAGTTTGGGTATTCCCCACGCGCTTGAACATCAATGAAGAAGTAACTCTTGCGGTCTTCCTCCATGGCTGCCCAGTAGTCTCTTGGATGGGCTGTGTTAGGATAGTATTGCCCTGCAGCCAACATACATCCCACCTTATTTTCTGGGTCAATTTCGTGGGCAATCTTTGTCGCAAGAGCTGAAGCTACCAACTCATAGTGTGCAGCCTGATATTTAACCAGTTCTTGATTTTCTCCTTCTTCAAAACAGAGCCCAGCTCCCATAAAGGGGGCATGGAGAATCATGTTGATTTCGTTGAAGGTAAGCCAATATTTGACCAAACCCTTATAGCGGGTAAAGAGTGTGCGACAAAGTTTTTCATAGAAGTCTAACATCCGACGATTGCGCCAACCACCGTACTCTGTAATCAAGTGCATAGGACAGTCGAAATGAGTGATAGTCACCAGAGGTTGGATACCATACTTGTGGCACTCCTTAAATAAATCCTCATAAAAGGCTAGACCAGCTTCATTTGGCACTGTTTCGTCGCCCTTAGGAAAAATCCGAGTCCAAGCAATGGATAGACGATAAGTCTTAAAGCCCATTTCCGCAAAAAGGGCAATATCTTCCTTGTAATGATGGTACATATCAATAGCTTGCTTGGCTGGGTAAAAATAGCCCTCCTCAAACGAAAACATCTTTTTCTGACCTGTGATAATGGCTTCACGATCTGGACCGATGGGGACGACATCCACATTCGCCAATCCACGACCTTCTAAATTATAAGCACCCTCACACTGGTTGGCAGCTGTCGCTCCGCCCCACAAGAAACCATCCGGAAAAGTCAGTTTTTCGGTCATAACTCTACTCACTTTCTTATTTGCTTGTTCATTTACTTATATTATAACTTATTCTGTAAACCTTTTCTTATAAAATACTGTGACATACTGATACTATTCTACTATTTAAGTTTATCAGATTGTTTTTTAAAAAATTATCCTCTAGAAAAAGTAAATAGCCTCCCCTGAAACAAAAAAGAAGACTGAAAACTAGTCTCCTCTGTTCCTTTTAAATCAAAGCTGTAATAACCGTCACTAGGCCAAAAATAATACCTGGTGCATTAGCTGCTGCAAGGGGGATATCTCTTTCTTTTTTGAAAAGACCGTAGTAAACCCAGAGACTACAGTTGATGGCAGCAACCAAGGGCTGGATGAAATTTCCTTTTTGACCAGCCAGATTGTTCATGATTTGTGGGAAGTAAGACACATACATCATAACAGACATAAAGGTCGCTACCCAACCTAAAATTTTCATTTGTTTTTCAGACATTTTCAAAACCTCTTTCATTTTTACTGAATCTTATTTTAAAATATTCTTTCAAAACAATCAAGTCTTTAAAACTTTTGTTATAAAGATATAAACTATCACAATCTTGTTATAAGAAAGAGGGAACAGAAAAAAGACCGAATTGCTCCGTTCTGTTTACTCAATCAAATATTAGAAAATGAATACTCCTTTTCAATGAATCGATTGATTGATGGTAAATAAGCCGTTAGAAATTATTGACAGTATCGAAATTTTCTAGTAAAATGAATTTTGTTAATACCTAAATGGTGTGTAGTTTTCTATCAACATAGTCAGGAGAAAAGGAACTTATGCTAAAAAAATTTAATGAATTGTCACTGAAAGATAAGGCTTATCTAATTGGCGGTTTGAGCTTATTAGTCATTGTGATCTCATTTGGTCTACTCAATCGTCAAACAGTAACTGTCAGTCTTGTCTTTACACAACTATCTGCTCCCTTGATTTTGGTGATTTTTACTTGTCTAGTAATCGGGATCATTGCTGGTAGTGCTATTGGTATTAGCTATCACCATAACAAGACTCAAGATCTGAGAAGCCGCATTGCTGAAGCAGAAGCGACTATCAATATAAAAGACAGGGAGCTTGTCCAGTACGAGGAACAGGTGCAACAATTAAAACAGGAAGCCAAACAATAAGTGTAGAAATCATAACCACCCGTGAAAACGGGTGGTTTTTTGTCTCGCACCTAACGGAGCGAGACGGACTGAAAGTCGCATAAATACAAAAAAGATCGAATTGCTCCGATCTTTTTAAGTTTCACTCCAAGAATGTTTAGATAAAAAATTTGATAATAGAATTACCTACTTCATACGATAAAAATCAATCACTAGACCAGCAGGCCCTTTAACTAATAAGGACTCTGTTCCCCAATCGGTTACAGTTGGTCCGTTTAAAACCTGGATACCAAGTTCTTTCAACCGTTGGTAATTCTGGTCTACATCCTCAACCTCGATATGAAGAATGATTCCTGACTGAAAATCTTCCAAAGGAATCAAATGATTTTGGGACAACATCAGACAGTGACTGCCAATCGTAAACTGAGCAAAACTGTCATCAACATAATCGGATTTTTTATCCAAAATACGCTCCAAGTCAGCACAGACTTGTGGAACATCGGAAACGATAATATCTAATTGATTTAAATTCATTTACTATCCTCCATAAAAAGACCGGATTGCTCCGATCTTTTTAAGTTTCGCTCTAAGAAAATCAAAGAATAAACAAGGCATCGAACCGCAGGCAGTACTGAAGTACGGCAAGGTGAAGATAACACAGTTTAAATTTGATTTTCGACGAGAGGAATTATTTAATTGCGCGTGATTGCAAACCTTCTTCTTCCAAGAAGAGGCGGAATGGTACGAGTTCTTCTGCTTCGTATTTTTCCTTGAAGTCTTTGATTGCTTCTTCTGAGTGAAGTTTTGGATCCAATTCAAGTACTTCTACTGGAAGTGGACGGTGTGGAGTGATGCGAGCATCGATCACAACAGTTTTACCTTCTTTGTTGAGTTTAACAGCTTCTGCAACAACTGCATCGATGTCTTCGATACGGTCAACTGTAAATCCTACAGCACCTTGAGCTTCAGCGATTTTCGCATAGTCAGCATTAGGGAAGTCACAACCAAACAAGTGTTTGTTTGTGTCTTCGTATTTGTCCTTGATGAAGGCATATTTACCATTTGAGAAGACAACGTTGATAACTGGAAGGTCGTATTGAACGTTTGTGATAACGTCTGGGTAGCACATGTTGAATGCACCGTCACCCATGATGTTCCATACTTGGCGATCTGGATTGTCTTTCTTAGCAGCGATACCACCAGGAAGGGCAATACCCATTGTCGCAAAGAGTGGAGATGTACGCCACATGTTCTTAGGTGTCATGTGAAGGTGACGAGTAGATGTTTGAGTAGTGTCACCTACGTCGATTGAATAGATAGCGTCTTGATCAGCATGTTTGTTGATTGCATTGTAAACTTGATACAATTGCAATTCACCCTCAGTTTTACCTTCGAGTTTGTTCATGTAATCACGCCAGTTTTGGTTATTCTTAACGTTTGCACGCCACCATGGAGTAGATTCAACTGGATTCACTTTGTCAAGGATTGCTTTCGCTGCTTGACCTGCGTCACCAAGGATTGAAGCGTCAAGGGCGTGACGTTTACCAAGTTTGTAAGGGTCAATATCAACTTGGATGAATTTTTCAGTGTTCTTGAATGCTTCATAAACTTCAGCAAATGGGAAGTTTGAACCAAGGAAAAGAACTGTGTCTGCTTCAAAGACCACTTCGTTGGCTGGTTTCCAACCAACACGGTAAGCAGAACCTGTCAAACCTTCATAGTTCCATTCGAAAGCTTCAAAGTTTTTACCAGTTGTGATGATTGGTGCTTTGATTTTACGTGACAATTCAGTAATCACTTCACCAGCTTTCACACCACCGTAACCAGCATAGATAACTGGACGTTCAGCATTGTTCAAGATTTCAACAGCTTTGTCGATTTCAACTTCGTTCAAAGCAGGAGCGATGAATGAACGCTCGTATGAACCTGATCCATAGTATGAGTTTTCGTCGATTTCTTGGAAACCGAAGTTTACTGGGATTTCAACAACAGCTGGACCTTTTTTAGAAACTGCAGCACGGCAAGCTTCGTCAATAACTTTTGGCAATTGCTCAGCGTAAGCTACACGTTTGTTATATACAGCGATACCGTTGTACATTGGGTTTTGGTTCAATTCTTGGAAAGCATCCATGTTGAGTTCGTTAACTGGACGTGATCCAAGGATTGCTAGGAATGGAGTGTTATCCATAGCTGCATCGTAAACACCGTTAATCAAGTGAGTCGCACCTGGACCACCTGAACCAACTGCAACCCCGATTGAGCCGCCGAATTTAGCTTGCATAACCGCTGCAAGAGCACCTGTTTCTTCGTGGCGAACTTGCAAGAAGCGGATATCTTTGTCTTCAGCCAAAGCATCCATCAATGAGCTGAGTGTTCCAGATGGGATACCGTAGATTGTGTCTACGCCCCATGTTTTCAATACGTTGAGCATTGCTGCAGATGCAGTAATTTTCCCTTGAGTCATAATGATAACTCTCCTTCAAATATTTTTAAAATTTGATTCATCCGTTTTCATATACTAATTGGAAACGTTTCAGCAAATTTTTACTCTACTACTTTACCACATTTGTTTTGGGTCTCCTAAGAATGTGCTCAGAAGTTTTGATTCTCTATTACAGTACAGTTTGAAAACGTTTTTCAGAACTGTTTTATAATAAAAAGCGAGCAAGCTCGCTTTTAGTCTATTTTACTAAAGTTTAGTAAGAGTGAACTAGTCAGAACAGATACAGAACTAAAGGCCATGGCTAGACCAGCTAGTTCTGGATTGAGGGCCAGTCCAACACCTGAAAAGACTCCTGCTGCAATCGGAATTCCGGCGACATTGTAGATAAAGGCCCAGAAAAGATTGAGCAGAATTCGATTAAAGGTTTTCTTACTCATGTCAAAGGCACGAACCACGCCTAGGAGGTTATTGGTTGTCAACACTAAATCTGCTGACTCGATAGCGATATCCGTTCCAGCTCCCATAGCAATCCCCACATCTGCTACACTAAGGGCAGGAGCGTCATTGATACCGTCCCCAACAAAGGCTACTTTGCCAGCCGCTTGTAGTTTATGGATTTCATGGGCTTTTTCTTCTGGCAAAACACCTGCAATGACCTCTTCGATTCCGATTTGATCTGCAATAGCACGCGCCACACCAGCATTGTCTCCTGTCAGCATGACTGTTTTAAGACCTCGTTTTTTCAACTGACTGATGGCAAGCTTAGCATTTTCCTTAGGAATATCTTGCAGAGCAAGCAAGCCTTTGATTTCATTCTCAACAGCCAAGAACACAACTGTCTTAGCTTCTTTTTCCAGTTCTTCTAGTTTTTCTTGATAAGTGCTAGAAATGTTCATGCCATCCAGCATTTTAGCATTTCCAAGCAGAACTTGTTTTCCATTGATTTGCCCTGAAACACCTTTTCCGTGCAAGGCTTGGAAATTTTCAACAGTTTGAAGCTCAAGTCCAGCTTCACTCGCTCGTTTCACAACGGCTTCAGCCAGTGGGTGTTGAGAAGCTTCTTCCAAGGAAGCTGCCAATCCAAGCACTTCTACTTCGTCGCCGATGATATCTGTGACCACAGGTTTCCCTTCAGTCAAAGTTCCGGTCTTATCAAAGACGATAGTTTGAACTTTCTGGATTTCCTGTAGAACCGTTCCATTTTTGAGGAGAACTCCCATCTTGGCACTGCGACCTGTCCCCACCATAAGGGCTGTCGGTGTTGCAAGTCCCAAGGCACAAGGGCAGGCAATAATCAGAACTGCTACTCCATAGAGAAGCGAAGACACAAAGCTCGCTCCAAGCACAACTACACTATCCCTGAGCAAGACGAACCAAACCCAAAAGGTCACAATCCCTAAAATGACAACTGCTGGGACAAAAATCCCTGAAATCTTATCCGTCAAGTCCTGAATCGGCGCACGACTTGTCTGAGCTTTCTTCACAAAATCCACAATCTGAGCCAAAACAGTCTCTGAACCAACTTTTTCTGCTCTAAAAACAAGTGTTCCACTATTATTGATGGTTGAACCAATGACGGTATCTCCAACTGTCTTGTCCACAGGCAGACTCTCACCTGTCACCATAGACTCATCAATACTAGAGATACCTTCTACTACGACACCATCAACCGCAATCTTTTCACCGGGACGCACTCGAATCAGGTCACCTACCTTGACTTGCTCCAAGGGGACTTGAACATAGTTATCCTCACGCAAGACTTCTGCAGTTTTAGCCTGCAAGTCAAGTAATTTCTCCACAGCTTGGGAAGTATTTTTCCGCATTTTCTCCTCAAAAACGGCTCCCATAAGAACGAAGAAGAAGATAAATGCAGCACTTTCAAAGTAAACGGGGAGACCAGCGAAGAGGGCAACTAAGCTATAGAAATAGGCCACTAGGGTTCCCAGAGCAACCAGGGTATCCATGTTGGCATTGTGCTTTTTAAAGCTGGCCCAAGCACTCTGGATATAAGGACCACCTGCTACTAGCATGATGGGTGTTGTGGCTAAAAAGGTGCCCCAACGCATGACTTGGTGACTAATTCCTCCTGTCGACATCCCAATCATGATAATCACAAGAGGCACAGTAAAGATACTAGTAATCCAAAAACGTTGCAAAAGTGACAAAGATTTTCGAGTCTTCTCAACTACGGTATAACTTCCCTTTTGCATCTTCATACCACATGAGAATGCATGCTCACCCAACTCTTGAGGTGTAAAACGAATTGTCTTCTCTTCATCTACGCCGATTGGTTCCAAGATGCCTTCTTCTTCAAACAGAATTTCCTTGTAACAGTTTGAAGGAGTTGCTCGATGAAAGGTAATCTCAGCTGGAATCCCTTTTTGAAGCTGTATATGAGCTGGATGGTAGCCTTTGTCTGCCGTGATACGGATTTTTTGAACACCATTTTCAAGATTTGCTTTTATAATTTCAGTCATATCATTCTCCTATTCTACAATCATCTTACCATGCATCATATTCATGCCACAAGAGAAACCATACTCTCCAGCCTGCTCAGGCGTGATTTCCACTATATACTCTTCGCCCATAGGTAGGTCTGCATGTACACCAAAGTCTGGAAAGACGATCTGATCCAAACAAGGTGAAGGGTCCTTACGATCAAAGACAATACGGGCTGGCACAGATTTCTTGAGGATAATCAACTCAGGCGTATATCCTCCCATGACTTCCACTCGAATCTCTTGGTAGCCCTTTTTTTGCTGGGCCTTTTGTCCAGATTTTTCAGGCTTTTTGAAAAACCAAAACAAGATAAATGCGATAAGGGCAATACAAATAATGGTTACAATACTATTTAACATGACGTCTCCTTTACATACAATTACATTTTACTTTTGTTACAGCGCTTGATTTCTTCTCAGAAATCACAGCTTCCAAGTCTTCCAAGTCAGCCTGAGTAAAATCACATTCAGCAATCAAATCAGCCAACAAGTTCTTAATCCTACGAGAACAAACCTTGTCTTTGATATCTCGGACAAGCAAGTCTCGACTTTGATCCAAAGTTAAAAGGGCTGAATAGACAAAGGACTTGCCTTCTTTTTTCCTTGTCAGACACTCTTTCTCAACCAAACGAGCCAAAAGAGTTTGAATGGTTGACTTGGACCAGTCGAACCGCTCCGCTAGAACCCTGATTAAATCCGTACTAGTCTGCTTTCCTTGCATCCAAATAATCTTCATGACCTGCCATTCTGCATCTGAAATCTGCATTAGCACACCTCCAAAATCTACATTTGTCGATTACAGTTATTAGTATACTCTCAAAATCTACATTTGTCAACTATAATTTTTATTATTTTTTCGAAAAATAGAATTTTAATCATGTAACGAAAGATTTGCAGTCAAATTTTACTATATAAACTATAAAAATATGCTATACTGTAGAAAAAAGAAAACAACCACTAGGGGTGCGTAAAGCTGAGATTAACAACTGTTAGATCCCTTTGACTCAATCTAGGTAATGCTAGCTGATGGAAGTGGAAATGATAATGGGGACTAGCAGTCTTCTATTACCTTTCTAAAACAGACTAGCTTGTTCTTAAGAATACAAACTTCAGTTGGTTGGGAGGTTTTAGATGACTTATTTACCCGTTGCTTTGACCATTGCAGGAACTGACCCTAGTGGTGGTGCTGGCATTATGGCTGATTTGAAGTCATTCCAAGCTAGAGATGTCTATGGAATGGCTGTTGTGACAAGTCTTGTCGCTCAAAATACCAGAGGTGTTCAATTAATCGAGCACGTTTCTCCTCAAATGTTGAAAGCCCAATTGGACAGTGTCTTTTCTGATATTCCACCTCAGGCTGTAAAAACTGGGATGTTGGCAACTATCGAAATCATGGAAATCATCCAGCCCTATCTTAAAAAGCTGGATTGTCCCTATGTTTTAGATCCAGTTATGGTAGCGACTAGCGGAGATGCCTTGATCGACTCAAGTGCTAGAGACTATCTCAAAACAAACTTACTACCTCTAGCAACTATTATTACGCCAAATCTTCCTGAGGCAGAAGAAATTGTTGGTTTTTCAATCCATGATCCTGAAGACATGCAGCGTGCCGGTCGCCTGATTTTAAAAGAATTTGGTCCTCAGTCTGTGGTAATCAAAGGTGGGCATCTCGAAGGCGGTGCCAAGGATTTCCTCTTTACCAAGGATGACCAATTTGTCTGGGAAAGTCCACGAATTCAAACCTGTCATACACATGGTACTGGATGTACCTTTGCTGCAGTGATTACTGCTGAACTAGCCAAGGGGAAAACCCTCTATCAAGCAGTCGATAAAGCCAAGGCCTTTATCACGAAAGCCATCCAAGACGCCCCTCAACTCGGTCATGGTTCTGGCCCAGTCAACCATACAAGCTTTAAAGATTAAAAAAACTCTCTAGTTCCCACTTTAAGGGAATTAGAGAGTTTTTATACTTTTCGAAAATCTCTTCCAACTACGTCAGATTTATCTACAACCTCAAAGCTGTGCTTTGAGCAACCTGCGACTAGCTTCCTAGTTTGCTCTTTGATTTTCATTGAGTATTAATTAGAAAATAATGTCATCCAACTTTGTCAAAAAGGCTTGCGTTTTTGCCTCTATATCTTCTGCCTGCATCAAATCACGTACAACAGCTACTCCAGCTATACCCGTGCCGATAAGTTGGTCAATATTCTCTGACGTCAAGCCTCCGATAGCAACTACTGGAATCGCGACCGTTTGGCAAATTGTTTTCAAGGTTGAAATCAGGGTGATAGGTGCATTTTCTTTGGTTGTAGTCGGGAAAATGGCTCCTGTCCCCAAGTAATCCGCACCCCATGTTTCCGCTTCAAGGGCTCTCTTTACTGTTTTAGCTGTGACACCGAGGATTTTTTCAGGACCCAAGACTTTTCGGGCAACCGAAACTGGTAACTCATCGTCTCCGATATGCAGACCAGCAGCATCAACCGCAAGACAAACATCCAAACGATCATCGATTATCAAGGGTACCTGATAGGCATCTGTTATTTCCTTGACTTTTTTTGCCAGTTGATAATATTGATTGGTTGTAAGATTTTTTTCTCGTAATTGGACTATGGTAACCCCTGAACGGCAAGCCGTCTCAACCTTTTCAAGAAAGCTTTCCACGGAATCTTGGTAGCGATTGGTTACCAGATACAGTCTAAGCGCCTCTCTGTTCATAAACATCTCCTTTGATGGCTTCTAGCCAATTTTCGTCTCTTTTTAGGACAGAGAGTTGATTGAGAACTTGGTAACGAAAATCTTCCAATCCCATTCCTTGAACAAGTATTCTCTCAGCAGCAATATTGAGATAAGAAACCGCTAGGCAAGAAGCTTCAAAGGCAGTCTTTCTTTGGCTGAGAAAAACAGCTGTTAAAGCTCCAACCAAATCTCCTGTCCCTGTTATCCAGTCTAATTCTGCACAGCCATTTCCCAATACAGCAACCTGATTCTTTGAAACGATGAGGTCCTTGGGGCCTGTGACTAAGAATGACATACCTGGATAGGTCTGACACCAGTCTTTCAAGACTTGAAGCAAATCATCAGTTTCTTGATCTTTAGCACTCGCATCGACCCCAACTCCGTGATGTTTTAAGCCAACAAGACTTCGGATTTCCGACATATTTCCTTTAAGGACCGTGGGCTTGTATTCTAAAAGATCTGTGACTAGATCCTTACGAATGGGGGAAGCCGCTACGCCAACCGCATCTACTACCATTGGGAGACAAGCTTGAGCGGCATAAGAAGCTGCCAGACGGATTGCTTTTTCCTTCTCAGCTGACAAATGCCCCAAATTGATGAAGAGAGCCTGACTTTGCTTAGTAAAATCAAGAACCTCACGGGAATCATCTGCCATGACAGGTTTAGATCCCAGAGCCAAAATGCCGTTGGCCAGCATCTCACAGGAAATCTCATTGGTGATGCAGTGAATTAAGGAGCTGGAGGTTAGAGGAAAGGGATTTGTAAATTCCTGCATCAGTCTATCCTTTCACCAAAGAAATATCCTTGTACTTTTTTAAAGAATTCCTGCTTGATTAAAAATCGAAAGGCAAGAAAAGCTATGGCTGTACCGATCAAGGTCGCTCCGAAAAATCGAGGAGTGTAGATAAACCAGCTAAGCTTAGCAGCTGATCCTGTAAAGAGCACCATAACAGGATAGGAAACAATAGAACCAATAATACCTGTTCCCAAAATCTCTCCTAGAGCGGAATAATGAAATTTTCTACCATACTTATAAAAGAGACCTGCAAGGAGGGCTCCAAAAGTCGCTCCTGTGAGAGCTAAAGGCGGAATCCCTTGAGTCGTCATACGGATAAAGGCTGTCACTGTAGCCATAACCAAGGCATAAACAGGTCCCATCATGATTCCTGCTAGAATATTGACTACACTGGACATCGGTGCCATTCCCTCAATCCGAAAGATAGGTGTAAGGACTACATCAAGGGCAATCATCATAGATAAAATGGTTAATTTGTGAACTTGCAATTGGTTCTTTCTCATGTTTCTATTCTTCTCCTGTTTCTAAAGACTGTAAATCGCTCTTCCATGTCTGGTGTTGATAGGCCATTTCCCAAAACTTAGCTTCCATATGAACACTGATGTGGAAGGCATCTAGCATTTTTTTCTTGTCTGTCTCGTTACTTTCTCGATAGAGCTGATTGACCAAAGCTTCTTCCTCTCTGATCTGCTGCTCCAACTCATCCGTAATATAAGTTTCAATCCATTGTTGGTAGAGAGGATTTGGTGATGGTTTAAGATTAAGTGATTTGCCTATATCATGGTATAACCAAGGACAAGGCAGCAAACTTGCAAAGGCAATGGCTAGATTTGCTTCTTCAAATTGACGATAAATGTGCGAGATATAATGATAGCAGGTTGGAGCGATTGGATGTTGCTCCATTTCCTGGTCGCTGATTTCCAATTCCTTGAAAAATTGTTGGCGGATAAATAACTCACCTTCCACTAGACTCTGAGCATTTTGCTTCAATAGTCTTTTCATCTCTTGGTTTGAAGTCTTATCGGCCAAGAGGTGATAGGCTTCTGAGAAGGCCTTCAAATAGTAGGCATCCTGAATCAAGTAATAGCGAAAGATGGACGGATCTAAATTTCCCTCTTGTAACTGTAATACAAAGGGGTGATGAAAGGAAGCCTGCCAAGCTTCCTTTGATAATTCCATCGCAATATCTGTAAATTCCATAATAACTCCTTTATAAAAATAGACTGGTTTGAAGCAATAAAAAGAACAGCAGGTAGATGAATAGTGTCCTTTGAGGAATATAAAAAGTCCGATAGCGATCCTCCACCTGTGCATGTTCGTCATATCCATGCGCCGACAGGGCTCTCAGGTAAAGATAGCGCCACCTAAAGACTGTCATCAGAACCTTGCTGTAAATCAAGGGCGACCAAAAATGCAGTTCTTGACCGCGCAATAAACAAGCTTCCTTGAGAGACTTGATTTCTTGCTGAATAAGGGGAAAGGAATTGAATACCACAATCAAGGCATAGGCCCAAGAACGCGATAGCCCCTTTTGAGCCAAGTACAAGAGAAGCTCTTTTAGGGAAATAGAGGAAACAAAGACAAGACCAATACAAACCGTCACAAAAGCTCTCGTCCCAAGTATCACTGCCTGCGAAGCATCCCCATGTAACTGCACTGCCCAATAGTTAGCAAAGGATGGCAAAATGGCGAGCAGAATCATCCAAGCCAATACTTTAAATCGCCGGTAATAGAGCATAAAGAGAATGCAAAATGCGACTACCGAAAGATTCAGAGCAATCGAAGGAATGAAAGATGTTTCCAAGGATAAAATCAGCAAGAAGAGACTGATAATCGGTGTCTGGGTTGCTACTTTGACCATACTATCTCACCTCCCCTTGGGTATTGCTACTCTGAGATGTGAGTGGTTTGGTAATTGACACTTCTTTCACATGACTGAGACCCTGACTAGTCATCTCAATCCAATAATCAACCACAGAGATCAAGGGATCTAAACGATGGCTAATGATCAAAAAATTTCTTCCTTGATTTCTCTCCTCCACAATCCACTGACAAAAATAATGGCAGGCTCTATCATCCAAACCAGCAAAAGGTTCATCTAGTAAAATCACAGAAGCCTTGCTGGTCAAGATGGTCAAGAGCTGAAGAATCTTTTGCTGACCACCACTTAATTGATAAGGACTCTTATCGAGTGCCTGCTCCAGATCAAAATATCGTAAAGCTTGGAAAATTCGTTGATTTCTTTCAGAATCAGGTCCATCTAATTGAAGCTCTTCTCGCAGACTGGCTCTGATAAACTGCTTCTCAGCTTCCTGAACAACACCCGTCAGGTCACTATACAAACTCTTTTTCTTTTTCAAGACTGTCCCCTTCCAGGTAATGCGCCCCTTATACTTTTGAAATTGAAGAATAGACCGAAAGAGGGTTGATTTCCCGACACCATTATCACCCAAGATACAGGAAATTCCTTGGTAGAATGTAAAATCCGCAATCGAAAAAAGGGAGCGCTTATCCAGCTCACAAGTCGTTCTATCCATATGGAATAGTTCTGGGCTAGAAGCAATCTCCTTTGAAACAGCCTGTGTCATTTCAGAGGCAGGGATTTGATTTATTTCCCTTAGTTGTCCATCTCTTAGCTCCACCATTTGGTCGATATAGGCTTCATAATCAGATAAATCATGGTCGCACAGGATGACTGTCTTCTCATTAGAGGCCAATTCTTTTAGAATCTCCAAGATCTCTATCCTACTCTTGCGGTCAATGGAAGCGAAGGGCTCATCCAGGAGATAGACCCTAGGATTCATAGCAAAGAGAACTGCCAGTGCAGCCTTTTGCTTTTCCCCACCTGATAAGTGATGAATTGGACGGTGCAAAATCGCCTTACAGTGACATTGCTGGACAACCTCTGCTATTTTAGAATCAATTTCCTGAACGGGATGCCCTATATTTTCCAAGGTAAAAATCAGCTCCTCAAACAAGTTCTCCATGGTAAATTGATGATTAGGATTTTGAAAGAGAATACCAACCGTCTGGACACGTTCGATGATAGAAAGCTGACTGACCTCGCTCCCATCTATCAGGACTTGACCGCTATAGGGAAGAGAGCTGACTTGGGCAATCATTTGAAAGAGGCTCGATTTTCCTGAACCACTGCTTCCAACTAACAAGGTAAAGGCTTGCGCATGAAAAGTAAAATCAAGCGGCTCAGAGAAGATTGGGGACTGAATCGCTCGTAGTTCCAGCCCCATCTATGCCTTGCCCCCAGCTGCAAACTGATGATAAAGTTTGACAATGGCACGAACCAAGATGGTACAGAAGAAAAAGACGGAAATAAAACGTACCACTAGCAAGGAAAGTACAAAAGGCACTGAAAAGGCGTAGTAACCTAACTTAATGTATTCATAGACAAAGCTAACAAGCGTAATCCCAATACTATTGGCAGTTAGAGAGATCCAACTTTCATAGCGATTCTTGGTTACGATAAAACCAAGTTCACTTCCCAAACCTTGAACCAAGCCAGACAAAAGGGCACCTAGACCGAATTGGCTACCATAAAGGACTTCAGCAAGCGCAGCTAGCACTTCACCAATCGTTGCACTTCCCACTCTTGGAACAAAGATGGCCGCAATGGGCGCAGCCATACACCAGAGACCAAAGAGGATTTCATTGGCAAAGGCCTGCAAACCAAGAGGGGCTAAGATCAGGGTGAGGATATCAAACAGATAACCTGAACCCACAAAAACGCCACCAAAAAAGATAGACAAGAAAGCAAGCAAGATAACATCTTTTAACTGCCATTTTTTCAACATAAAAAACTCCTTTTTTAAAGAAAAGTGGGGCATACAAGGTGAGCTACCTAAATGCTTTGTATCATCTTCATCCAGTTTCGTAAAAGAAAAAACTCTAATTACAGATAGGAATTAGAGTTGACTTACAAGATTAGATGGTTCGTTTCTATAAATACAAAACCATTTCACATTTCCCTTCGACAGTACTAACTGTAGCAGGTTCAATGGGTATCATCTCAGCCTAAAGCACCCCAAATGTCTTTATTATTTAATTATATAATTATTTTAACAGATGATTTATTCTAGTTCAAGGAATTGAACTGGAAATACAGCCTTGCACTCACAAAGACAGCAGATCCTTCTTTTGCAAAAAACAAATGTCTTGTTTGATAGATTAGCCATTTGAGCTAAATCTAGGCATAGTTTTTAGAAAAGGAAAACTTCCACTTACTTAGAATCCAAGGATATATACCTATTGTTCACTCATTTCCCGAACAGTTTTTTCTATATTTTTTGCATACGATATTGCTGAAATGATTGAAACACCATCCATATTGGTCTGTATAATGTCTTTAATATGCTGCGTCTGTATCCCACCAATTGCAACTAAGGGCATTTGTGGCAATAGTTTTCTCATCAATTTAAGACCCTCATAACCTATAGCGCCACCAGCATCATCCTTTGACTGGGTATCAAATACAGGACCAACACCAACATAATCTACATATTCAACTTTTGATTGTTGAAATTCTTTCTCGTTTTTTATAGAAAGACCAATTATTTTATCTGGCATCAATTTTCTAATTTCATCAACTCCAAGGTCATCCTGTCCTACATGTACGCCATCAGCGTCAATTTCCATCGCCAAATCAATATCATCATTAACAACAAACGGAACATTGTATTTTTTACAAAGATCCTGTAGTTTAATTGCTAATTCGACTTTTTCTTTACCTTCCAGGGCTCCCTCACCTTTTTCACGGAATTGAAATAAGGTTATACCACCTTTTAAGGCTTCCTCAACGACTCTATATAGATCTTTACCTTGGCAAGTAGTCGTTCCACAAATAAAATATAGTTTTAGTAATTCTTTATGAAACATTTTACTTCACTCTTTTGAATTCCTTTACATCTTCATCTGTAATCTCATATAAGGCATTTATAAATTCAACTTTAAATGTTCCAGGAAGATGTCCATTTGGACGTTTTTCTGCCATTTCTCCAGCGATATTGTAAACCAACATTGCTGTTTCTAATGATTTCAATTCTTGACCTTTTTCAAGTCCGATAAAGCTTGCTACTACAGCACCTAATAAACATCCAGTTCCAATAACTTTTGGCATCATAGCACTGCCATTATGAATCGTTACAACTTCTCCATTAACCGCAATGGCATCCACTTCACCTGTTACTACTATTGGAATATTGAACTTTTCATTTGCTGCTAGAGCAATTTCATCAATATTATCTACGCCTGCACTATCTACTCCTTTAGATGCCACATTTATTCCTACTAAAGAGGCAATCTCGCCAGCATTTCCCCTAATCGCTGCCAGTTTGTAATTATTGATTAGATCATCTGCTACTTTTTTTCTATATTCTCCTGCTCCACAGGCTACAGGATCTAAAACTGCAGGAACATTATATTTTTCAGCAATTTTTAGTGCCTCTTGGTACAGCTTCCAATTATTATCCGTTAAAGTCCCAATGTTAATCAATAATCCTCCAGCATATTTTAATAGATCTTCTAAGTCTGCTGGGTACTCGCTCATAGCTGGTGAGGCACCCAGTGCTACTAATCCATTTGCTGTAAAGTTTTTTACAACATCATTGGTGATACAGATTACTAATGGTGCTTTTTCTTTTAATAATTTTAAACTTGTCATATTGAAATCCTTCCTTTTCACTTTATACGATCTACTGATTTCGATTTATCTCTATCTTTCGTTAAGAAATTTTTTTCATTTACATTGAATGATTTATGCTCAATGAAAATCAAAGAGCAAACTAGGAAGCTAGCCGTAGGCTGTACTTGAGTACGGCAAGGTGAAGCTGACATGGTTTGAATTTGATTTTCGAAGAGAATTACCTCGTCAAATTTGTCAGTATCCTGAACCTTCTCTAGGCATCATAACCAATATCAAAAAAGGCTAATTCTAAAGCGACTGCTTGGTTCCAGCGTTGCTTAAGTTCTGTCAAATCTTCTCGACCTTTTCCGACACGATTGAGTTCGTCAACCAGAAATTGAACCCACTCTGCAAAGAAAGGACCTCTGTGGAGATTAATCCATTCCGAATGAATATAGGCTTCAGGTAGAGCCAAATCTTTAGAACCCCAGTCTAAATAGAGACCTTCTGCAATGACCAGCATGACCAAAAGATGAGCATAGTCTGATGAAGTCACAGCAGAATACATTAGCTCCTGAAACGCTTTTGTTACAGGGTGCAAGGTCACTTCTAGATAGTCATTCTCTGCTACTTTTAACTCTTTGAAAGCCTTTTGGAAATAACCATCTTCATCTGCTTCAAGAAAGCCTAATTGCTTGGCAAAACGAAGTTTGGATTCAAGCTGGTCTGCGTGAGCTACACAGGCACCCAGCATGGATAAGAAGGCATCAAAGAAATGATAATCCTGAATCAGGTAGTCTTTAAAGACCTTATTCTCAATTGTCCCCGCAAAAAGTTCCTTAACAAAACGATGATTGATTGCAGCCTGCCAATCCTTCTGATTGCTTTTTAATAATTCTCCAACGGTCAAACCCGGCTGAAATGCATAGTCTTGTGTTTCCATATTTACTTTTCCTCTCTTTACTCGTTCGTAATCAACAAAATACCAAGAAAATCCTAGTTTTACTTGACCTTTTTAAAGAAAATCAAGGGCGTTTAAGAAGAGCTACCTAAATGCTTTGTATCACCTTCATCAAGCTTATATAAACAAAAAAACTCCAATTACAATCAAGAATTAGAGTTGACTTATAAGATTAGATCATTCATTTCGCCATACGAAAAAAACTGTTCACATTTCCCTTCGCCAGTCTTAACTGTATCAGGTTCAATGGGTATCATCTCAGCCTAAAGCACCCCAAATGTCTTTATTATTTAATTACTGCACCAGTATAGCAAAAAATGAAAGCCCTAGCAAGATATTTGACTGAAAAATATATTTATATTGTTTTTAATGGTGATTTATTCTTCCTATAGACGAAGAAAAACCTCCACATCAAGTGGAGGCAATCTCTTTTATCAATATAATTTTAAGTCGCGTGGGTCAACTGGGAAGGTTGGGTTGTATGGGTTATGACGAAGTTTAAAGTGTTTAACATCTTCAATAGTCTGAGTTCCAGACAATTGCATAACTGTCTTCAATTCCGCATTCAAGTGTTCAAAGACTTGGCGCACACCAACACTACCACCAAGGGCCAAGCCATAGATAACAGGGCGACCAATAGCTACCAAGTCTGCTCCTGAAGCCAAGGCTTTAAAGACGTGTTGACCACGACGAATACCTGAGTCAAAGACGATTGGTACGCGTTTGTCAACTGCTTCTGCTACTTCTTGAAGTGAGTCAAAGGCAGCTGGCCCACCGTCGATTTGACGGCCACCGTGGTTGGTTACCCAGATACCAGAGGCACCTGCAGCAAGCGAACGTTCAACGTCCTCACGGCATTGTGGTCCTTTAACGTAAACTGGTAATCCTGAGTATTCAGCGATAAATTCTACATCACGTGGAGACAAGCGTTGTTTAGCTGATTTGTAAACAAAGTCCATTGATTTACCAGCACCTTCTGGTAGATATTCTTCAACAATCGGCATGCCAACTGGGAAGACAAAACCATTACGCTTGTCCACCTCACGATTTCCCCCTACAGTCGCATCTGCTGTCAAGACAATCGCTTTGTAGCCTTCAGCCTTCACACGGTCCATGATGTGGCGGTTAATGCCATCATCCTTACTAAAGTAAAATTGGAACCAGTGAGGTGTCCCTTGAAGAGCTTCTGTAATTTCTGGAAGATCGACAGTAGAGTAAGAGCTAGTTGTGTAAAGAGAACCAAACTCATGCACACCACGCGCAGTTGCCACTTCACCCTGTTCATTTGCCAATTTATGAGCTGCAACAGGCGCCATAATGATTGGTGAAGACAATTTTTCACCAGCAAATTCAATCTCTGTACTTGGATTTTCTACATTGCAAAGTGTATGAGGAACGATGAGTTTGTGGTTAAAGGCACGGATATTCTCACGCAAAGTGAAAGTATCTTCCGCCCCACTAGCGATATAGCCAAATGCTGCTTTAGGAATAACTTGTTGCGCCATTGGCTCCAAATCATAGGTATTGATGAAATCTACATGACCTTCTGCATTGCTTGTTTTGTATGACATAAAATGCCCTCCTTAATAAGTAAGCGTTTACTTTGTATATTACAAAAATATCTTAACTCTTTTTTCAAAACTTTTCAAATATTTTGTTTGGAAATTTCAGAAATTCTAGGACTATGATAAAAAATCCCTATAACAGCAATAAAAAATACATATTATCCAAAGGAGATTTTAAGTGCTACAATAACTGTATTATTTCTAGATGGGAGGTTCTATTTTTGGATTGGTCCATTGTTGAACAATATCTACCACTATATCAAAAGGCATTTCTTCTGACCTTGCATATTGCAGTTTGGGGAATTTTGGGATCCTTTCTGCTCGGTTTAATCGTTAGTATCATCCGACATTATCGAATTCCTATTTTGGCGCAAGTAGCGACAGCCTATATTGAATTGTCACGCAATACGCCCCTTTTGATTCAACTCTTCTTTCTCTACTTCGGTCTTCCCCGAATCGGGATTGTCCTATCTTCGGAAGTCTGTGCTACTCTGGGACTAGTCTTTTTAGGTGGCTCCTATATGGCAGAATCTTTCCGAAGTGGGCTGGAAGCCGTCAGTCAAACCCAGCAGGAGATTGGATTAGCAATCGGTCTGACACCTCTACAGGTCTTTCGCTATGTGGTTCTTCCGCAAGCAACAGCTGTTGCTCTACCATCTTTTAGTGCCAATGTCATTTTCCTCATCAAGGAAACCTCTGTTTTCTCAGCAGTGGCTTTGGCCGACCTCATGTACGTTGCCAAGGACTTGATTGGGCTCTATTATGAGACAGACATTGCGCTGGCTATGTTGGTAGGTGCTTATCTGATGATGCTGTCACCCATCTCACTGGTCTTTAGTTGGATAGAAAGGAGGCTCCGCCATGCAGGATTCGGGAATCCAAGTACTCTTTCAGGGAAATAATATCCTGAGAATCTTACAGGGATTGGGCGTTACGATTGGGATATCCATCCTGTCTGTACTATTATCCATGATGTTCGGAACAGTCATGGGAATCATCATGACCTCCCATTCTAGAATCGTACGATTTTTAACACGATTGTATCTGGAATTTATCCGTATCATGCCCCAGCTGGTGCTACTTTTCATCGTTTACTTTGGCTTGGCTCGAAACTTTAATATCAATATCTCAGGTGAGACTTCAGCTATTATCGTTTTTACCCTCTGGGGAACAGCTGAAATGGGGGACTTGGTCCGTGGAGCTATCACTTCCCTTCCTAAACATCAGTTTGAAAGTGGACAGGCGCTAGGTTTGACAAATGTTCAACTTTACTACCACATCATCATCCCACAGGTCTTGAGAAGATTGCTACCACAAGCCATCAATCTTGTCACTCGGATGATTAAAACCACTTCCTTGGTTGTCTTGATTGGGGTTGTTGAAGTGACCAAGGTTGGACAACAAATCATTGATAGCAATCGCCTGACCATCCCAACCGCTTCCTTCTGGATTTATGGAACCATTCTTGTCTTGTATTTCGCAGTCTGCTTTCCTATTTCCAAACTATCCACTCACCTAGAAAAACATTGGAGGAACTAAATGTCTGAAACTATCTTAGAAATCAAGGAACTCAAAAAATCCTTCGGAGACAATCCCATCCTCCAAGGACTTTCTCTAGATATCAAAAAAGGGGAAGTTGTGGTTATTCTAGGACCCTCTGGTTGTGGGAAAAGTACTCTCCTTCGTTGCCTCAATGGCTTAGAAAGTATTCAAGGTGGAGATATCCTGCTGGATGGTCAGTCTATCGTTGAAAAAAAAAAACTTTCACCTAGTTCGCCAAAAGATTGGCATGGTCTTTCAAAGTTATGAACTCTTTCCCCATCTAGATGTCCTTCAAAACCTCATCCTAGGCCCTATCAAGGCTCAAGGGAGAGACAAGAAGGAAGTAACTGAAGAAGCTCTGCAACTACTGGAACGTGTTGGTTTACTAGACAAACAACATAGCTTTGCGCGTCAATTATCTGGTGGACAGAAGCAACGGGTTGCAATTGTCCGTGCCCTGCTCATGCATCCAGAAATTATCCTTTTTGACGAAGTGACTGCTTCGCTGGATCCAGAAATGGTGCGTGAGGTGCTGGAACTTATCAATGACTTGGCCCAAGAAGGCCGTACCATGATTTTAGTAACCCACGAAATGCAGTTTGCCCAAGCCATTGCAGATCGGATTATCTTCCTAGACCAAGGAAAAATCGCTGAAGAAGGAACAGCTCAAGCCTTCTTTACCAATCCTCAAACCAAACGAGCTCAGGAATTTTTAAACGTCTTTGACTTTAGCCAATTTGGCTCATATCTATAAAGGAGATTCTTATGAAACTACTCAAACCACTCTTAACTGTTTTGGCACTTGCCTTTGCCCTTATCTTTGTCACAGCTTGTAGCTCAGGTGGAAATGCTAGTTCCTCATCTGGAAAAACGACGGCCAAGGCTCGCACAATCGATGAAATCAAAAAAAGCGGTGAACTACGAGTCGCCGTGTTTGGAGATAAAAAACCGTTTGGTTACGTTGACAATGATGGTTCTTACCAAGGTTACGATATTGAACTTGGGAACCAATTAGCACAAGACCTTGGCGTGAAGGTTAAATACGTTTCAGTCGATGCTGCCAACCGTGCGGAATACTTGATTTCAAACAAGGTGGATATTACCCTTGCCAACTTTACAGTGACTGACGAACGCAAGAAACAAGTTGATTTTGCCCTTCCATACATGAAAGTTTCACTTGGAGTCGTATCACCTAAGACCGGTCTCATTACAGACGTCAAACAACTTGAAGGCAAAACCTTGATTGTTACAAAAGGAACGACCGCTGAAACTTATTTTGAAAAAAATCACCCAGAAGTAAAACTCCAAAAATACGACCAATACAGTGACTCTTACCAAGCCCTTCTTGACGGTCGTGGAGATGCCTTCTCTACTGACAATACGGAAGTTCTAGCTTGGGCACTTGAAAATAAAGGATTTGAGGTAGGAATTACTTCCCTCGGTGATCCAGATACCATCGCAGCAGCAGTTCAAAAAGGCAACCAAGAATTGCTAGACTTCATCAATAAAGATATTGAAAAATTAGGTAAGGAAAACTTCTTCCACAAGGCCTATGAAAAAACACTTCACCCAACCTACGGTGACGCTGCTAAAGCAGATGACCTGGTTGTTGAGGGCGAAAAAGTTGACTAGTTATTAACTCTTAAAAGGGACTGGATTTTAAACTCCAATCCCTTTTTAAGATTTTACCTATAACATCCTGAGTCTATCTAAGATGTTCAATCTGAACACAGTGTACATACTTTATCTTCTATTGCATATACTTTATCACATAAGATACGAATATCCTCTTCACTATGACTAGCAATCAAAATTGTTGTCCCTTTTTCACTAGAGAGCTTTCTAAACAATGTTCTCATATTTTCTACACTTGATTTGTCCAAGGCATTCATAGGTTCATCTAGTAAAAGAATAGAGGGATTCTCCATAATTGCTTGAGCAATCCCTAGCTTTTTCCTCATACCTAGCGAATAAGTTTTAACTTTCTGGTCTTTTTGCTCATATAGACCAACTATTTTCAGTGTATCATTGATTTCCTGATTACCAACTACTCCTCGTATGCTTGCCAAATATTGTAAATTCTTAAAGCCACTATAATAATTTATAAAACCAGGTTCTTCAATCAAAGCTCCCAAATTAGCTGGAATTTTTCTCTCAGGAACAATATTTTCCCCATTGATTAACACTTCCCCATAAGACGGACTATATAAACCAGCTATTAATTTAAACAATACACTTTTCCCTGAGCCATTCGCACCAGTAATTCCTATAATTTCCCCCTGTTTACAACTAAAATTAAGGTTTTGAAAAACACATGTTTTTTTTAATTCCAACTGAATATTTTTTAATGTAATTATTTCATTCATTCTATAAACCTCCTCTTTTGACGAGTGAAATAGAAAATGCTTTTAAAAAGAAAGACTAAAAATAGCAACTGAAGAAATAGATCTCGTCCTATATCTCCATTTCCTCTATTCAGAATATAAAATAGATAATTGGTTCGATTCCCCACAAATAAACTGCCAAACACAATCATGAGTAAAAAGAAGCTAACACAAGAAAAGTTCATTTGCTCATTCGCTCCTAGTATGTATAACGTAAAGCAAAGCAAGGATAGCACACAAACATTCAAAAAATCAACTATAAACAAAACTCCTATATCCCAGTTTGGTAACTGTAACATAAATTGAATCACTAGAACTTTTACCATGATTAAAACGAGTCCATAAAGAAAACAGGTCCAAATCTGATACCTAATCCAGAGCTTAATAGAAGAAAATCGAATCACTTCCATAAAGAAATCGGATGCTCTTCTACGATATACAACTGCTAGAAAAAATGCATGAATAATAAACCAATGAAGCAACCATATAGATAAGACTAAAAAAGAGTTTTGACTCAGATTAGGCCCTTTTAAAATTTCTATAACAAGTCTATCATTTCCTTCTAACCAATACCATAATCCTAAACAAATCAATATCCAAAAAAGAACATAACCCCAAAAGTACTTGGTATAGATTATCTGATTCAACCTCCACATGTGACTACTTAACTTTCCCATTTCCAACTTTTACACTCTCCTCCAGTTTCTATGAACAGAAAATACAGTCAATGGAATTATGATAGATAGTAATGTAAGCCAATAAATCAATGCATACGGATTGGAATTTACCATATACTGAAAAATTGGCAATAATCCAATTAGCCCATTGTTCAACTGATAAATCCAGAATAAGGATTCTACAAATAAAAAAGTAAACAGAAATACTAAGCTCATGCTTGATTTTTTAAACCAAGAAAAACTGCTAATAGTAAGTAAGGATAAAAAGAAATAGTATGCTATATAAGAGAAAAAAAATCCTATAAAGAAACTAGCATTGTTTGCAATACTTATACCATAAAATTCTCTTAAAAAATCAACCTCCTTTATCTCCAAAGAGAAGCTAAAACCATTACTAAATGCAATTAGAAAAATCAATAAAAATAAAGTAGCCGTCCAAATCCCCGTACTAAGAGCTGCTAATTTGAAACTAAAACTGGTAAAGTGCTTAATTGATTTCAGACGAATGCGGCACTCCAACCTATTAAAATAGTTATTCATCAAATGAAAAAAGAATAATATATATGTGAACGGAAAGCAATATACTCCAGTCGTAATATCTTGAAGTAAGACTAAGAGCCATTCTAATACATTTGGATGGATTGAATATTGGCGACATCGCAGTAAATATACTGTACTAGATAAAATACAGGATAGCAGTAATATAAAATAAACCAATACTGATAAAAAATCTTTTTTGTAAAATTGAACAAATTGTTTCATTATACGTAGTCCTCTGAATGTAGAAAAAATGTACCATAAACAACCAAACAACTAACAAATAAAATAAAAGCAAGATGCCCACTAACTAAGGAAAGACTGATATCTTTCTGATATCCCAAAGCTAATGTTGTCACAGGTTCTAAGTAAGATAGCTCTAAAATACCCCAAAAAATACCCCCAACCATCATATAGGCAACTGGGATGAAAACAGCTCCTAATTTTTTCTTCACTAGCAAAGCACTAGCTAGTCCAAAAATAGAGAACACAGCGCCCCAAACTCCATACCAGAGAGTCGTTACAAGACTATAGAGAAACTGATTAGAATCAAATAATTCTTTTAAGGCACCACTATAGTCTCCAATATAAATTTCCTGATAAGGAGTCACTAAAAGATTAATTCCTAATAATAATAAATAGGGGAGAAAAAAGACTAGAAAAGAAGAAATAATTACAGTACTACCCACAATAGCCAGATACTTCTTTTTAGAAATTCGACACAATTGTGCTGTTAGAAAATGACTCTCAGCATCCTCTATTATCTGACTAGAATAGGGCAGTGTACAGATAAGTGCAGCTACTAGGCTAATCGGTGAAAATCCTCTAATAGAAGAAGCGGCAAAAAAAATCGATAAACCTTCAATTTTATAAATACCATTGAAAGCAAGGAAATTTCCTAAACTCATGCAAAGAAGGGTCAAAAATAAAGACATATAAAACCGAGGTGATTTAACGACTCGTACAAGATTACAAATAAAAAATTCCATCCCAACTCCTCCTTATAATAAGAATAGGGTGTAGCATTCTTTTTTCATGCTACACCCACAATCAACCATCTTTAAGGCTTACTCTGACAAGTAAGTTAATAAGAATCTGGACTCCAAGAACCTGAAGTATGAATTCTTACATGATTTCCAAACTGTGGCGCCATAGCTAATCTAGTATCAGAACCAATATAATTATCACCACCTCCATTATAGTACATGACAATCCTAGAGCCAGAACTCAATTGATATACTGTAGTGATATCTGCCCCACTATAGGCGCTACGAATAGAGGTATTTAACGTTTTACCGCCACCAGTGCTGTAATTATTATTAATTCCAGCAGAGGCGTTTTCTTTCTCAAGCGCACTAGTTGTATCCGAACCCCAACGTGGCAACGTTAAATCATAATCTCCAATCTGTCTAGCTAAAACTGTAGGGAGAAACAAACTAGATGCAATTGTAACTACGCAAAAAAGGGAATATATTTTTCTTCTTTTCATGACATCGTCCTCCTAAGAAGTGATAAACAAGATAGTTGATTGTTTTAACATATATTATAATTTCATTATAACCAAAAAAGAAAGCGTTGTCAATTATTTTGTTTAAAATATTATCATATTTTAAACAAAATGGTTAAAAGAGTCTGGGACAAAAAGATTTTAATTTTAGAAATTCTTTATTATAAATTTTAAAAATCGATAGATTATACAAAAAAGCGAACAAAACAGAATTCTGATTGTTAGATAACTCGTTTTGTTCGTTTTTTATATTTAAGGTTGATTTTTGTCCCAGACTCTTCTCTCTTTATCTTACTGACCTAACCTTCTTGCCAATTCTCTTGGTCTTCTTTAAAGCGTTTTAGGAGGTCAAGTCCTTCTGGTGTGATGTAGCCTTCTTCTTGGGCTAGATGAATGAGCTCACTATAGTTCGAAAGTGTCACAAGTTTGACACCAGCATCTGAGAAGTTCTTATCTGCTTTTGGCAATTGGTAGCTGAAAATCGCTACAACTCCAAGCACATCTGCTCCTTCTCGCTTAGCTGCGGCTACTGCTTCAAGAACAGAACCACCAGTTGAAATGAGGTCTTCAACCACTACCATTTTTTGACCTTGAGCTACGCGACCTTCGATTTGATTACCAGCACCGTGGTCTTTTGGTTTGCTACGGATGTAGGCAAATGGCAGATTCATCTTGTCAGCAATGATCGCTCCGTGAGGAATCCCTGCTGTTGCAGTTCCTGCAATCACTTCAACCTCAGGAAAGGCTTCTTTGACAGCATCCACAAAGCCATTTTCAATTAAGGTACGAGTTTCTGGATAGGCAAGGGTCACACGGTTATCCGTATAAATCGGCGACTTGATACCAGATGCCCAAGTGAAAGGCTCCTCTGGTTTGAGGTAAACGGCTTGAATTTTCAAGAGGTGGCTAGCGATATCCTTAGCAAGTGTCATGGTATTCTCCTTTTATTTTTCTGATCTAGTTCTTTAATTCCAGTCCTGTGTCCATTCATCCTTGATGGCATGATAAGCTGCAACAGGATCTTCAGCTTGGGTTATAGGGCGTCCCACTACGATATAGTCACTACCAATCTGGTAAGCTTCTCCTGGGGTTACGACCCGTTTTTGATCTCCTGCTTCTGTCCCTCTTGGGCGAATCCCTGGTGTTAGACAGATAAAGTCTTCATGAGTTGCTTGTTTGATGAGCTTGGCTTCCTGAGCCGAGCAAACGACTCCATCTAGACCAGCTTCAGCTGTTTTCTGGGCATAGTGGATAACCGACTCTTGGAGGCTAGTTTGGATATTTTGACACTCCTGCATTTGTTCTTCCGAGGTTGAGGTTAATTGGGTAACTGCTATGAGAATCCCCTTGTCTCCCAATCCTTCACGCGCAGCCTGCATCATCTCAACTCCACCTGCTGCCTGCACATTGGTCATATCAACTCCTAGGCTGGATAAGATTTTCATGGTTGATTTGACTGTATTGGGAATGTCATGCAACTTGAGATCCAAAAAGACACTGTGACCTAATGATTTCAAATAGCGGACAACTTCAGGTCCTACAGCATAGTAGATTTCCATTCCTACTTTGACATAGAGCTTTTCATCTGCTGGAAATAGGGCTAAAAACTCCTTGGCTTCTTCAAAACTTGGAAAATCCAGAGCTACGACCGGGCGACTTTCACGCATGTGTTTCTCCTCTTATCTTTCTTATCAGTCCAGCTTCCTTCAAAATAACTGCAAAAAAGGAACCTGCCAACAGCAAGGTTCCACGAAAAATGGGTAGTCTCCACCCTTTCACCGTCTAACCTTAGCTGCCTCTCTGGACTGCTTTAAAGGTTTTTTACTATTCTATTATTTCTACTAGCACTTGTCAAGTAAAAACATGGCAACTAAAGAGCTATGAGAGAAAAGATAAACTTAGCGACGCGATGAACGTCGGGTCGTTTGGTTTTGATTGCTCTCTTCCTCCAGCTTTTTCTTTTCCTCTTCCAGTTTATTCTGCTGTTCTTCCAGTCTTTTCTTCTCTTCCTCTTTTTGTTTCTTCTCAGCTTCCTTAGCCTCTTGTTTGGCTTTTTCCTCAGCTTCCATAATTAATTTATCCGCCACAGTGTAGCTGTAAATTCCAGCTTCCATGTCAATCACACTCGGTTCTGACAATTGTGGCTTAATCTTACTGTAATATGGCAGTTTCTTACTCATTTCAGATAGAGGGACCAAAACTTCGTCCGAATCATTCATAGTCAATCGAATTAGATCTGATGTGACCTTGCTTGGGGCTAATTCCACCTTCTGGATAGCCGCCTTGAGTTCTGGACTAATTTGAGCAAGTTCTGACGTAAAGGTCTTGATTTGTTCGCTGTCATTAAAGAGAACTGATATATAAGTTTCTGGCAGACTCACCAAACTCACCGAACTGGTCTCAAGCTGACCGCTTGAAAGGATTGGATAATGACTTTCTCCAGAAACATAGTAGGCAACAATATCATATTCCTTAACCTTGATAGTAAACTTGGTTGGAAATTGATAGACAAGCTGAGCTGATTCAACCCAATAGTTTGACTTAATCTGCTCTTCATATTTTGCCTTATCTAGCAGAAGGTTAATCGTATAATCCGAATCCTGAATGCCTGAAGCCTGTCGAATATCATCAGCTGTAGTTTGCACTGTTCCCTCAACACGAATATCCTTCATGGTCGCATAAGGACTGAGCAAGTAGGCAGAGACAACCAATAAAAGCAGACTGAGAAACAAAATCGAGATAGCCCGCCAGATATGAACTCCTGGGATTTTCGGTTTAACCGGTTTTTCTTTTACAGGCTTTTTCTCTGCCTTTTTATCGCGTTTATCCTCTTTCTCTGTCTTTTTAGACTTTGATTTTTCTTTGGATATTTCTTTTTTGACGTCTTCTGACTCTTCTACTTTTTCCTTAGCATCTTCCTTAGCTGATTTTGGGTCTTTTGGTTCAGATTCACTCTCTTGGCCCTCGGTTGCATCTGACTTTTCAGATTTTGAAGCCATTCGAGCTTGTCTTTCCTTTTCCTTCTCCTCAGCTAGGGCCGCCTCTTCCTCAGCCTTCTTTTTTAGGTATTCTTGGTTTCGTTTCTGCCATTCTGATAACTCTTTAAATTCTTCGAGGATTTCTTTGCCCTCATTTTTCTTATCTTTTGACATTTACTTTCCTTATGATAAATCTTTTTTCAACAATTGATAAAAATCTGCAAGAGATTTCAATTCAGTCGAAGCTTTCATGCTAGCTTGGTACTGATCCTTGTGACTAAGCAAGTGACTGAGTTTCTCCTCCAAGCTTTCCAAGGTCAAGTCACTTTCTTGAAGTTCTTCTGCATAGCCTTTTTTTACAAAGTAGGTTGCATTTTCAATCTGGTCACCACGACTAGCTTCACGACCAAGCGGCACAATGACATGTAATTTTGCCATGGCCAAGAGCTCAAAAATCGTATTGGCACCACCTCGTGTCACAACAATATCAGCCAATTCCATCAAGGGTTGATAGAGATTGGTCACATAGTCAACACGAAAAAGATTTTGGCTCAACTCATTCAGGCTAGAATCTCCAGTTAGATTGATAATATTGTAGCGCTCTGTCAGTTCTTTCTTATGGTCTGTCACCAATTGGTTAAAGACACGAGCGCCTGCAGAACCACCGACAAACAATATAGTTGGCAATTGGGGATTAAAGTGGGTTTGAATATCCACCAATTCATCGGGTTCTGGATTTTTTTGATCTGAAACCTTGGTCACTGCTCCCACATGCTCGACCTTAGACAAACTCGAAGCTTGTTCAAAGGTTGAATACATCTTAGTCGCAAATTTATAGGCGATTTTATTGGCCAAGCCCATAGACAAGTCAGATTCATGAATAAAGACAGGCACTCCTGACACACGCGCAGCGATAACAGGCGGTACTGAGACAAAGCCTCCCTTTGAAAAAAGGGCCTGTGGACGAAGTCGCAACATGATAAAGAGCGATTGGACAATTCCCCAGCCAACTTTGAAGACATCCAGCATATTTTGCCAAGAGAAATAGCGACGCAATTTCCCAGTCGCAATAGAATGGAAGGTAACATCCAAACCTGACTTAAGGATTTCTTGGTGTTCGATCCCACGCTTGTCCCCGATATAGTGGACTTCCCAGCCATCTTCGATGAACTTAGGCATTAGCAAAAGATTGAGGGTGACGTGTCCAACCGTCCCCCCACCTGTAAAGACAATTTTTTTCATATTATTCCTTTAACTCCGCTACTGTGTCGATAAAGAGATCGCCACGTACTTCAAAGTTAGCATACATATCCCAGCTAGCATTGGCAGGACTGAGAAGAACTACATCTCCTTGAATCGCAAGCTCGTAGGCCTTGCGGGTCGCATCTGCAATATCAGTCGCATCCACATATGCCACACCAGCCTTGTCTGCTGCCCATTTGACACGTTCTGCAGACTGACCCAGGATGACCATTTTCTTGAGTCCAGTAATTTCTGGAACTAATTCGTCAAACTCATTACCACGGTCTAAACCACCTGCAATTAAGATGACCTTGCTGTTGTCAAATCCTGACAAGGCTTTTTGAGTTGCCAAGATATTGGTTGACTTGCTATCATTATAGAATTTGACACCCTTGATTTCATCCACAAATTGGAGACGGTGTTTGACACCACCAAAGGCTGAAAGAGTTTCTTTGATGGTTTGGTTATCCACACCACGAAGCTTGGCTACAACAATAGTAGCAAGGGCATTTTCCACATTGTGGCTACCTGGAACCCCGATTTCGCTAGCTGCCATGACCACTTCTCCACGGAAGTAGAGCTGACCATCTTCCAAATAAGCTCCATCAACCTTTTCAAGTGTTGAAAATGGTACAACGGTAGCTTGTGTTTTTCTTGCCAATTCTTTTGCCAAGTCTTGGTTAAAGTTCAAGACAAGGAAATCAGCCGCTGTCATCTTGTTCTGGATATTCCACTTGGCTGCCACATATTCCTCAAAAGAACCGTGGTAGTCGATATGAGTTGGCATGAGGTTGGTAATTACTGCAATCTCAGGATGAAACTCTTGAACGCCCATGAGTTGGAAAGAAGAAAGTTCCATAACAAGCGTGTCCTTATCTGACGCTGTTTGGGCCACTTGACTAGCTGGATAGCCGATATTCCCTGATAAAAGACCATGTTGCCCAGCAGCAGTCAAAACCTCCCCAATCATGGTCGTTGTGGTTGTTTTACCGTTCGAACCAGTAATACCAACAATCGGTGCTTCAGAAATCAAATAAGCCAATTCCACCTCAGTCAAGACTGGAATTCCCTTGACCAAAGCCTTTTCAATCATGGGATTGCTGTATGGGATGCCTGGATTTTTCACCATCAGAGCAAACTCTTCATCCAAGAGTTCCAAAGGATGACCACCTGTGATAACCTTGATCCCTTCTTCCAGCAAACTTTGGGCAGCTGGATTGTCCTCGAAAGGTTTTCCGTCATTTACTGTCACAATGGCACCCAGCTTGTCCAACAAACGTGCTGCAGATTCACCAGACTTGGCCAAGCCTAAAACAAGGACTTTCTTATTTTTAAATTGATCTATTACTTTCATGTCTCAAACTCCATTTCTACTCCTACTATTTTACCATTTTTATGGAAATAAAAAAGCCACAAAGTGTATTTGTGACTCTTTCTTCTATCTGAATTTTACCTTATCATCTATGTGATAAATCGGTAACTCGAATGACTTGGTCCACTTGTTCCCAAATAAGAGGATTGTGGGTCGCAATAATAATAGTTCGATTCGGATTTTTCAAAGATTCTAGGATAGAAAGTAATTCCTCAGAGTTTTTGGGGTCTAAGGAAGCGGTTGGTTCATCTGCGAGAATCAAAGGCGGATCCTTTAAAATTATCTTCGCTAGTGCAACACGTTGTGCTTCTCCTCCTGATAACTCAAATATAGGTTGCTTTAAATCTAAATAAGAGAGGTTAACACGGTTTAGAGCTTGTTTCATCAAAGAGATTTTCTCTTTTTCTTTCAACTTTTTACCAACTAAACCCAGATTGAGATTCTCTTTGACGGTTTGGCTTTCAATTAAGCCAAAATCTTGAAATAAGTATCCCAAGTAATCTCTAAAGAAAACAGAAGGCCTAATGTCCTTAAGAGAAGTACCATCATAGATGATTTGTCCTTTGTCATATGGCTCTAATCGTCCAATCATATTCAAGAGTGTTGTCTTACCACAGCCACTTGTACCGATTAAGGCATAAATTTTCCCACCTTCAAAATGAAGATTCGTATCTGAAAATAGCTGACGGCTTCCAAATTTTTTAGATATATTCTTTAGTTCAATCATCCTATTTTCCTTTCATAATTGTCATAGAAACACGAGATTCTTTATGAGCTTGACGGTAAAGCGTCAAAACTGCACTAGCTAGAAAGACTAATAAAGTGAGCAAGCCAATCACCAAGTCTCGACTGCTTAAAATAAAGAAACTAGCACCAAATACAAAACTGGCAAATTGACTAACCATATACTGAGCATGTGTTTCAAAAAATCGTAAACCTGAAATTCGTTTAATCAAGATATCTCGGCGGAATTGCTCGAAATATAGAAGATTGACAGAATAAAAGAGTAACAAGGAACTAGCTATTCCAACAATAGCTCCTAGGATTAAAGTTGCTGTTTCAGTTTGAACTTCATTATAACGAGTTAGATAAACGCTTCTTCTTTCTTTAAGATAGGATACTTGCTCATAAATTCCAGCTTTCTTCAAGAGTTCTAGCCCACTCTCATATCCTTTGACAAAGATATTATTACCAGCATTGATAGACCACATAGATTTAGAAATGATACTATCACCTATAGATGTTGGAGTAAATACAACTAAAATCGGATCAGTCAAATACTGAGTGGATACGGGATTCTCACCGTTATTATAAACAAACCGCTTTTCTCCAGTTGGAAGATAACTAACAATCGCTCTCATTTCATACTCTAAAGGAGCACTTTCCTCCTCACCAGATTTTCCATAATAACTCAATTTTTCTTCAAAAACTTTCTTAAGTTCTGCTTCTCGAGAGCGCAAATGTTCTGGGAGCAAGAGGATAAACTCACCTTTTTGGAGATGGGCTAACTTCTGTTTGGTCTCAGCATCTACCACGACCTTTTCCTTGTCCAAATAACTGGGACTAACATAGAGCGTATTAGCATCTGGACTATAGGTATCCAGTGTCTCTCCTTGTTCATTTTTTCCTTGTGGATTTGCAAAATGAATGAGATTATCTTTTACAAATAGAGCCTGTTCTTCTTCGATTGCTTCCTTGGCAAAGGCATACCACTTATTCTGATTTTCTGTATCTTTTACTCTATCACCTAAGCCAAAAGAAATTTGATAATAGTCTGCTCTGTCCTGCCATGCTTGTTTTGAAATTTCAAGTTCTTTCAATCGTTGGTAAGACGTCAAACCTGTCTTAACAGCGTAGCCTACTGTAAAAACAGCTACTAACTGACACAATAGGGTTAAAGCCATCAAGCGTTTAAGGGGTAATCTTCCCTTAATAACGGGAACTAATGCTTTGTAACTCAAACTCATTAGATAAAGAAGCATTAGTAAAATTGAAATCGCCAATAAAAACAACAGATAGAAACTAATCCCAAAACCATAGGTGGCTAACAAGATAGGATAAAACAAACCTTGACTAAAAAGAACGACTCCCCCACCTAGGAAGGAAAGGAGGGCTGATAGAAGGAGCCATTTGATATCAGTCGATAAAGAATGCCCCATGATGGATAAGAGAGTCTGACCAGAAAAGAGTTTTATACCTGCAGCTCTCATTTCCTTAATCCGAGTGATAATCACTAAAGCAAAGAAAGATAAGCCAAATATTGCTAAACTAATTAAAATAAGGGGAATTAGTAACATTCTAAAAGCAAGAGTATAGGGCGGTGTCTTTCGGTCAGGAATTGCTTTATAACCCAAATCTCCTAATTTATCGGCAAGCTTTTCTTTCGTCAAGGAGCCTGACAAAAGGAGATAACTATTTAGCGGATCACTACGTTCACGACTTTCTTGGCTAGCTTCTTGGAATTGTTTTGGTAATGTTCCCTGACCATAAGTTGCATAAGTAAAGTGAGTCGTCCCATCCTTACTCGGCTCTACAATTCTTCTAGCTATTAAACTCTGTTCCGAGTTTGCAAAATTCTCCAATTCCTGTTCAAATACCTCACGCGTCGGTTCCTGAGTATCTTTTTTGACACGAAGTAAAGAGACGGAATCATAGCTTGCATATAAATATTGTGGCGCACGTAAGACAATAATCCAAGCAAGGAAGAAGCTGAGAAAAAAAGTTGATAATAATATGAATAGTTTCTTCATAGTAGACTCCTTGTATAAGAGAATAACCCTATAGAACAAAGATTTTATCTTTTATAAATTCTTAGAATTATTTTACTAGTTTAATCCATCACACCCTGAGCACCAAGACAACAATACTCTTCAAAAATCTCTTCAAACCGCGTCAACGTCGCCTTGCTGTAGATATATGTAACTGACTTCGTCAGTCTTATCTACAACCTCAAAGCAGTGCTTTGAGCAACCTGCGGCTAGCTTCCTAGTTTGCTCTTTGATTTTCATTGAGTATAAATTTAATCCTTCCTCATTTTGAAAACGATTTCTTTTAATTTAAGTATATCACTTTCTTTATAATCTATCAACATATTTTACTAATATATCATTAGTAATGAAGTTTTACAATTTCCTAAAAAATAGATGACATTAGAGGATTTTATTCCAGTTTTCACCTTCATACTTTACAAGAAAAAGAGATGATGTTATAGTAAAAGGCAATTCAAACTATTGTAAAATTTCTACAAAAAAAGAGAGCCAAAACTCTCTTCTTTATCTTTTTTTACTTTTATGGACCGACATGAGGGTAATATCTCGCAAGCTAAAGTATGCTAGGAAGAGCATAGCAACTACGATAAAGAATTCTGTCGGTAGCTGAAAGATTTGCAGGACAGACAGCATCAGTAAAATCAAAAGTGCTACGAAAGCAAAGACGACAAGGACGATATTGACTGTCCCTTTAATGCTTTCTGGTGTCGCAAATACATAGAGTAGTAATAAGAGGAGTCCTATGATTAAATAAACCATCTTTATCTCTTTCTAGCTCTTATTCAGCTGATTTTTTCTTCTTGTTAGCTTTCTCACGCTCTGCCTTATTAAGGATTTGTTTACGCAAACGGATAGACTCAGGCGTTACTTCCATGTACTCATCGTCGTTCAAGAACTCAAGAGACTCTTCAAGTGTCAAGATACGAGGTGTCTTGATAACAGCTGTTTGGTCCTTAGTAGCTGAACGAACGTTAGTCATTTGTTTAGCCTTAGTGATGTTAACTGTCAAGTCGTTTTCACGAGAGTTTTCACCGATGATCATTCCTTCATAAACCTCAGTACCTGGGTTGACAAAGATCGTACCACGTTCTTCGATAGACATGATTGAGTAAGTTGTAGCCTTACCAGCATCGATAGAAACAAGGGCACCACGGTGACGTCCACCAATTTCACCTGGAATCAATGGCAAGTATTGGTCGAAGGTATGGTTCATGATACCGTAACCACGAGTCATTGACAAGAACTCAGTTGAGTATCCGATCAAACCACGCGCTGGAACAAGGAAGACCAAACGAGTTTGACCATTACCAGTTGAAATCATATCCAACATTTCACCCTTACGTTCAGAAAGGCTTTGGATAACAGATCCTTGGTATTCTTCTGGAGTGTCGATTTGAACACGTTCAAATGGTTCACATTTAACACCGTCGATTTCTTTTACGATAACTTCTGGACGAGATACTTGAAGTTCATATCCCTCACGACGCATTGTTTCGATAAGGATTGACAAGTGCAATTCTCCACGACCTGAAACTGTCCATTTATCTGGTGAATCAGTTGGGTCAACACGAAGGGAAACGTCTGTTTGCAATTCTGCCTGCAAACGTTCTTCTACCTTACGAGAAGTTACCCATTTACCTTCTTTACCAGCAAATGGTGAGTTGTTGACCAAGAAAGTCATTTGAAGAGTTGGCTCATCGATGTGTAGGATTGGAAGAGCTTCAACTGCGTCTGTCGGAGTAATGGTTTCACCGACAAAGATATCTTCCATACCTGAAACGGCAATCAAGTCACCTGCTTTTGCTTCTTGGATTTCACGACGTTCCAAACCAAAGAAACCGAAGAGTTTTGTAACACGGAAGTTTTTAGTTGTGCCATCAAGTTTAGAAAGGGTAACTTGGTCCCCAACTTTAACAGTACCACGGAAGACACGACCGATACCGATACGTCCAACGAAGTCGTTGTAGTCCAAAAGTGATACTTGGAACTGCAAAGGCTCATCTGAGTTATCTACTGGAGCTGGGATATGGTCAATAATTGTGTCAAATATTGGTGCCATAGTAGCTTCCTGGTCAGCTGGATTATCTGACAATGAAGAAGTTCCGTTGATCGCTGATGCATACACCACTGGGAAATCAAGCTGGTCGTCATCTGCGCCAAGCTCGATGAAGAGTTCCAAGACTTCGTCCACTACTTCTGCTGGGCGAGCTGATGGTTTGTCGATTTTGTTAACAACCACGATTGGCACAAGGTCTTGTTCCAAGGCTTTTTTCAATACGAAACGAGTTTGTGGCATTGTTCCTTCGTAGGCATCTACGACCAAAACAACACCGTCAACCATTTTCATGATACGCTCAACTTCTCCACCGAAGTCCGCGTGTCCTGGTGTGTCCATGATGTTGATACGAGTTCCGTTATAGGCAACGGCTGTATTTTTAGCAAGGATGGTAATTCCACGCTCTTTTTCGATATCGTTTGAGTCCATAGCACGCTCTGCCAATTCAGTACGTGCATCAAGCGTTTCTGATTGTTTCAATAATTCGTCAACGAGGGTTGTTTTACCGTGGTCAACGTGGGCGATAATCGCAATGTTACGGATATCTTCTCTTAATTTTGTCATGATTTCCTCTATAATATTCAAAATTTATTTTCTAACTGAACGATTATACCATAATTTCAAGTAAATAACATAACTCAAGCAAGTGTAAATGTTTTCACTATGCTTTTCTTTTCATGTCAAGCCTTTTCAAAGCAAGCGACTTATGATAAGATAGGCACAGTATGCGTTTAGATAATTTATTAGCCCAAGAAAAAATCAGCCGAAAGGCCATGAAACAAGCCTTACTCAAAGGGGACATTCTCGTCAATGGTTGCCCAGCCCGCTCCCTAGCTCAGAATATCGATACAGGACTACAGGAACTCCTTTTTCAGGACCGAATCATTCAAGGTTATGGGCACACCTACCTTATGCTACATAAACCTGTTGGTGTCGTGACAGCCAACAAAGACAAAAAACTTCCAACTGTCATGGACCTCCTTCCGCCTGACATCCAGTCTGACAAGCTCTATGCCGTCGGCCGACTGGACCGAGATACGACAGGACTCCTTCTCTTGACCGATAACGGTCCCTTAGGCTTTCAGCTCCTCCATCCCCAATATCATGTCGATAAAACTTATCAAGTTGAGGTTAATGGACTTCTGACACCTGACCATATCCAAACCTTTCAAAAGGGAATTGTCTTTTTAGATGGCACTATCTGTAAACCTGCAAGACTAGAGATTCTATCTGCAAATCCTTTCCTCAGTCAAGCCTCTATCACCATTTCAGAAGGAAAATTTCATCAAGTTAAGAAAATGTTCCTCTCGGTTGGTGTCAAGGTGACTAGCCTCAAGAGAATCCAATTTGGGGACTTCACATTGAACCCAGATTTAGCAGAAGGTAACTACCGCCCTTTGAACCAAAAAGAGTTACAAATCATTAAAAACTATTTAGAGATGAGTCGATAAAATAAAAAAGCTTTAAATTTGAACTGCACCCCAAAAGTTAGACAGAAAAAATCTAACTTTTGGGGTGCTTTTATTATGAAATTAACTTATGATGATAAAGTTCAGATCTATGAACTT